>NZ_JAYSDA010000001.1:63151-341273 GCF_041914625.1 Aquitalea pelogenes | reverse complement strand
TGCATGGCTGTCGGCATAGTCGCAACTGCTGGCGGGGCGGACGCAGTCGCATTCAGCTGGGCGGGCTTGTCGGCAGGTAATTCCGGCACCGCCTCATCCAGCACAAACTCGAAGCCATCCACCGCCATCAAGGGTGCTTCGGGCTTCGGTGAGTTTTGCGCAGCAGGCGGGGCCGCCAGGGACAGCGGGTCGCTGCCCTGCAATACCTGGCCCAGATCCAGCTCGTCCGCCGCTTCGCTCAGGTCCAGCGAAGGCAGGCCGGACAGATCCAGCGCCGGGCTGTCACTGACCGGCGGCGCTGCCACCTCCAGGTCTTCCAGTGTCAGCTCGGGAATATCCAGTTCTGCCACGCCTTCTGCCGGAGCAGACAGGGCACGGTGTGCGGCATCCAATTCGCTGGAAAAGTCAAAATCCGGCACATCCAGCACTTCGTCCGCCAGGACGGGAATGGCGGTTTCATCCACCACTTCGTCCAGCACGGGCAGGTCCAGCTCGTCCCAGGAGGGCAGATCAGGCGTTGGCGACTGGTTCATGGTCACTTGTGGCTCATGTCATGATGTTGAATGGCGTAACCGCGAGCGCGATAGGACTTGAAGCGGTGGCGCGCAGTGGCCAGCGCCTGCTCATCGGTACCGACGATTTCCAGGATACGGGAAAACTGCGCTGGCTCGACCGGCAATTCCGGCCCCAGGTTCAACAATACCGGGTGCTGCAAACCGGCCGGCAGACTGGCGGTCAGCCAGATCGGCGTTTCGGCCGCTTCGGGAGAATCCATCCGGCAATGGGCGATGAACTGGGTATCACCCATGCACCAAAGCCGGTTACTGAAGGTATCCAGCGCCCGCTCGTCTTCCAGCCAGACCAGCAGGCGCTCTCGCTTGCGGAATACCGTTGCGGCCAGCTTGCAGGCAAACTCCTGCGGCTGGGCCACATTGGTATAGAAATCAATCCGCGTCATCTTCTACGATTTCAGGCGATTCACGACGCGGGCGGCCACGGCGCACGACATTGCCCAGGGCGATGTCGGCACGGTCTTGCAGGAACTGAACCAGCAAGGGTACCGGGCGACCGGTTGCGCCCTTGTCCTTGCCACTCTTCCACGCAGTGCCGGCGATATCCAGATGTGCCCAGTCATAAGCCTTGGCAAAACGCGACAGGAAGCAGGCGGCGGTGATGCTGCCACCCGGACGCCCGCCGATATTGGCCATGTCGGCAAACGGGCTCTTGAGCTGTTCCTGGTACTCATCCCACAAGGGCATGTGCCAGGCACGGTCGGCTACTTCTTCGCCAGCCGCCAGCAGTTCACGCGCCAGGCTGTCCTGATTGCTGTACAGGCCGGTGGCGATATGGCCCAGCGCAATCACGCAGGCACCGGTCAGGGTGGCAACGTCAATCACGGTTTGCGGATTGAAGCGCTCGGCAAAGGTCAGCGCATCACACAGGATCAGGCGGCCTTCTGCGTCGGTATTGAGCACTTCGATGGTCTGGCCGGACAGGCTGGTGATGATGTCACCGGGCTTGACGGCATTGCCGGCCGGCATGTTTTCGCAAGCCGGAACAATCGTCACCAGATTGATCGGCAGCTTCATTTCCACCGCCGCGCGGAAGGCACCCAGTACCGAGGCTGCGCCGCACATATCGTATTTCATCTCGTCCATGCCTTCACCGGGCTTGAGCGAGATACCGCCGGAGTCAAAGGTGATGCCCTTGCCCACCAGCGCCAGCGGGCGGTCGTTCTTGTCCTTGGCACCCTGGTATTGCAGCACGATGAGCTTGGGCTCCACCACGCTGCCACGGGCAACCGACAGGAAGGAATGCAGGCCCAGTTCTTCCAGCTGGCTTTGGCCGTAGATTTCCACCTGGGTGCCGAATTCTGCGGCAATGCGCTCGGCTTCTTCTGCCAGGTAAGCAGGCGTGCAGACATTGGGCGGCAGGTTGCCCAGGTCCTTGGCCAGTTTCATGCCATTGCCAATGGCCAGGCCGCGCAGCAGGCCTTTTTCGCCATCAGCCAGGTCGCTGCGGCGCGGCACGGCCAGCGTGAGCTTGCGCGGCTCGCGGGCGCTGTCGTCCTGCTTGCTCTTGAAGCGGTCGAAGCGATAGAGCACGTCCAGCGTCACCACGGTGGCTTGCTCGATCATCCATTCGACATCGTGTTTTTTCACGGTCAGTTCGGTGAGGTAGCTTACCGCTTCGGTGGCGGAAGTCTGCGTCAGGCTGCGCACCGAGCTGCGCACGGCCTCGCGGTATTCCTTGGCGCGGAAGTCGCGTTCCTTGCCCAGACCCACCAGCATCACACGGTCGCACAGGGTATGCGGCACGGAATGCAGGATCAGCGTGCTGCCCAGCTTGCCTTCCATGTCACCGCGACGAATGACGTCGCTGATGAAACCGTTGGAGATGCGATCAAGCAAGTCGGCAGCAAAGGTGAGCTTGCGCGATTCATAGACGCCCACGATCACGCAGGCAACGCGCTGCTTTTCCGGGCTGCCGCTTTTTATGTTAAATTCCATCTTGTACTCCCATGAAATGCGAGTGTCAGTTGCTCCACTTCCTGCAGGCTGCCAGCGATGTCTGGCTTACCTAAAGGCCCTGCCTGTAGCAGGCAAAGACAGAAGCTGCGTCCATCCCGAAATTTGCCGAAACCGGCGTTTCAGAGTTATCAAATCAAATTATCACTACGCTAGTCATAAAAAGTCAAAAAGGCACTGATAAATGGTTTTTCGTAAAAGCCTGACCCGAGAATTGACTTTTACCGCCCTGGGCGTATTTGTCGTCCTGCTGGCCATCATTCTCTCGACCCAGGCCATCAACCTGCTTGGCCGTGCGGCCGAGGGGCAAATCGCCAACGAAGCCGTCACTGCGCTGATCGGCTTCTGGGCACTGGGTCTGTTCCCCCTGCTGATGATTCTGACCGTTTTCGTCACCGTACTGGTGGTGATGACCCGTATCTGGCGCGACCATGAAATGGCCGTCTGGCTGTCATCCGGCCTGTCCTTGCGTGACTGGGTGTGGCCGGTGATGCGTTTTACCATCCCGCTGGCCTTGCTGGTGGGCATTGTGTCGCTGTTCATCGCGCCCTGGGCGGAAGAGCGCAGCCAGGTGTATGCGGAAATCCTCAAGCGCCGGGAAGAAATCAGCGCCATCGCGCCGGGCGTGTTCAAGGAAACCGGCTCCGGTAGCAAGGTGTATTTCATTGAAAGCTATGGCGGCGACCATGGCGCAGCCACGCGCATCTTCATGCAGGACTTGAGCGAGGGCAAAGTGTCCAGCATTTTTGCCAAGCGCGGCTACATTTCGGTGAATGAAGACAACGAACGCGTACTGGTGCTGGAAGACGGCCGCCGCTACGTGGGTGAACCGGGCAAGTCCGACTACGAGGTGGGCAGTTTCCAGCGTTACAGCGTGTTGATTGGCACCAACCAGAAACTGGCCGCCCCGCCCAACAACCGTCAGGCGCAAAGTACCGGCAGCCTGATCGGCAGCAGCGACCCGGCCTTGCGCTCGGAACTGGTATGGCGCCTGTCCATGCCGCTGAGCTGTCTGGTGCTGGCCTTGCTGGCCATTCCGCTCTCTTATTACAACCCGCGCAGCGGCCATGCCTACAATCTGGTGGTGGCCTTGCTGGCATTCTTCCTGTACCAGAACAGCCTGACGCTGGTACGTAACTGGATTACCCAGGGCAAGGTGGGCATGGCCAGCATCCTGATCGTTCACGTGATCGTGCTGATCCTGGCCGTGCTGTTGCTCAAATATCGCGACCGTCCGGCCAATACCGTGCGTCAGACCCTGAAATACTTCCTGAACAAGCCCTGAAGCCAGATGAAACTGATTTATCGCTACATCATCAGCGCACTGACCCAGTCCACGCTGTTTACCCTGGCAGCCTTGCTGGGTCTGTATGGCTTCTTCGACATCATTCACGAAGTGCCCGACCTGAACCATGGCAATTACTCCATCGGCAAGATGCTGGGCTATATCGCGCTGCAAGCGCCTGGCCACGCCTACGAACTGATGCCGCTGGCGGTGCTGATTGGCGGCATGGTGGCCATGACGCAGCTGGCCAGCTCCAGTGAATACACCGTCATCCGCACCTGTGGCATCACCCTGGGCCAGATTGCCCGCACGCTGCTGCTGTTCGGGCTGGGCTTTGCCGTGCTCACCACAGCACTGGGCGAGTTCATCAGTCCCTATGCGCTGCAGCAGGCCGAACGCATGAAACTGTCGGCCATGCGTTCGATGGTGGCGCAGGAATTCCGCTCCGGCATCTGGGTGAAGGACAACAACAACTTCATCAATGTGCACGAAATGCTGCCGGACACCACCTTGCTTGGCGTGCGCATTTATACCTATGACGACAACTACCAGCTGGTGACCACCCGCTATGCCGAGCGAGGCAGCTACCAGCGCAACGCCCATGTATGGCAGTTGAGCAATGTGGTGGAAACCCGCCTGTTCCCGGACCATGTGGAAAGCAAGACCGTGGCCCTGGCGCAATGGGCGTCCATCATCGAACCGGACATCCTGAACGTGCTGCTGGTGGTGCCGGAACAGATGTCGGCACTCAACCTGATCAAGTACATCGAACACCTGAGCGCCAACAAGCAGCAAACCCAGCGTTATGATATTGCGCTGTGGAGCAAGCTGTTCTACCCGCTGGCCTGTGTCTCGATGGCCCTGGTGGCACTGGCCTTCACCCCGCAGCAACGTCGCCATGGCCAGCTGGGTGTGCGACTGTTTTCCGGCATTTGTCTGGGCGTGGGTTTCCATTTCATCAACCGCCTGTTCGGGCATCTGGGCTTGCTGTACAGCTGGAACCCGGTGATTTCCGCCACGGTGCCCACCTTGCTGTTTCTGTTTGCCGGTATCGCCATCATCCTGAAGCAGGAAAGACGCTGACATGGAACCACTCTCCGCCGAGCTGACCCAGGCACTGCGCAAGCAACTGGCCCAGGAACGGACTGCCCTGCTGGAGCAGTACCGGTCCCATCGCGACCCGCAACGCTACCTGAGCCAGCACAGCCAGCTGGTGGACCGTGTGCTGCAACAGTTGTGGCAGCATGCCGGGCTGGGAGAACAGGCCAGCATGATTGCCGTCGGCGGTTATGGCCGTGGCCAGCTGTTTCCCAGTTCCGATATCGATGTGCTGGTATTGCTGCCCGCCGTCAGCCCGGCAGAACTGCCCGAGCAGGTAGCCGCACTGATCGGCCACATGTGGGACATCGGTCTGGAGGTGGGGCACAGCGTACGCACGGCGGAGGAATGCCTCCAAGAGGCGGCCGCAGACATCACCATTGAAACCAACTTATTGGAAAACCGGCTGATTGCCGGGGCTGCCACGCCCTATCAGCAGCTGATTCAGCGCCTGGACTGTCAGCGCGACCCGCTGGCCTTCTTCGAAGGCAAGACGCTGGAACAGCAGCAGCGCCACAACCGCCACTTTGGCGTGACCAACAATCTGGAACCCAATATCAAGGAAAGTCCGGGCGGCCTGCGCGACCTGCACACCATCTTGTGGATCAGCAAGGCCATTGGTCTTGGTGAAAACTGGAGCGATCTGGTACAGCGCGGCATTCTGACCCAGGCAGAAGCACGGCTGATTCACCACAGCGACCGCCAGTTGCAACGCCTGCGCATCGATCTTCACATCCTGGCACGACGCCGCGAAGACCGGCTGATTTTCGATCTGCAGCAAAGCATGGGCCTGGCCTTCGGCCTGCAGGACACCCCGGCCAAGCGCGCCAGCGAACAAGTGATGCAGCTGTATTTCCGTGCTGCCAAGACCGTCAGCCAGCTCAATGGCATTTTGCTGCCCAATCTGCGTGCCCGCCTCTATTCGCAAGTACCACGCATCACGCAAAACCTGAACGAACGCTTTTATTCGGTCAACGGCATGCTGGGCATCCGCCGGCCGGATGTATTTGAAAAAGAGCCTTCGGCCATTCTGGAGGCTTTTTTCATGCTGCAACGCAACCCGGAACTCACCGGTTTTGCGCCACGCATGCTGCGTGCCCTGTGGCATGCCCGCAGCCACATCAACGACCGTTTCCGCAAGAACCCGGAAAACCGCCGCCTGTTCATGCAGATGCTGCGCGAACCCGGCCTCACCCGCTGCCTGCGCCGCATGAATCTGTACGGCGTGCTGGGGCGTTATCTGCCCGGCTTTGGCCGCATTGTCGGCCAGATGCAGCATGACCTGTTCCACGTGTATACCGTGGACGAACACATCCTGATGGTGGTGCGCAATCTGCGCCGCTTTGCCATCAGCGCCTTCAATCACGAATACCCCTTCCTGTCGCGGCTGATCAACGATTTCGAACGACCGGAAGTGCTGTACGTCGCCGGCCTGTTTCATGACATTGCCAAGGGGCGTGGCGGAGACCACTCCACGCTGGGCATGGTGGATGCGCGCGAGTTCTGCGAGCAGCACGAACTGTCCGCCGAGGACACCGAGCTGGTGGTATGGCTGGTAGGCCAGCACCTGACCATGTCCAGCATTGCGCAGAAGCAGGACATTTACGACCCGGACGTGATCCAGCGTTTTGCCGAACTGACACAAACCCCGCGCCGCCTGGCGGCGCTATACCTGCTGTCGGTAGCCGACATCCGCGGCACCAGCCCCAAGGTGTGGAATGCCTGGAAGGCCAAGCTGCTGGAAGACCTGTACAACGCCACCCTGCGCGTGCTGCTGCGTGGCGGCGAGGTGGACCTGAACTCGGAACTGGAAGAGCGCAAAACCCAGGCGCTCAGCCTGCTGCGCCTTTATGCGGTTCCGGCCGGCGTGGAGCAAAAGCTGTGGTCGCAGCTGGACATGGTGTACTTCCTGCGCCACGAGGCCAAGGAAATTGCCTGGCATGCACGTATCCTCAACCGTTTCGTCAATATTGAAACGCCGATGGTGCGCGCCCGTCTGTCGGACGATCACGAAGGCATCCAGGTACTGGTCTACACCCCGGACAAGCCGGAACTGTTTGCCCGCACCTGCGCATTTTTTGGCCGCACCAACTACAGCATTGCCGATGCCAAGGTGTACACCACGCGTCACGGCTACGCGCTGGATACCTTCCATGTCTTCATCCCCGAGCATCACGACGGGGATTACCGCGACATGATCAACTTTATCGAATTCGAACTGGCCGAATGCCTGCGGCTGGAAACACCGCCGCCGCCACCGGCCAATGGTCGCATCAGCCGTCACCTGAAGCACTTCCCGATTGCGCCGCAGGTGCTGATTCGCCCGGACGACAAGGACAACTTCTACGTGCTGTCCATTGTGGCTGGCGACCGTCCCGGACTGCTGGCACGTATTGCCAAGGTGCTGGCGGACTACCGGCTGAGCGTGCAGTCCGCCAAGATCATGACCCTGGGCAGCCGTGCGGAAGACTCCTTCCTGGTGAGCGGACCCGGCCTGAAAGACGACAAAACGGTACTGGCACTGGAAAGCGAGCTGATTGCCGCCTTGCGCATCTGAGTTGGCAGCAGCCACCCGGCCCAGTAACTGTTTTTGACCGTCAGGGAACAAGCACGTATGCTGGGACATCAACTTACGTTAACGTCACATCATGCTCTACTTCGAAGACCTGACACCGGGCCACCGGTTCGAAACCGGCAGCCATACGCTGACACAGGACGAAATCATCAGTTTTGCCCGCCAGTTCGACCCGCAGCCGTTTCATACCGACCCGGAAGCCGCCAAAACCAGTGTGTTTGACGGACTGGCTGCCTCCGGCTGGCATACCAGCAGCCTTACCATGCGCCTGATTACCGCCAGCGAGCTGAAAAACGTGGCCAATGGCTTGATCGGCATGGGGATCAAGGACATGCGCTGGCCACAGCCCACCCGTGCGGGTGACACCTTGCGCGCAACCATCGAAGTGCTGGCGCAAAAAGCCTCCGGTAGCAAACCGGGATTCGGCGTGGTGCAATTGCGCTGGACCACGCTGAACCAGCATGACGAGATTGCCATGCAGCTGGAAACCTCCATCTGGGTTGCCCGCCGCCCGACTGAACAAGCATGAAAAAAGCCTGCCCCGTCACACGGCGGCAGGCGTTTGTAACGCACATCACATACTTAGCGCTTGTGCCACTTGCTGAAGTTATCGGTCAGTTGCGCCAGATCGACCGAAGTTTCCGCCAGATGACTGGCACTTTCACCAATGGAATGAGTGGTATTGAGGTCTTGTTCCGACAAGGCATTCAACTGCTCCAGTGCAGCGGCCATCACATTGATGGAGTCGGACTTGCTGCCCATTTCCTGCGCCAGTTGCGCTGCCTGACGGCTGGATTGCTCGGCTGCTTCAATCAGGCCCTGCAGATTGCCGGATGACAGGCGGATCTGGCCATTCACCTCGCCCACCTCCTCCACCGTGGCATCCATGCTGCTGACCGCGCTATGGGTGATCTTGCCGATTTCCTCGACGATGCCGCCAATCGAATCGGTGGTATTGGTAGTGCGTTCCGCCAGCTTGCGTACTTCATCGGCCACCACGGCAAAGCCACGGCCCATTTCACCGGCACGGGCAGCTTCGATGGCTGCATTCAGTGCCAGCAGATTGGTCTGATCGGCAATTTCACGGATCAGCGCCGTCATGCTGCGAATCCGTGTCATCGCCTCGTCCAGTTCCACCATGGCAGTGCGTGACCGCGATACCACCGAAACAGCCCGCTCAGCAGCTGTGGTGGCGGCATCCATGGTCTGCCGTCCCTCGCGTGCCACGCGCTGGGTATGCTGTGAATCCTGCTGGTTATGCTCGGCCAGTTGCACCACGTCCTGAATGGCCACGCTGAGCGATTCCATATTATGACTGATCTGGTTCAGCCCTTCGCGCTGCTCCACCGAGCGCGAAGCCAGCGCGTGCATGTCATCCAGCAAACCGTGCGCCTGCTGTTTGGTGTATTGGCTGGCGCGCATCACATCGGCAATGGTGGCACGATAGTGAATGCGCAGCGCCTCCATCGAGGACAACACCTTGCCTGCCAGGCCGCCTTCACGGGCCTCGACCGCCTGATCCAGCCGGCCTTCCTGCAAATCCTGAAAACGTTGATCCAGCACGCCCAGCACCGCGCGCAAGCGCACCCAGGCCCATACCCCGGCACCCAGGGCCAGCAGGCATCCGGCAATGCCCGTCATTTCGCGGATGGCACTGATGGAGTCCGGCAGGAAAAAGGACACAATGGCCAGCAACAAACCAACCAGCGAGAACACCGGTGCCAGCTTGAAGACATCCGGCTGGCGCGCATAGCGTTGCAGCGTGGACGGCAGAGTAGCCTTCTTGTCCTGTACCTGACGATACAGGGCGGCTGCGGCGTCGACATCCTGTCGGCTCGGGCGCGAGCGCACCGACATGTAACCCACGATACGGCCATGTTCGGTGATGGGTGTGACATAGGCCTCCACCCAGTAGAAATCGCCATTTTTGGCCCGGTTTTTCACAATGCCGCGCCAGGGCTTGCCTGTCTTTACCGTGTCCCACAGATCGGCAAATGCGGATGGCGGCATGTCCGGGTGGCGCACGATATTGTGGTTTTTACCCAGCAGCTCGTCTTCGGTAAAACCACTGATGTCGATGAATGCCCGGTTGGCGTAGGTGATGCTGCCTTTTACATCGGTCTTGGTGACGATGGGATTGACAGGGTCGACCATCAGTTCGTTGGTGGTAACCGGCAGATTGATCTTCATTTGATGAGTGTTCTTTTGATAGTTTTAATTATTTGTAAGATTCAGTTGAATCCCACTATTCTAACAACAAAGCCACTCTTCAGAATATGCAAGCCACCACTATTTACCAATCCATTTGCACATGAAAAAGCCCGCAAAATGCGGGCTGTTGCAATGAATGTTCTTTCCCGGTTCTCAGCGATAAACCTGGATCATCTGGACATCACGCAAGGCTGACAGATCGCGGCCGCCGGCATAGCTGACCGACGACTGAAGATCCTCTTTCAGTTCACGCAGCAGTTTGCCAATGCTGCCCTTGTACTCCACCAGAATCTTCTTGCCTTCCACATTGACATAGGCACCCTTGTTGAACTGCGAGGCGCTGCCAAAGTATTCCTTGTAATGCTTGCCGTTGATTTCGACAATCTCTCCCGCCGATTCGTCATAGCCGGCAAACAGCGAACCGGCCATGATCATGCTGGCGCCGCAGGCCAGGGCCTTGGCCATGTCGCCATGCTCCACAATGCCGCCATCGGCAATCACCGGCACGCTGACAGCTGCTGCGCAGTCACGCACGGTGGAAACCATCGGGCGGTGAAAGCCGGTCTTGTTCTTGGTGATGCAGACCCGGCCACCGGCAATGCCTGCCTTGATGGCATCGCAGCCCCAGCTTTCCAGGTCGCGAGCGGCATCGGCCGTGGCAATATTGCCGCCAATCAGGAAGCTACCCGGGAAAGTGTCCTTGATATGCTTGATCATGCGCTCGGCCTTGACGCACCAGGCATTGGCCACGTCCAGGGTGATGTATTCCGGCGTCAGGCCAGCGGCTTTCAGTTCTGCCAGCTGTTGCAGGGTGTCTTCGTTGACTCCGGCGCTGATGGAGGCAAACAGGCCCTTCTCCTGCATGGCCGCGGTAAAACGGCAGGCATCCACATTGAAGCGGTGCATGGTGTAGAACCAGCCCAGCCGGGCAAAAGCCTCGCAGGTTTCTTCGTCCACCACCGATTTCATGTTGGAGGGGTAGATGGGCATGTCAAAACGGCGCGGCCCGAATTGAACCGAGGTATCGCATTCCTTGCGGCTGTCGACAATGGTTTTTCTCGGGACGAGGTACACGTCGCCATAGTTCAGTTCGGTATTCATCATGCAAGTATTCCCTTCAGGCTGTAGACGATAAAAATGCAGGGGCCCCAATAAAAAGCGGGAGCCACATGGGCTCCCGCTTACGGATTCTCCTGCGCCGCCGTTCTGTTGGCTCGCACGCAATTACCGGCTGACTCTACGCCGGCAATATCTTCACGTCAAGAGATAAATGCTTCACGTGAAGATTTATTTATCAAACCAGCAGGATTCATCCTGCTCACCCAGCCAGCTCAGGATGGGCTGCCAGGCTTCGCGGTCTTTTCTGGTTCGCGACTCAGGCAGATCGAACAAGGTCATGCCCGATGCGGCCGCCTGAACGTATAACTGGGTGTCACGCAACCAGCTGAGCACCGGCACATCATGTTCGGCCAGAAAGCGTTCCAGCTCTTTTGCCGAGCGGGTGCGCGGGTCCACCCGCATGCCCACCACCGCCATGAATACCTTGTTCTTGCGTACCGCTTTTTCCGCCAGCAATTGTTCGAAAAACTCGCCACTGGCCCACATATCGAAAGGGGAAGGTTGAATCGGAATCAGGATGCGTTCGACCCGGGACACCAGCGCCGCCATTTTCTTGCCATGCAGACCGGCACCACTGTCCAGAATGACCACTTCGGTGCCCTTGGGCGGCTTGGCCGGAGCTCCTGCTGCCACTTCCCAGCCCTGAATGCGCGGCAGGCTGTCAGCGCGTTGCTGCAACCAGCGCAAGGAAGATTGCTGGCGATCCACGTCGCCCAGCATGACATTGCGGCCGGAACTGGCAAAGTAACCAGCCAGGTTGGTGGCTAGAGTGGACTTGCCGCTCCCGCCCTTGGGATTCGCTACCAGCACAGACTGCACACAGACCCCCGATTGCTTGGTGATGAACCACTATACCAGAGTCATTACCCTTGCAGGCAGCTGCCTGCCGCATTAGGCTGACACGCCGGAGGAAAGCAAACCAATGAAACCAAGCATGCAAGCCATCCTGTTCGACATGGACGGGCTGATGATCGACACCGAAAGCATCAGCGGCCAATCCTGGCTGCGCGCCGCTGACGAGGTGGGCGTGGAGATTCCCGAAGCGGTGATCCTGGGCATGGTGGGCCTGTCGGTCACCAAAAGCCTGGACTATGTGGCCCAGCACTTTCAGGACCGCACGCTGGCAGAAACACTCAGCCAGCATTGCCGTCATCACTATCGCGAACTGCTGACCCATGGCGAGCTGAAGCTCAAGAGCGGCATCATCGAGGTGCTGGACTGGGTGGAAAGCCGGGAACTGCCACGCGCCGTGGCCACCTCCACCCAGCGCCAGATGTGTGACCTGAAACTGCGTCGCAGCGGCCTTGGCCCTTATTTCCACCACACTGTCGCCGGCGATGAAGTGGCCAACACCAAACCGGCGCCCGATGTCTACCTGGCTGCGGCAAGCAGACTGCAGATCGATCCGCAGCATTGCGTGGTGCTGGAGGATTCGCTCACCGGCATGCAAGCCGGACTGGCCGCCGGCATGCGGGTGATCCTGGTGCCGGACATGGTGAAACCGCAAGCCCACCAGACCACGGGAGCGCTGGCGGTATGTGACGACCTGCACCAGGCACTGGAACTGCTCAAGACGCTGTAACAGCGCGCCATCCCGGATAGCAAAAAGCCGCCAAGATGGCGGCTTTTTCATGGTTCGGGAGACATCAACCCTGTGCGCGAATGCGCGAAATCAGCTCGTCGCGAATATCTTCGTATTGATCCACGCTGACCTGGCACGTCCCGGCGGCTTCATGGCCACCACCGCCGTATTGCAACATCAGCGCGCCGACATTGGTACGGCTGCTGCGGTCGATGATGGATTTGCCGGTGGCAAACACGATGTTCTGCTTGTTCAGGCCCCACATCATGTGGATGGAAATATTGCATTCCGGGTACATGGCGTACACCAGGAAGCGGTTGGCCGGGTAAATGGTTTCCTCCAGCAACAGGTTCAGCAGCACCAGGTTGCCATGCACCTTGGCACAACGGGCGATCTGTTCGCGCGCCTGGTCCTGATACTGCATGTACAGGTCCACCCGCTCCTTCACATCCGGCAAGGCCAGGATCTCCTCGATGCTGTGGTCGCGGCAATAGCCGATCAAATCCATCATCAGCTGATAGTTGCTGACGGTGAAATTACGGAAGCGGCCAAGACCGGTTCGCGCATCCATCAGGTAATTGAGCAGCACCCAGCCGGTGGGGTTGAGGATTTCTTCGCGGGAGAACTGGGCAGAGTCGGCCTTGTCCACCGCCGCCATCATTTCGTCACTGATACGCGGAAAGGCCTGCTTGCCACCAAAATGGTCGTACACCACGCGGGCTGCGGAAGGCGCGGCCGGGTCGATGATGTGATTGGCATGCTGCTCGTTGCGCAGGGTTTCAGAAAAATGGTGGTCGAACGCCAGATACGCACCCGGCACATACGGCAGGTTGGTGGTGATGTCCCGCTCGGTGATTTCAATCTTGCCATCCTGCATGTCCTTGGGATGGACAAACTTGATGTCATTCACCATACCCAGCTCATTCAACAGCACGGCACACACCAGGCCGTCAAAATCACTGCGCGTCACCAGACGGTATTGCTGCTGCGACATGTCATTCTCCCCGCTTGGCCAGACAAGCCGGCCTGAATACTGTGATGGACCGCTACACCGGAAATGCAGATACCACTCCGGCAGCGAGATTAATTTTCGTGCGTCATGAAATATACCTCACCGGCCAACAGGTCGTGCAAGCGCATTTGCAGGCTGGTGCACTGGCTTTGAGGCAGGCTGAGGCTCAGTTCTACCTGTTCACCATAGTCGGCAGACAGCACGGCAATCTGCAAGGCTTCGCAATGGCGGCGAAAGCGTGCCTCGTCCGCAAAGGCAATACGGGCACGGCATTGTGTCATCACCACCACCGGCACCGCTTGCGACAGCAGCAGCGCTTCGTTCAGAGCCTGGGTATACGCCCGTACCAGGCCACCGGCACCCAGCTTGACGCCACCAAAATAGCGCACCACCACGGCCAGCACATTATGCAATTGCTTGTGCATCAGTACGTTATACATGGGACGGGCCGCCGTACCGGAAGGCTCGCCATCGTCATCCAGCATAGAGTCGCCATCCACAAGCAGTACTGCACAGTAATGACGGGCATCGGGATAGCGGGCGCGCAGTGCATCGAGATGCTGCATGGCTTCTTCACGCCGGGAAACCGGGTACACAAAGGCAAGAAAGCGGCTTTTTTTGATTTCGATTTCTGCAGCAACAGGGGCTGCCAATTGAAACATTTATACCTGTCCTGAAGTCTTAGTCATTAGCGCATGGTAGCGTGCTTTCCCGCCAGCGTGCGCCATTAACCGTTCAACCCTCCGGGAGTCATGCGATGAACCTGCTACTGATCTGCCTGACCCTGCTGCTGGAAGCCTGCTGGCTGGCACTGGAAAAGTACTGGCTTGATCCAGCGCAAGCTGTCGCCTTGCGCGCTACCCTTCCCGACCCGGACCACCGCTGAAAGCAGTTGTCTTGGACCCGTTTCGGCATGAGAATGCCTAATCTTTCGTCATGAAAGCAGGCTAACCTTGACTCCTACCCTGTGGCTGGTCGGCGCATTGCTGGCGTTGATGGCCGAATTCATGTCCGGCACGTTCTACTTGCTGGTCATCGCGGTGGCGCTGGCCGCCGGTGGCGTTGCCAGCCTGCTGGGCGGCAGTGAGGCACTGTGCTGGACACTGGCCAGTCTGGGCGGCATTGCCGGTGTGGTGGCGGTAAGCCGCTGGCGCAAACGACAGCCACCTGCTGCGCTGCCAGGCAAGGCAGTCCCGGACGACCCGGACATCGGCCAGCTGGTACGCGTAATCAGCCGGATCGACAAGCAAAACCTGCGTGTGCATTATCGCGGTACCGAATGGCAGGCCCGTGCACAAGATGCCAGCGCGCTGGCGCCGGGTGACAGCGCCGCCATCGCCGGTCGCGACGGCAATGTACTGCTCCTTACCACCCCACAACAAGAAAGCCGATAATCATGGAATTCGTCATTGTCCTGTTTGCTGCCGTGGTGATCTTCATCATCAAGTCGGTCAAGGTGGTACCGCAACAGCATGCCTATATCGTGGAGCGGCTGGGCCGCTATCACGCCACCTTGACGCCGGGGCTGAACATCCTCATCCCCTTCATCGACCGGCTGGCCTACAAGCACAGTCTGAAAGAAGTACCGCTGGATGTCCCCAGCCAGATCTGCATCACCCGCGACAATACCCAGCTGAAAGTGGACGGCATCCTGTATTTCCAGGTAACCGACCCGCAACGCGCTTCCTACGGCACCAGCGACTACCTGCTGGCCATCACCCAGCTGTCGCAAACCACCTTGCGCTCGGTAATCGGCAAGATGGAGCTGGACAAGACCTTCGAAGAGCGTGATGAGATCAACCAGATCGTGGTGGCCTCGCTGGATGAAGCCGCCATCAACTGGGGGGTGAAGGTGCTGCGCTATGAAATCAAGGACCTGGTGCCGCCGCAGGACATCCTGCATTCGATGCAGGCACAGATTACCGCCGAGCGGGAAAAGCGCGCCCGCATTGCCCAGTCCGAAGGGGTGAAGATGGAGCAGATCAACCTGGCCAACGGTGCGCGTGAAGCTGCCATCCAGAAGTCCCAGGGCGAAATGCAGGCCACCATCAATAACTCGGAAGGCAACAAGCAGGCTGCCATCAACAAGGCACAGGGTGAAGCCGAGGCATTGCGCCTGGTGGCCGATGCCACGGCAGACGCAGTGCGGCGTGTCGCCGAGGCAGTGAAGGTGGACGGCGGTATCGAAGCAGTCAACCTCAAGGTGGCAGAGCAGTATGTTGCCGCCTTTGCCCAACTGGCCAAGCAGAACAATACCGTCATCCTGCCGGCCAATGTGGCGGATGTCAGCTCGCTGGTGGCCACGGCGCTCAGCGTGGTCAAGCAAAGCAATCGTTAACACTTATGTCATTTTCGCAGCCTGCCCCTGTCTTGTATAACAGGCAGGCTGCCCCCATAATCAGCCGCATGAAATTCTTATCCGACTTCCTTCCGGTAGCCCTGTTCTTCGGCAGTTACCTGATTACCCACGACATGTTCCTGGCCACCAAGGTTCTGGTGGCAGCAACCGCCCTGCTGTTTGCCTGGACCTGGTTCAAGCACCGCAAGGTGGATGCCATGCAATGGATCAACCTGGTCCTCAGCGTGGTGCTGGGTGCGGCTACCGTGATTTCCCACAACGACCTGTTCATCATCTGGAAATTCACCGTGCTGTACTGGCTGATGGCCATCGCCTTGCTGGTGAGTGACTTCATGGGCAAGAACGGTCTGAAACTGCTGATGGGTGAGCAAATCCAGCTGCCGCAGGCCATCTGGCGCAAGCTGGCCTATGCCTGGGCCGTGTTTTTTGCCTCCATGGGCGCACTCAATCTGTATGTGGCTTTCAATTTCAGCCGCGAAATCTGGCTGAGCTTCAAACTGTTTGGCAGTCTGGGCCTGATGGTGGTGTTCGTCATTGCGCAAAGCCTGTTCCTGTCCAAATACATCGAGGAAAAGAAATAATGCTGTATATCATCAGCGGCCAGGATCACCCCGGCTCCCTGGAAAAGCGTCTTGCTGCACGTCCAGAACATCTGGCCCGTCTGTCCGCCTTGCAGGAACAGGGCCGCCTGGTACTGGCTGGCCCCTGCCCGGCCATCGACAGCGTGGACCCGGGCAGCGCCGGTTTTACCGGCAGCCTGATCGTGGCCGAATTTGCCAGCCTGGAAGAAGCCCGCAACTGGGCCGATGCCGACCCCTATGTTGCCGCCGGCGTTTACGCCGCGGTGGAAGTGAAGCCCTTCCGCAAGGTATTCCCGGCATGAGCGATACCGTCGCACTGCTGCAGGCCGCCTTGCAGCAGCTGGCCCCGGAACATCTGGAAATCCATGACGACAGCGCGGCACATGCCGGCCATGCCGGTGCGCGTTCGGGCGGCGGTCATTACGATGTCCTGATTGTCTCCACCCGTTTTGCCGGTCTGAACAGCGTCGCCCGTCACCGCCTGGTCTACGCGACGCTGGGCGATCTGATGAAAACCCGGGTGCATGCGCTGGCCATCCGCGCACTGACACCTGAAGAACTTTGATTCCGAGGAAGAACCGTCAATGAAAAAGAACCACATCGCTGCCTTGCTGCTGGCTGCAACCATCAGTGTTCCGGCTCTGGCCGAATCCATTGCCACCGTCAATGGCAAGTCCATCGACAAGACCGACCTGGACAACGCTGTGGCCGTTGTCGTACAGAACAGCAATGGCAATGTGCAGGATTCCCCTGCCCTGCGTCAGCAGGTGAAAGACACCCTGATCAACCGTGAAGTGATTCTGCAAGAAGCGCAGAACCGCAAGCTGGACCAGCAACCGGCCTTCATCAAGCGCATGGAAGAAGTGCGTCAGGACATGCTGCGTGAAGCGCTGTTTGCCGATCTGGTAAAGAACATCCCGATCACTGATGCCCAGCTGCAAGAACGCTACAACCAGACCCAAAGCAAGTTTGCCGGTACCAAGGACATCCACGCCCGCCAGATTACCGTTGGCAGCGAAGCCGATGCACTGAAGATCATCGACAGCCTGAAAAAGGGTGCCAAGTTTGACGAGCTGGCCAAAACCCGCTCGCTGGACCCGGCAGCCAAGCAAAATGGCGGTGACATGGGCTGGGGTAATCTCGCACGCATGGAGCCGCAACTGGCTGACATCCTGAAAGACCTGAAAAAGGGTCAGTTCAGCAGCAAGCCGATGCAGACCCGCGTAGGCTGGATCATCTTCAAGGTAGAAGACATCCGCGATGCCAAACTGCCGCCGCTGGCTGAGGTAAAGCCGCAAATCGAGCGTCAGCTGCAGGAAGAAGCCATTGCCAAGGCAGTGGATGATTTGCGCAGCAAGGCGAAAATCCAGTAACACCACCCCGTCGTAACAACAGGAAATACAATATGCGCAAGACTTTGCTGGCAAGCGCCCTGCTGGCCGCCCTGAGCACCACTGCCGTCCTCGCTGCCGGCCCGTCCGTGAATGGCAATGAGATCTCCCAGGCGCGTATCGACGCCGTGGTACAGATGATGGCCTCCCAAGGCCAGGCTGCTGACGACAAGACCAAGGACATGGTGAAGGATCAACTGATCACCGCCGAAGTACTGCGTCAGGAAGCCGTGAAGAAGGGTCTGGACAAGACGCCGGAATTCAAGGCCGAGCTGCAGAACATGGAAGCCATGGCCCTGGCCAACCGCGTAATCCGCGACTTCCAGAAAGCCAACCCGGTAACGGATGAACAACTGAAAGCCGAATACGACAAGCTGGTTGCATCGGTACCGGAAACCAAGCAATACCACGCCCGCCACATCCTGGTAGGCAGCGAAGCCGAAGCCAAGGCGGTGATCGAAGCCCTGCGCAAGGGCAAGGCTTTCGACCAACTGGCCAAGGAAAAGTCCAAGGACCCGGGCAGCAAGGGTAATGGTGGCGATCTGGGCTGGCAGGAAGCTGGCACTTTCGTGCCGGAATTCTCTGACGCCATGGCCAAGCTGAGCAAGGGCCAGGTTACTGCCAAGCCGGTGAAAACCCAGTTTGGCTGGCACGTGATCAAGCTGGACGACGTCCGCACCGAACGCAACGTGCCGTCGCTGGACGATGCCCGTCCGCAGCTGACCCAGCGCATCATGGGTGCCCGCATCGAGAAATTCGTTGGGGACCTGAAGGCCCAGGCCAAGATCCAGCAGTAACACCCTGCCCTCTGGCAGACAAAAAGGGATGCTCCGGCATCCTTTTTTCTTGCCTGCCGCAGTTGTCCTTACCCCATGCAGTGGGCAATTTTCTTCAATACCGGACGCAACTGGCGCTCTATCTTCTCAGACTGTTCCCACCTGTCGAGGATAGACATGCAAGTCCTGCTCTCCATGGCCGCCTTTGCGCTGGCCGCTTCCATCTCACCCGGTCCGGTGAATATCGTGGCTTTCGGCTGTGGCGTCAGCCATGGCTTCCTGCCCAGCCTGCGCCATGTCAGTGGTGCCACCATCGGCTTTACCCTGCTGTTTCTGCTGACCGGCCTTGGTCTTGCCGAACTGCTGGACGGACTGCCTGCCGCTGCCCGGCTGATCCAGTATGCCGGGGTCGCGTTTTTGCTGTATCTGGCCTGGAAACTGGCCCGGGATAATGGCGAACTGCACACCAGCAGCCAGCGACCCTCGTTTCGCCAGGGCGCACTGATGCAGTGGCTGAATCCCAAGGCCTGGCTGGCTTCGTTGGCCGGCATGGGGGCATTTGCCAGCCAGGGTGACACACTGCTGGTATGGCGTTTTGCCGCCATTTATTTTGTCATCTGCTACGGGTCGATTGCCTGCTGGGCATGGGCGGGAGCGCGCTTGCAGCCGTATTTGCGCGAGCCCAGGCATGTGCGGCTGTTCAACCGCCTGTTGTCCTTGCTGCTGGCTGGCAGCGCGCTCTACTTGCTACTGGAGTGATTCAGCCGCTGCTGCGACAGTACTGACCGGGCGTAGCCGCCACCAGCCGCTTGAAGGTGCGCTGGAAGTGGGCCTGGTCGGCAAAGCCCAGGGTCTGCGCGACCTGGGCGATGGACTGGCCACTACGCAGCAGTGTCTTGCCGCGCCGGATGCGCCGGTCCAGCAGATATTCATGCGGCGTCATGTGATAGCGCTGGCGGAAGGCGCGAATCAGATAAGAAGCAGATAAGGAGGACGCGGCGCAGATGTCTTCCAGCCGCAGGTCACTGGCGTATTGGTCGTCAATGAACTCAGCCACCCGTTGCAAGCGCCGGTGCTGCTCCGTGCTGTCCGGCATCACGGTGTGCAAGCGGCTGTGCAACTGCGCAAAGAAGCTTGTGGCCGCCTCCTGCTTGCCAAGCAGGGCCATATCCGGGGTCCGGCAAGTAGCCACCAGTTGCTGCAGTTCGCCAAACAGGCGTGCATCCTCGCTCAAGCGCGGGGAAAAACAATGGAAATCCTGATTGGCACTCAGCCCGAGTTCCACTTGCAGTTGCGCCAGCCAGGCGGTATCCACATACAGCATGTGGTAGGACCATGCCTGATTGGCAATCGGATTACAGGCATGCACCTCACCCGGATTCATCAGCACCACGCTGCCATGCGCCACCTGATAGCGGTCTTGCAGGCTCAGGTAAGTGCTGACACCACCAGTGATGGCACCAATGGAAAAATGCTCGTGCGAGTGACGGGCGTAACACACCTGCCGCCCGTCCTGTACGGTACGGATTTCCAGGAAGGGCAAGGCCGGGTCACGCCAGAACAAGGGCTGTGACTGGCTGGAGGCAGAAGAAGGCGTGGCTGGCGAACGAGGCATCCGCTCAGCATATCGCAGCCACTGCCGGCATGCCAGCCCTGCGGCTGGTGATGTCTAGCCCTGCTGGGCGCGCAGCAGGCTTTCGAATACAGCGGCAGGCACCGGCTTGCTGAACAGATAACCCTGCCCGCAATCACAGCCCTGTTCTACCAGGAAGCGGCGCTGCTCATCCAGCTCCACGCCTTCGGCCACCAGATCCAGCCCAAGGCTGCGGGCAATGGAAATGATGGCCTGGGTGATGGCGGCATCGTCCCGGTCCTGATGCAGGTCCATGATGAAGCTCTGATCAATCTTCAAGCCGCGAACCGGCAGGCGCTTGAGGTAGGACAGGCTGGAATAGCCGGTGCCGAAGTCGTCAATCGACAGGTAAATGCCCAGCGCCTGCAGGCGGTGCAATACCTCCACCATGCCGCTGTCTTCATCCATGGCCACGCTTTCGGTGATTTCCAGCTCCAGCGCGCTGCTGGGCAGGCCATGACGTTCCAGCGCCTGGGCTACCGTGTCGACAATGCTGGAATACTTCAGCTGTCGGCCGGATACATTCACCGCAATACGCCCCTGCAACAGCCCGGCGTCACGCCAGCGGCGGATGGATGCACAGCTGTTGTCCAGCACCCATTCGCCGATGCTGGTGATGAGCGAGCTTTCCTCGGCAATGGGAATGAACTGCGCCGGGGAGATCAGCCCCATGTCCGGATGCTGCCAGCGCAGCAAGGCTTCGCCGCCGATGATGCGGCCCGAGGCCAGTTCCACCTTGGGCTGGTACCACACTTCCAGCTCATCCTGCGCCAGTGCGCGGTGCAGGCTGTATTCCATCTTCAGCCGCTCTATCGCCCGCGCATTCATGTCGGCGGTGTAAAACTGGAAATTGTTCTTGCCGCGCTCCTTGGCCCGGTACATGGCGGTGTCGGCATTCACCAGCAAGGCATCCGCCATGGCACCGTCTTCCGGGAACATGCTGATGCCGATACTGGCGGAAATGAACACGCCCTGCCCGGCCACGGTGGATTCGGCGGAAATGGCATCCAGAATGCTCTGCGCCCGACTGGCCACCTGCTGCACGGTGACGATGTTTTCCAGCAACACGGTGAATTCATCGCCGGACAGGCGCGCCACGGTGGACAGATTGGGCACGATGCGTTGCAGCTCGCTGGCAATGCGCACCAGCAGCTCGTCACCGGCATGATGCCCCAGGGTGTCGTTCACCATCTTGAAGCGGTCCAGGTCGATGAACAGCAAGGCAAAGCGGCGATCGAACTGCCGCGCCTGGTCCACCGCCGACTGCAGTTTCTCGATGAACAAGGTACGGTTGGGCAGGCCGGTCAGTGCATCATGATTGGCCAGAAAGTGCAGTCGTTCCTCGGCCTGCTTGCGCTGGGTAATGTCGGAAAACACGGCCACGTAGTGCAGGCATTCGCCACGCTCGTCGCGTATGGCCGTGATGCTCAGATGCTCGGTATACAACAGGCCGTTCTTGCGGCGGTTCACCACCTCGCCCTGCCAGGCACCGTCGTGTCGCAGGCAGCGCCACAGGTATTCGTAGAATTCCGGCGATTGCTTGCCGGACTTGAGCAAGGCCGGGGTCTTGCCGATGGCCTCCTCACGGCTGTAGCCGGTAATACGGGTGAAGGCCGGGTTGACCGACTGGATGATGCCGTTGCCATCGGTGATGACAATGCCTTCCATGGTGGCTTCAAATACCTTGTCGGCCAGCAGCAGGCTCTGGCGCGACTGGATCAGCGCTTCGTCACGCTCGCGCAGTGCACCATGCAGCTCCAGCAGGAACTCGTGCTCGATGCTCTGGATGATTTCGCGGAAACCGACAATGTGAACCAGACGCTGATCACCATCGAAAACCGCCAGGTGGCGGATCTGGTGCTGCAGGATCACACGCCGGGCCTGCAACAGGCTGGTACTGACCGACACGCCAATCACCGGCCGGGTGCAAATGTGCCCGAGGTCGGCATCCGTCTGACCGCTGGCCACCAGGCCGACGACATCCCGCTGGGTGAGGATGCCGTAGCTGCCGTCGGGAAACTGTATGCCAATGGCGGTCAGCTGTTGTTCGCGCATGCAGCTCAAGGCGGCTGTCAGGCTGTCATCCGCCTGCAGGATGGCTGCCGGCGGGGCCAGGATGCCATCCAGCCGCTTCAGGCCGAGAAAGGCCTCGGTGCCCTGGCACAGCACTACGTCGGAGAGGGAAACCAGGCCGACAATATCGCCATGCTTCTCTACCAGCGCATGGCGGATGCCGTTGCTGCGAAAGCGCCCCACCGCGTCATGCACGCTCAACTGGTGTGACAGGGTCACCACCGGCGTACTCATTACCTGGCTGATCGGCTGGCGACGTGCCACCGGGTCGGTCAGGTCGATCGACAAGGCATCGGTTTCGGTCCAGATACCCAACGCATGACCGGACGCATCAAACACCACGATGGAACCGCAGCCGCTCTCCATCATCATGGCGGCAGCCTGATGCACCGGCGTCTCGGGCGTGCAACTGAGAATATCCGAGGAGGCGATTTGCTCTATGGGCTGCATCAGCGGCGACATCATCCTAGACCTGTAAGCAATTTACTGTTCATTACAGCGGCATTATACATTTTTCACTTAACACCATAAAACGAATCTGGCTATTTAATTGCAGCCGGTCAGCTGCACGATATTTTCCACTTTGCCGCAAAACCGAAAACAAAGTTTGCAGTACTTTTCTTTGCCACCAAAGCAATTCACTGATTTTAAAAGACTTGTCACAACCCAAAGCCTGGCACGGAATTTGAAACCCACTGACAGCTTGCAACACCGCCAGCCTGTCCGGACAGACCACGAACAACGCAGATCCGGCACAACAATTAAAACACATCGAATGCCATTTGCATGGCATGGAGGAGCGTAACCACATGGAGACTTTCTATCAAGCCATGCGTCGCCAGGGCGTGACCCGACGCAGCTTCCTGAAGTTCTGCAGCCTGACCGCCACCTCGCTGGGCCTGGGCTCGGCTTTTGTCCCGCGCATTGCCTATGCACTGGAAACCAAACCCCGTGTGCCGGTGATCTGGCTGCACGGCCTGGAATGCACCTGCTGTACCGAGTCCTTCATCCGCTCGGCCCACCCGCTGGCCAAGGACGCCATCCTGTCGCTGATCTCGCTGGATTACGACGACACCATCATGGCCGCTGCCGGGCATCAGGCCGAGGCCATTCTTGACGACCTGATCAAGAACCACAAAGGCAATTACATCGTGGCCGTGGAAGGCAACCCGCCGCTCAATGAGGACGGCATGTACTGCTTCCCCGGTGGCGAACCCTTTGTGGAAAAACTCAAGCGCGTATCGGCCGATGCCAAGGCGCTGATCGCCTGGGGTTCCTGTGCCAGCTGGGGCTGCGTGCAGGCCGCCAAGCCCAACCCCACCCGCGCCACGCCGGTGCATCAGGTGATTCTGGACAAGCCGGTCATCAAGGTGCCGGGCTGCCCGCCCATCCCGGAAGTGATGGCCGCCGTCATCACCTATATGGTCACCTTCGACAAGATTCCGGAACTGGACCGCCAGGGCCGGCCGAAGATGTTCTACGGCCAGCGCATCCATGATAAATGCTATCGCCGCCCGCACTTTGACGCCGGTCAGTTTGTCGAGAGCTGGGACGACGAAGGCGCGCGCAAGGGCTACTGCCTGTACAAGATGGGCTGCAAGGGCCCCACCACCTATAACGCCTGCTCCACCGTGCGCTGGAACGACGGCGTGTCCTTCCCCATCCAGTCCGGCCACGGCTGCATTGGCTGTTCGGAAGAAGGCTTCTGGGACAAGGGTTCCTTCTACGACCGCGTCACTTCCATTCCGCAGTTCGGCGTGGAAGCCAATGCCGACAAGATCGGCTTTACCGTGGCCGGCACCGCCGGGGCTGCCATTGCCGCCCATGCCGCGGTCAGCGCCATCAAGAGCACCATGCTGAAAAAGCAGGACCTGCAGCCGCTGGACCAGGCCGCCGCACAGAATAAAGACAAGAACGAGGAGAAAGTCTGATGTCCTACCAGACCCAAGGTTTTACCCTGGACAATAGCGGCCGCCGCGTGGTGGTGGACCCGGTCACCCGTATCGAAGGCCACCTGCGCTGCGAAGTGAACATCGACAGCAACAACATCATCACCAATGCCGTCTCCACCGGCACCATGTGGCGCGGCCTGGAAGTGATTCTCAAGGGCCGTGACCCGCGTGACGCCTGGGCCTTTGTCGAGCGCATCTGCGGTGTATGCACCGGCACCCACGCGCTGACTTCGGTGCGCGCCGTGGAAGACGCGCTGAAGATCAAGATTCCCGAAAACGCCAACCTGATCCGCAACATCATGCAGGCGGCGCTGTATGTGCACGACCACCTGGTGCACTTCTACCACCTGCACGCGCTGGACTGGGTGGACGTGGTGTCCGCCCTCAAGGCCGACCCGAAGAAAACCAGCGAGCTGGCACAGAGCATTTCCGACTGGCCGCTGTCCAGCCCCGGTTATTTCCGTGACCTGCAATCGCGGCTGAAGCGCTTTGTCGAATCCGGCCAGCTGGGCCCCTTCCGCAATGGCTACTGGGGCCACCCGGCGATGAAACTGCCGCCGGAAGCCAACCTGATGGCCGTGGCCCACTATCTGGAAGCGCTGGATTTCCAGAAGGAAATCGTCAAAATCCACACCATTTTTGGCGGCAAGAACCCTCACCCCAACTGGCTGGTGGGCGGCATGCCCTGCGCCATCAATATCGATGACGTGGGCGCAGTCGGTGCCATCAATATGGAGCGGCTGAATCTGGTATCGCAGATCATCGACCGCACCATCACCTTCTGCGAGCAGGTGTACATTCCGGACGTCATCGCCATCGGCGGCTTCTACAAGGACTGGGCCTCCATCGGCGGCGGCCTGTCCAGCCAGAGCGTGATGTCCTACGGCGACTTCCCCGACCATGCCAATGACTACAGCGAAAGCAGCCTGCTGCTGCCGCGTGGTGCCATCATCAACGGCAAGTTCAACGAAATCCACCCGATCGACCTGTACGCCCCGGATGAAATCCAGGAATTCGTCACCCACAGCTGGTACAGCTATGGCGACGACAGCAAGGGTCTGCACCCCTTCGATGGCATCACCGCGCCCAAATTCGAGCTGGGTGCCAAGCACAAGGGCAGCAAGACCCGCATCGAGCAACTGGACGAATCGGCCAAGTACTCGTGGATCAAGTCGCCGCGCTGGAAGGGCCACGCCATGGAAGTGGGCCCGCTGGCACGCTACCTGATTGGTTATCACCAGAACAAGCCGGAGTTCAAGGAACCGGTGGACAAGCTGCTGCATGCACTGGGCGCACCCAAGGAAGCCTTGTTCTCCACCCTGGGCCGTACTGCCGCCCGTGCGCTGGAGTCGTCCTGGGCTGCCAACAAGATGCGCTACTTCTTCGACCGTCTCATCAGCAACATCAAGAACGGCGACACGGCAACTGCCAACGTAGAGAAGTGGGACCCGGCCAGCTGGCCGGCAGCCGCCAAGGGGGTGGGCTTTACCGAAGCACCGCGCGGCGCGCTGGGCCACTGGCTGAAGATTGCCGACACACGCATCGACAGCTACCAGTGCGTGGTACCTACCACCTGGAATGCCGGCCCGCGTGACGCCAAGGGCCAGATCGGCGCATACGAAGCATCGCTGATGGGCACCAAGATGGCAGTGCCGGATCAGCCGCTGGAAATCCTGCGCACCCTGCACAGCTTCGACCCCTGCCTGGCCTGCTCCACCCATGTGATTGGCGAGGACGGCGGCGAGCTGGTGAGTGTGAAAGTACGTTGAGTTCGTCGCGCCCGTCCGCCCGGCGGCACCCCCTGCCCGGCAGACGGCTCGACGATTGACCAGTCGGCACCGCCCCGCTCCCCCCGCAGGCGGTGCTGGCGAACTTCCTGATCGTCCGCCACGCTGGCCGGAGTGCCCATCACTCCCGGGATGGCCGGCAGCGTGGCGGTACGGCGGGAAAACAGGAGATTCAACATGAAAAGCTACGGCTTCGACGGCAACGCCCCGCAGGGCCTGGGCCGCAAGGTCACGTCGGTTTATGTCTACGAGGCACCGGTACGCCTGTGGCACTGGGTTACCGTGCTGTGCATCATCACCCTGTCGGTAACCGGCTACCTGATTGGCAAGCCCCTGCCTTCAGTACCCGGTGAGGCCACCTTCAACTTTGTCATGGGCTATATCCGTTTTGCCCATTTCACCGCCGGCTACATTCTGGCCATCGGCCTGATCGGACGCTTGTACTGGGCGCTGGTGGGCAATCACCATGCACGCGAGATCATTCTGGTGCCGGTGTGGGACCGTGCCTGGTGGAAGGAATTTTTCTTTGAAGTGCGCTGGTATCTGTTTCTGGAGCGCTACCCGAAGAAATACATCGGCCACAACCCGGTAGGGCAGATCGCCATGGCCAGCTTCCTGTGGGTGGCCGTCTTCATGTGCTTTACCGGCTTTGCGCTGTACGGCGAAGGCCTGGGCACCAAGAGCTGGGCCTACCAGGGCTTTGGCTGGGTGATTTCCGCCTTTGGCGGCAACAGCCTCACCGTACACAACTGGCACCGGCTGGGCATGTGGTCCATCATTTTGTTCGTGATGATTCACGTGTATGCCGCCATCCGCGAGGACATCATGTCCAAGCAGAGCATGGTGTCGACCATGATCAGCGGTTTCCGCATGTTCAAGGATTAGGACAAAAAACGTCAGCTACTGCGTTGCGCCTCCTTGCCGTACTCAGTGTACTGTCTGCGTCGGCGCGCCTTGTCCCTGACGTTTTCATTTTCCTGATATGACTCTGAGATTTTTCGAACTGCCGCCAGCACGCGCTGGCGGCAAATCAACTCAGCCTCAAACCCCATCCACACCCACCGCCATGGCCACTCCGCTCGTCAGTGCCCGCACCCCGCTGCACCCCGGCCGTTTTCTGGATAGCCGCTTTCTTGCGCCCTCCGGCATGAGCCAGACCGATGCCGCACGACGACTGGGCATCTCGCGGCGCAGGCTGAACGAACTGATTGGCGGCAAGCGCGGCATCAGCCCGGATACCGCCATCCGGCTGGCCTGCGTGTTCGGCCAGGACGCACAGTTCTGGATGGCGCTGCAAAGTGCCTGGGACCTGGCGCAGGCCCGCCGCCAGCTGCGGCAAGCACGTCGCGTTTAAACCTTGCGTCGCAGCTGACGCAAGCTTGCACTGCGTTGCCATCCACGACCCGCGCTCCGTACACCATGCCCCGCCTGGCCCCGCTCGCCTTACCCCCATGTTTCTTGCCTTCCCACCCGCAGCACTAGATAATCCCCACCGTGCCGTTCAATAGCGGCACCGGGATTGGCGTCCCGAGCTTCCCGGACTGCTACGCGCTTGCGTACCAGTCCACACACCATTGCTTTGCCTTTTTTATGGCGGGCCATGGTGGGAGCCTCTTTTGAGGCGCCGGGAAGGAAGCCGGTAACGCCAATCCCGCCATGCGCCTGCCACCCGCGATTGGCGTCGTAGGGAGCAGATTCCAGCTGCTTTCTGGAGCCTTATGATGCGTATCTTCCTATCCTGTATTGCACTGTTTACCGCCTTACGCAGGTGTTCCGCCACCCCGTCGTTGCTCTATATACCATCTCAGGAGCAACGCCCATGACACACCAAACCACCGCACCCGTCCTCCCCCTGATGCGCCAACACATCCTCCTGCTGCAAGCCATGCTCCAGCAGGACCGCTTTGCCGCGCTGCGAAGCCCGGTGCAGGAGTTGGCACGTGGTTTTGCCCAGCTGGAATCCGCATTGCGGGAACAGGCCCAGACGCTGGAGGCAGTGATGGCCTTGCTGGCCCTGCACCCGTCTGATGCCTATCGCAATCACTTGATGCAGGGCTTGCTGGGTTTGCAGCAGCAACAGCAGCAATTGCAGGCTTGAACCCGCGTAGTCACCCGTGCATAACAGCCCGGCTTTTTAATGGATAGCCGGGCTGTTGGCATGAAGCTTGTTATTCAATAGCGGCGTGCCTTGCATCTGGTCCCGGAATACGTCGGCACCATCATCGACCGGATCAGCCGGAGTACCACCATCAAGCAGGTAGAAGCCTACGGCGGCAGCAACTGCCTGGAACTGGGCCAGAACGCCACCGTCAACAAGGTGCTGGTGCCGAAATACTGGCTATGTGACCGCAGGATTGAGGAAATTCTGGATAAGGAGGATGACTTGGTACCGCTGAGTGATACCGGACAAGGCTCGCTGTTCTGAATGAGAAATGGCCCCGACGGGCCATTTTTACTTCTACTACATCGGCGAACCACACAAAACGGAAGTCAGAGCATATCGGCCCATAGCCCCCATATCGGCCAAAGCAGCCACTCAGTGACAAGATTAGAGATGGCAGCTTTCAATGTGAAAGCTGCCATAAAATTAACGAAGAAAGCAGGTTGATTCAACTACAAAGCAGGTTGTTGTTGCATGCGCGTAAAGTTTGCCATTTTCATCTTCGACACGGGCTTCAGCCGTGGCCATCTGACGCCCCCGTGGATAACCCTGGCAACGGCACGTAGCGGGCCGTTCTTGTGAGAGGCTGGCCGTACAATGTTTATGCTGAGCTCGGCCGTCGTGTAGGAACGTCCGGCCGGCAGCGTGGCCTGCACAGCACATCCCAAGGCTGAGTCCAGCAGCGTGGCGAACCACCCGCCATGCACCGTGCCCAGCGGGTTGTAGTGTTGTGAAAGCGGAATGCCTTGGAACGCGGCGAAGCCGTCGCCCACCTCCAGCAGCGTCATGTTCATGGTTTCGTTCATGGGTGGATACGGCAACTCGCCGGACATCATGGCGTCGAGAATCGCGCGCCCACTCTTGCCGACAATCTGCTCCATCCGGGTAAGACCGGGTGCCCCACCACCATCGCGTATACGTTGCTGCGCAACCAATTGTTTGCTTGCCCAGGCAAGAGATTTCTGATCGCGTTCCATTGATACCTCCGATACGGTTTGCGCAAAATTTCACGCTTTGGAATTTGAACCCGAGCCAGAGACACGAGCATTTGCGATAGCTCCAGACAAGGTGTTAACGGGGAGGCACAGAACTGCGGTCAACAGTGCCAAGCTCATGTGGCACAAGTAGACGGTATCGAAGTCGGCACGCTGCAAACTGGCACTTCCAAGCAGTAGCACGGTGAGGGCAACGCCCATGACTGAACCAATTTGTCGTATCGCCTGATTAATGGCACCGCCTACTGCGTAATGGCTGGAGGGTAAGTGGCTGACCGCAGCCCCCGACAGCGAAGGCAACACCATGCCCACACCTATGCCACTGAACAGCATGCCGGGCAGCCAGTCGGTCAGATACGCAGGCGTAGTACCAGGCACCAACAAGAACCACAACGCACTGCCGGCGTAGACCAGACCGCCCACTACCAGCAGTGGACGGTGGCCATGCCGACCCGCTATTCGGCCCGATATGGCTGCGACTGGAATCACCAGCAGTGGTCCGGGAGCCATCGCCAAGCCCGCCAGTGGCAGCGAATAGTGCCAGATCGACTTCATGTAAAAAAAGAAGGCGAAAAACATCATCGAGAACGCAATGCCGAAGCTCAGCGTTGCGAGATTGACATAACGGTATGTAGCGTTGCGAAACAAACTCAAATCCACCAGTGGCGCGGAGGTAACCCGAGCCCAGGCGATAAATCCGAGGATGCACACTAAGCCGATGCCTCCAACACCCAGCAGCTCATGGCGTGACCAGGCAGGTGACTCCGCTTGCACGATAGACAGCGCTAGTGCACCGATGCCGACGATCAGCAAGCCCATGCCCACCAAATCCAGTGGACGCTTCTCGGTAGACCGCTTCGTTTCCGTCAACAGTTTTGCGCCACGCCAGATGGCCAAAAGCCCCATCGGCACATTCAGGTAGAACGCCCACGGCCACCCGAGCGATGCGATCACGAATGCCCCCAGGCTGGGACCGACTGCTGCCGCCAGACCACCGACCGCGCCCCATAGGCTGACAGCCACCGCACGTTTGTTTGTCGGGAATGCCGCCAGTACGAGCGAGAGTGATGCGGGAGTCAGCAATGCAGCACCAATAGCCTGGAGAACTCTGGCCGCGACTAGCCAGCCCACGCTGACTGCCAAACCACAGGCAACAGAGGCCACCAGAAACAGTGCAACACCAACGAGGAATACCCTCTTGCGCCCATGATTGTCTGCCAATCCGCCTGCGGGGATCAGCATCGCTGCATAGGCCACGGTGTAGGCATTGAGCACCCATGATAGATCTGCTGCGCTTGCCTGCGTAAAACCTGCCCGCAAGGCACTGAAGGCTGCGAACAGCATGGTGCCGTCCATGGAAACAAGAAACACGGCCACGCTGGCAACCCAGAACACCGGCCAAGGTGAGGCGCTGCTGGGGGGCATGCTTGGCAGAGCCTGTTCCAGGCTAGCGCGTGGAGACGTGATGGTTTTGCTGTCTGAGTCTGTCATGCGGCTCTTCCGGTCATTTGGTGCGCTCGGTCCCTCAGTGGCAAGCTCGTTGAGATACTTGCCACTGTGAAAAGGTTGGGAACGACTCAGGCCAATCCAAATGTTTTCCTCAGACCCTTCTCGACCGGGCCTGCGGGCATGAATCGGCGCAACTTGGCCAGAAGAGAGGCCTCGCCTTTGGGTGTATGGCGCATCTTCCACGCGCCCAATGCAGCATCAACAACCGTGGTGGCAACGCCATCAGGATTGGGGGCTTTTTGGACATTGTTTTGAATGGCCTGGGAAACAACGCCGAGCTCTACGTCGTAGTCGGAAATTCTGGAAGCCGTCTGTGGTGCATTGATATCCAGATTGGTTTTGGTAAAAGAGGGTTCGACCAGCGCTACGCGAATACCGAATTGGCGCACTTCGTGATCCAGAGTCTCGGACAGCCCTTCAACAGCATGCTTGGATGCCGAATAGAGCGCCATATAGGGTGCGGGCAGGAAGCCCAACACCGAGCTGACATTGACAATACGTCCGGAGCGTTGCTTGCGCATGTGTGGCAGTACCGCCTTGGAAACCCGCAAGAGACCAAAGAGGTTGGTATCAAACAGCGTTTTGGCCTCCTCAATCGAGGCTTCTTCCAGCGCGCCCAGCAGGGTCACTCCGGCACTGTTGACCAGCACGTCGATGCGTTTGGCCAGATTGATAACTGTTTGAATCCCTTGCAGAACAGATGCTTCGTCACGGATATCCATTTCGATGAGTGTTACACCGGGTATTGCCCGCGCTTTTGCAATGTTTCGGACCGTGCCAAATACACGGCAACCTCGTTGGGTAAACTGCTCCGCAGTAGCGCGGCCTATGCCCGATGACACTCCAGTAATGATGACAACCTTGGAATTCGACATGATGACTTTTCCGTATGTGGTGAATGCTTGGCAAATCTGTAGGCTAGATAAATGGCCCTGCCCCTAAAAAGAGGCAGGGCAAATGAAGTTGCGCTCAGCCCAGTGTCTCAAGCGCCAGGGCGATGCCTTGACCGCCGCCGATGCATAAAGTCACGATGCCGCGGCGCAAGTTGTCACGGCGCATGGAGTGAATCAGCCGTGTCGTCAGAATTGCGCCGGTAGCGCCGATAGCGTGGCCATGTGCAATGGCCCCACCTTCGACATTGACAATGTCTTCGGCAAAGCCAAGTTGCTGTAAGCACAGTAAGGAAACGGCGGCAAAGGCTTCATTGATTTCCACACGATCCACATCGGAGGTCTTCCAGCCAGCGCGTTCCATGGCAAGCTTTACTGCGGGTATCGGCCCCATACCAAACAGGCCGGGTTCAACGGCAGCAACCGCATAGGATGCCAAGCGTACCGATGGCTGCAGGCCATGCGTTTCAGCAAAGATGCGCTCTGCAATCACCATGGCAGAGGCTGCACTATTGAGCCCTGGCGCATTCCCTGCCGTGATCGTGCCATCGGGGCGGAATGCCGGTTTAAGACGGTGCAGAGCCTCGATTGTCGTTTCCGGCCGATTGCTTTCGTCCCTGGCAAAAACGACAGTTCCTTTTCGACTTTGCAATTCGACCGGAATGATTTCATCTGCAAATTTTCCGGCAGCTTGCGCCGCCCCAAAGCGCAGCTGAGAGCGTAAGGCCCACTGGTCCTGCTGCTCGCGACTGATATGGAAGCGGGTCACCAGATCTTCGGTATGCCAACCGGAATGTTGATTACTGAATGCATCGTTCAGTCCGTCATTCAACATGCTGTCAATGACCTGGCCGTTGCCCATGCGATAGCCCCAGCGCCCACCCGGAATCAGGTACGGTGCTTGGTCCATGTTCTCCATCCCACCAGCAATCGCACAATTTCCATAACCGGCCAGTATTTCCAGTGCAGCGGAGACAATCGCCTGTGCACCGGAACCACAAACACGATTCACGGTGAAAGCCGGGACATCGACAGGTAAACCTGCATGAATAGCAGCCTGGCGGCCGGGATTCATCTTGGCACCAGCTTGAATGACATTGCCCATCACCACAGCATCAACCGCTTGAGGAGAGATGCCGGAGCGCTGCAGGGTTGCCTGGATTGCTGCGGCACCAAGTACCGTTGCGAATGTGTCTTTCAAGCTGCCGCCATAGTTGCCGATGGCAGTCCGTACCGGGTTGCAGATGACAATTTCTCTTTGCTTCATTTCACTTCTCCTTACGCATCAACTGGCACTAAATGGCGGATAAGCCTTTTGATTGATCGGGTTTGATCCTGAACCAGATCGAATACATGGCAGGCAGGAATACCAAGGTCAGGATGGTCCCGGCCAAGGTGCCGCCAATCAGGGTGTAAGCCAGCGTTCCCCAGAACACCGAATGGGTGAGTGGGATGAAGGCAAAAATGGCTGCCAGCGCAGTCAGAATCACTGGCCGTGCCCGCTGCACGGTTGCTTCGACTACCGCGCGGAACGGGTCCAGCCCGGCCTTTTCGTTTTCACGAATCTGGCCGATCAGGATCAGCGTGTTGCGCATCAGAATGCCGGATAGGGCAATCAGGCCCACCAGCGCATTGATGCCGAAGGGTTGCTGGAACAGAAGCAGCGTCGGCACCACACCAATCAGCCCCAGCGGACTGGTGAGAAAGACCATTACCATCCCGGAGATAGAGCGAACCTGCAGAATGATGATGAGCAGCGTGAGGGCAATCATGATAGGAAACAGAGGCAGCATGGCAGTGCTGGCCTTGCCGGATTCCTCAATGGAGCCCGCTTCAACGATGTGGTAGCCGCTTGGCAGCATTGCCATGATGGGTTGCAGCTGCTTGGTCATTGCTGTTGATACGTCTGGCGGCTGCAAGCCTTCGGCAATGTCACCACGCACCGTGATGGTTGGCGTTCGGTCGCGGCGGCGCAGGACAGGATCCTCCATACGAACCTCGACCTTACCGACCTGGGACAAGGGAATGCGCTGCCCGGTCGCGCCAACCAGCGTGAAACCAGCAATCTTCGCCGGATCAAGACGGATATCTCCGGCTGCACGGCCAACCACTTGCACGGCACGGATATCTTCACGTACCTCGGTCAATGGCACTCCCGAGAGGAGGAACTGCAATTGCGATGCCACCGCGCTTGAACTCAAACCGAAAGACTGCAGTCGATCTTGATCAAGGGCAAAATGCAGGGTGGGTACGCGCGTGCCCCAATCGGTGTTGACAGTGCGCATCATCGGGCTGGCATTCATTACCCCTGCTACTTGCGCAGCAATCGCGCGCAGCTTGTCGGGGTCTGGTCCCGTCACGCGATAGGCAACAGGGAATGGCGAGGGAGGACCAAACACGATCTGAGTGACACGGACTCTTGCCTCGGGGGCCAAGCCCTCGGCTGCTGCCTCCCGGAGTCGGAACTTGAGGGCTTCGCGTTCATGGTCATTACCGGTCAGCACCACGATTTTGGCAAACGACGGGTCAGGCAATTCCGGTGCCATTGCCAGGAAGAAGCGGGGAGCGCCTTGCCCAATGTAGGAGGTGACCACTTTTGCTTCTTTCTGCTTGGCCAGCCACGCTTCTACCTTCGCGGTTGCAGCACTGGTTTGCTGGATCGAAGTGCCATAAGGCATCTGCACTTCAACCAGCACTTCTGGCCGGTCGGAAGTCGGAAAAAACTGCTTCTTCACGATACCCATGCCCACAATGGCCAAGGTAAACATCCCGACAACTGCGCCAGCTACCCACCATTTGCTGGCAATGACGCGCCCCAGCAACTGCCGGAAGCGGTTGTAGCGAGGCGTGTTGTAGAGCGCTTCATGCCCTCCTTCCACCTTCTTGAAGTCTGGTAACAGCTTGACCCCGAGATAGGGCGTGAAGACCACGGCCACTACCCATGACGCAATCAGCGCAATCCCGACGATCCAGAACATATTGCTGGTATATTCACCCGCTGTGGACCGTGCGAATCCGTTTGGCATGAAGCCGATCGCGGTGACCAAGGTCCCCGACAGCATGGGTGCTGCGGTATGACTCCAGGCATAGGCCGATGCGGCAATACGGTCGTACCCTTCCTCCATCTTCACCACCATCATCTCAATCGCAATGATGGCGTCATCCACCAGCAAACCCAGCGCCAGAATCAGCGAGCCCAGGGTAATGCGGTCGAAGTTCTTGCCAGAAGCGGCCATGACGACGAACACGGCAGCCAATGTCAGTGGAACCGCCGCAGCCACCACAATACCGACGCGCCAGCCCATGCTGACAAAGCACACCACCATCACCACCAGCAAGGCGACGAAGAACTTCACCATGAACTCGTCCACTGCCGAGTGGATATTGACCGCCTGGTCAGTCACTTTCGATAAGGTCATTCCCTTGGGGAGTTCAGCATTGATCTTGGTGACTTCGGCCTCAAGTGCCTTGCCCAGATCAAGCCCATTCCATTCGTCGCGCATCACCACGCCGAGTAACAATGCCGGTTCACCGCCATTACGGACCAGGAAAGTGGCGGGGTCTTCATAGCCACGTGCCACGGTGGCCACATCGGACAGCTTCAGCGTGCGTCCCTGTACAACAATCGGGGTCTGCCGAATCTTCTCCAGTTTGTCGAACGCCCCATCGATACGAACAAACACCTCAGGGCCTTTGGTCTCGATCGACCCGGCTGGCGTCAGCACGTTCTGGCTGTTCAAGGCGGCAAAAATGTCCTGCGGCGTAACGCCCAGCGTTGCCAGACGATCATGCGAGAAAGAGACGAAAATACGTTCCGGCTGCTCGCCGATGATATTGACCTTCTTGACCCCGGCGACATGCAGCAGTTGCTGGCGCAGCGCCTCTGCATCGCGCACCAGCAGTCTTTGCGGCTCGCCCTTGGCTTTGAGGGCAAACAGTGCAAACGTCACGTCCGCATATTCGTCGTTGACCATGGGGCCAATGACGCCTGCAGGCAGCTTTTTGGCTTCGTCACTAATCTTTTTGCGCGCCTGATAGAACTCTTCCTGAACTTCTGATGGTGGCGCGCTATCGAGCAGGGAAACCATAGTGAAAGCCAAGCCGGGGCGGGTGAAGGTTTCGGTGCGGTCATACCACCGAAGCTCTTGCATACGTTTTTCCAGGGGGTCCGCCACCTGATCCTGCATCTCCTGCGCCGTTGCACCCGGCCAGGCGGTCATGATCGTCATCTGCTTGATGGTGAATGGCGGATCTTCCGCCCGGCCTAGCTTGAAAAAGGCCAGGACGCCTGCGGCAGAAATCAGCAGGATCAGGAATAGGGTGATGGCGCGCTCCCGTACGGCGAGCGCAGATAGATTGAAGCGGCCCTCGCTCATGGGCGGTCTCCTTCGGCAGTGCTATTGAAGACCTGTTTGGCAAGCCGAACCTGTTCGCCTTCACGCAGCAGATGGGCTCCGAGTGCGACAATCTTGTCGCCTGGTACGAGCTTGCCCGTTACGCGGGCATGGTCGTCTTCAATGCGCTGGACCACGACGGGACGCCAGGAGACCTTGGCCGGCTTGCCATTAATGACCCAGACGCCAGGCCCTTTACCCGCATCGAACAAGGCAGCGATGGGTACCCGCATGCCCGCCGTGTCAAGCGCATGTCCATCCGGAATCTGGATGGAAACGGTCGCGCCCAGCGGCGCATTGGCTAGCTCGCCATCCAGCACGTAGCGTGCTTCGAAGGTACGGGTCAGGCGATCGGCAGTCTCTGAGAGCTGGCGTAGTTTGGCGGGGACAGGATGGGTTTCAGATCCATATAGCGCAGCTTGCCCGACAGAGCCTACCGCCGGACGCAAGGTCTCCGGCAACTGGATGACCGCTTCACGCCGACCGGCATGGGCAAGGCGCACAACAACTTGCCCGGCATTCACCACCTGGCCGGGTTCTGCCAGCGTTTCCATCACCACGCCATCGCCATCCGCGAGAAGCTCGGCATAACGACTGGCATTACGGGCGACATCAGCCTGAGCTTCTGCTGCGCTCAACTGGGCTTTGGCTGCATCTGCTGCGGCTTTGCTCTGGTCGTAAGCAGAAGCAGAGATTGCGCCTGTACCGCGCAGTTCACGGTAACGCGCTTCGTCCTGTGCCGCCTGCTGCGCCCGCGCCCGCGCGGCACTGACCGACTCCTGCTGGGCATTGGCGGCCAGCCGCAGATCGACCGGGTCAATCCGCATCAGCAGTTGGCCGCGCTTGACGGTTTGGCCTGCGTCGACAAGGCGCTCCAACACCTTGCCGGAAACGCGAAAGCCGAGATCGCTTTGAACGCGGGCGGCTACAGTACCAGTGAATGAGCGCGATTCAGGCGTGCTGGCCTGCACAATGGCAGCGCGCACCAAGGGCGTGCTGCTGCGGGGGTCGGTCTGTGCTGTTTCGCCGCAAGCGACCAAGGCAAACGGCAAGGCACAGATGACGGTAGAGATGATAAGGCGATGCCGAAGCATGAAAGTCCCTTTGACGAATTGATCGGGACTTTCAGTATTATTCTTGTGACCAAATTAGTCAATGGTCACTGCTCAAGTGTAGCTTCACGGCGACAGGCTGCGTAGTACCAGGCTGGAAAGCTGGGCCGGGGCTTCTTCGGTGTAATCAAAGCTGTATTGCAATATCAGGGGGTGTAGAAAGGGCCGCATCACCAGGAAAATTGCCGTGGTGGTTTCATCCAGTGGCGTTTTGCGTTCGAAGTCGCCGCTGAGCCGACCCTGTTGCACAATGTCTTGCAACAAATTGCGAATGCGTTCCTCGTAAGTAATGGTAGCCGGCCAGCGCTCACCCGCCGCAGACGCTGCAATTTCATACAGCTTTCTATCCTGAAAAAACAGTCTTAAGCTTGATTCCACAATGGTTTTAAACATACGCCGCAGCTTTTCTGGCGGGCCTTCCACTGCGTCAACTGCCGCTTTGACATCGTCTTCGATCTCGCGCAGGCAGTTACTGCAAATCATCTCGCCAATGGCTTGCTTGGATTCAAAGAACTTGTAGATATAGGCCTTGGAAAAGCCGATGGCTTTGGCAAGGTCAGACACCGTGGTTTTCTCATAACCATAGAGGCTGAAATGCTCGGTGGCGGCAGTGACGATTTGATCGCGGACTTCGTGATCCGCCGGGCCACGTGCTGCGTTCGGGGATGTGTGTGCATTTTTCATGGCTAGTAGCTTACAGACGTGCTCAAAAATTGACAATCGGTGACTATTATGTATTATGGTCACTAAAGTTCATTTTACTCCGGAGTCGCCCGTGCTAGCAAAACATCCTCTCGCCTTGCTTGTTGCCGCCAGTTTGTTGACCGGCTGTGCCGTTGGCCCCGATTACGTCCGGCCCAACCCGACGATGCCGGAACGGTATATGGGTGCTGCCGCAGTGGAGCAGCGGCATGCCACCACCAATGCCGACCTGGCAGCATGGTGGGCGGGCTTTGGCGATGCGCAACTGAGTCGATACGTCATGTTGGCGCTGGAGCAGAACCTCGATCTGGCACAAGCCTCGGCACGCGTGCTGCAAGCACGGGCAGGCTTGGGGGCGGCCAATGCAGCGCTGTTGCCCGCCGGTAATATCAGTGGACAAGCCGCCAGAGCTTACCAATCGGTTGAAGCGCCTTTAGGGCAAGTCTTGAATGCGCAGCCTGGTTTCAACCGTTATGGCAATAACTACGAGGCTGATCTTGGCGCTAGTTGGGAGCTGGATGTGTTTGGCGGCTTGCGTCGTGGCCGCGAAGCGGCGCTGGCCGAGTATCAGGCTTCGCAGGCTGGTGCGACTGCCACCCGCTTGGCGGTAGCAGCCCAGACGGCCGATATCTACATCAGCATTCGCGGCTTGCAAACCCGCTTGGCTGTTGCGCGTCAACAGGTTGAAAAGCAGCAAGCACTGCTTGATACCATCCAGTTGCTGTATAGCAAAGGCTTGGTCGCTGAACTGCAGGTGAACCAGGAAGAGGGGGCGCTGGCGCAGGTCCAGTCCTCGGTGCCGGTGCTTGAGACCGGTCTGGATGCCGCCATGAATGCCTTGGATGTAATGCTGGGCTCGCCCCCCGGCACCCATCGTGCCGAGCTGGCCACTGTGAGTGCCATTCCGACCGTTCCTCAAATCACCGCCACTGGATCTCCGGCCGACTTGCTACGGCGGCGGCCAGACCTGATTGTGGCCGAGCGCCGCCTGGCTGCATCCAATGCGCGTATTGGCGTGGCGATTGCCGAGTACTACCCCAAGTTGTCATTAAGTGGGCTGATGGGTAGTGCCACGGCGGTATCCTCCAGCAATCTGTTCACCAGTGGTGCCAGCCAGGCCTCCGGCGTGCTGGGGCTGCGTTGGCGCTTGTTCGATTTTGGCCGCATCAACGCGCAGATTGACCAAGCCAAGGGTCAGGAGGCCGAAATGCTGGCCGCTTATCGACTGGCCGCGCTGCATGCAACTGAGGATGTCGAAAACGCGTTCTCAGCCTTGGTTAAACGTGAGGAGCAAGTTACCGTCCTGGCAAGGGGAGTGGACTCGCTCAGCCGCGCCCGATCCGCTTCGTTTGCCGCGTATCAAAAAGGGATAGTCAGTCTGATCGAGGTTCTACAGGCTGATGAAAACCTGCTGCGCGCCTCTGACGCACAAGCACAAGCCAAAACTGAAGCAGCACGTGCAGCGGTTGCAGCCTTCAAAGCACTTGGCGGTGGATGGCAGCCCAGTGAGTCTGAGGTACTAGCAATCAAGTGACAAAGTCACATCTTGTGTACCCTGGCGACTGGCGGAATGAATTGCCCCACGTTTGCTCTATACTTTTGTGGCCGCTTCCAATCGGTTAGTGGCCACAGTTCATCTGGAGCTCGAACGTCCGCTTTGGCCGAATTTGAGACCTTGGCTTCGTATCAACGCTCCTGGTCGAAAGCTGACTCTTTCCGATTACTAGCAGTCTGACATGCCTTGCCATGGCGATACCCATATTGCATGAAAATGCAATGACTTTGCGGGCTACCAATCTCAGATATCACTCATCGCCACCTGGCTGTACCGAACCCCTCTCCAACTCCCCTCCCCCTGACCTTCCCTACGATTTGCCTCATATCCTGCATGAGGAAATATCGTGTCCCGCACCATCAAGCTGATCGTCATCCACTGCGCCGCCAGCCCCAATGGCAAGGTGTTTGGCGCTGCATCCGGGACTGCCGCAGCCTTCCTCGACCAGTGGCATGCCCAGCGTGGTTTTCACCGCCAGCTGGCGCCATTCCCGAATCAGCCATGTCCATTGCCGGGAACGCCTCCATGCACGGCAGCTACCTGATCACTACTGGTTAGATGGTTTGCACTTTTACTTTCCATTTGTCAGGGCTATGTCCTTGCATCGCGTATGGAATATGCCTCAAGCCCCTGATCTGACACACATTCCCTGCAAGCCCGGCACTGGCATGAATCTTGATCTGTAACCCATTCCGTTACAGCAGTATCGAAACCATGCACACCGCACACATCACCATCATGGGGCTGGGCAACCTGCTCTGGGCTGACGAAGGCTTTGGCGTACGCGCCGCCGAGCAGCTGTTTGCCCGCTACCAGCTCCCTGCCAACGTCGACGTTGTGGACGGTGGCACCCAAGGCCTGTTGCTGCTGCCCTATGTAGAAGAAGCGGACCGGCTGATCCTGTTTGACGCCATCGACTTTGGCCTCACGCCCGGCACGCTCAAGGTGTACCGCGACGATGCCGTACCGGCCTATCTCACCGCCAAGAAAATGAGCTTGCACCAGACCGGGTTTTCCGAGGTGCTGGCACTGGCCGACCTCAAGGGCAACCTGCCCGGCCAGATTGTGCTGATCGGCGTACAGCCGGTGCAGCTGGAAGACTATGGTGGCAGCCTGACCGAGCCGGTGCGTGCACAGCTGGAACCGGCCATTGCGCTGGCCGTGCAGCAGTTGCAGGACTGGGGCGTCAGCCTGTCACCCCGCCAGGACGACGACCGGCTGAATCACGCCAGCCTGGACATGCAGCGCTATGAAGACGAACGCCCGTCAGCCGAGCTGGCCTGCCGCATTGGCGACGACCGCGTGCTGCAAGGAGAAGGCTGATGTGTCTGGGCATCCCCATGCAAGTGGAACGCTGTCACGAACTGGAGGCCGACTGCCAGCACGCAGGGCAATGGCAAACGGTAGACCTGTCGCTGGTGGGCGCAGTACAGCCCGGTGACTGGCTGCTGGTATTCATGGGCGCGGCACGCGAGGTGCTAAGCGCCGAACGTGCGGCCGACATTCTGGACGCGCTGGCCGCACTGGATGCCGCCATGAACGGCCGTTTCGACCCGGCCATCCATCTGGCCGACCTCAATCAGCGCGAACCGCAGCTGCCACCGCATCTGCAGGCGCAATTGGACGCACAAAGGAAAACCTCCTGATGAGCAACCCGCAAGACAATCTGCTGCAACGGCTGGCTGACAGCGGCTACCAGGCCGTTGATGCCGCCAGCCTGGACTCGCTGGCCGCTGCCACGCCAAACCTGATCGTGATGCTGAATGCCGACCCGGTGAAATACCCGGAAGTGCTGGACAATGTGGTGATCGTGCCGGAAGTGCTGCGCGAATTCCCCGCCGGCACCTTCCACGTAGCCTATGCCGACCTGCCAGCCAGCCAGGCCATTGCCAAACGCTTTGGCATCCTGAAATTCCCCGCCCTGCTGTTTCTGCGTCAGGGCGAATACGTGGGCATCATCGCCGGCCTGCAGGACTGGCCGGACATCGTGCACAGCTTTGCCGACAAGCTCACCGCCACCACCCGTCGCCCGCCTTCGGTCGGCATTCCGGTCACCAGTGCCAGCAGCGAGAAAGGTTGCGCATGAACATCAAACCCTTCCCCGTCGCCGTGGTGGGCCTTGGCCCCGGCTCGCAACCGGAAGACCCGGACCTGGCCTACATGCCGCTGCCGCGTGAAATCGACAGCTTCGACCAGCCCACCCTGCCCACCTCGGAAGAGGTGGAACACCTGCATGCCGCCAAACAGGTGATTGCCGAGCTGATTGCCCAGTTGCAGGGCTATCAGGGTGATGCCGAGGTTTACCCGGTGCAGGACATCAGCCAGCTTGATGCCGCCAACCGCCAGCTGATCAACCAGCTATTGGGCGAAGGCGAGGTGTCCTGTCGGGTGAAACTGCTGGACGGCCGCGAACTGGACATGCAGGAGTCGGTGTTCGCCGGTATCTGGCGCGTGCTGGAAAGCAGCGCCGATGGCCAGCTGCTGGCCGACCGCATTGAAGCCTGCCCGATTCCCGCCGCCGTATGGCAGGCTGCCCGCGCGTTTGGCAAAGGTGAGCTGGACATCCCCACCCTGCCCGACCAGCTGATGAATGCCGGGCCGGTACTGACCGAAATTGCCGCCGCCATGCAAAACCCCGGCAGCGAGGCCCATATCATCAACTTTTCCTTGCTGCCGATGAGCCCGGCCGACATGGACTGCCTGGATGCCATCCTGGGGCCGGGCAATAGCGGGGTGTTTTCCCGTGGCTATGGCAAATGCCGCATCATGGCCACCTCGCTACGCAATGTCTGGCGCGTGCAGTACTTCAACGGCATGAACAGCATCTTGCTGGATACGCTGGAAATCACCCGCATTCCGGAAGTGGCGCTGGCCTCGGAGGATGATCTGGCCGACTCGCTGGACCGCCTGCAGGAAGCCTGGCAGTGGTTGCAAGGGGAATACTGATGGACGGGCGCTTTGAAGGCTCCTATCTGGGACGCGACGCCAGCCTGGCGGACGATGCGCGCATGGAATGCAAGATCTGCTGGTGGGTGTACGACCCGGCCCAGGGCGACGATGTATGGCAGATTCCGCCCGGCACGCCGTTTTCCGCCCTGCCGGAACACTGGCGCTGCCCGGTATGCGATGGCGCACGCGACCAGTTCATGGTGCTGGACAGCCCGGCATGAACCCAGCCCACAACCCCGGCCCCCGGCTGGAACAGCTGTTCCGCCAGATTGCCGACACCCGCATGCAGGGCATTCCCATCCTCAACCCGGCCTTGCAGGTACAGGCCATCGGCTTTCAGCAGTGGGACGGCCCGCATGGCCAGCTATGGGTGGGCGTGCTGCTCACCCCCTGGTTCATGAACCTGTTGCTGCTGCCTGCCGCAGCCGACAGCCTGCCGCCGGTGCCACCGGGGGGCGAGGTGGTGGTGCAACTGCCGGGTGACGCCCTGCCCTTCATGGCTGGCCATGAAGACGCACTGGGCGACTACCGGCTGTGCTCGCTGTTTTCGCCGGTGCTGCAATTTGCCGATCAGGCCAGCGCCTGTGCTACGGCGGAAGAAGTACTCAAGCTGCTGTTTCCACCGGCACAGCCCGCCGCACCGGATATGTCCCGCCGTCGCCTGTTTGGACTGAGCCGATGAATACCGACCGGATTCACATTGTCCTGAGCCAGAACAAGGACAGCACGACTGCCGTTCGCGTAAGCTGGCCGCGCATGGAGGCCGAGCGCCTGTTCATCGGCCAATCCGTGGCACAGGTCGAGGCCATGACGCCCCTGTTGTTCACCCTGTGTGCCAGGGCGCAGAGCCTGGCCGCCCGACTGGTGTTGCAACAGGCAGCCGGTCAGCAGGCCACGGCAAGTGATGAACAGCATGCCACGCTGACACTGGAAGCCGTGCGGGAAACCCTGCGCAAGCTGCTGCTGGACTGGTCGCAGGCTTTTGATGGCGCACCGGCGGCGGCACAGTGGACCGCACAATGGCGCACGGCACAGGATCTGCCCACCCTGCGCAGTCTGGCCGAAGCCTTTGTCTACGGCGAAGACTGCCAGCACTGGCTGCAACGCGGCGAAGACGGCTGGCTGGCCTGGCTGATGCAAGGCGATACCGCACCGGCACGCTGGCTGCGCATGCTGGATCAGCCGCTGCCGGGCTGTACGCTGCTGCCCCCGCTTGGCGCTGGCATGCTGGCGGCGCATCTGGCCGACTGGCTGCGTCCCGGCGGGCCGGTGTGGCAGGGACAGGCATGTGAAGTGAGCGCACTGGCACGCGAGGCGGATCAACTGCCCGGCATGCTGGAAATGAATTTGCGTCCGCGTGCACGGCTGCTGGCGCGGCTGCTGCAACTGGCGCGCTGGCTGAGCGGCACACAGCAACTGCAAGCCAGTGTCGCCAGCCTGCCCGATGGCGCGCTGGCGCTGGTGGAAACCGCACGCGGGCCGCTGCTGCATCTGGCGGCGCTGGATGCAGCAGGCCGCATCAGCCGTTACCGGGTGCTGCCGCCCACGCTGTGGCATGCGCATCCGGAAGGGGTATTGCGGGTAAGCCTGGGTTTTCTGGCCAAGGCCAATACCGCAGAATGGCAGCGCCAGATCAGCCTGATCGACCCCTGTGTGGCATACAGCGTGAGCAAGGAAACCGAATATGCATGAAATGTCACTGGCCGAAGGCATCGTCCAGTTGCTGGAGGACCAAGCCAGGGCCCAGGACTTCAGCCGGGTCAAACAGGTGTGGCTGAGCATAGGCGAGCTGGCCGGAGTGGAAGTGGAAGCCCTGGATTTTTGCCTGGAAGTGGTCAGCCGCGACACGCTGGCCGATGGCGCGCGCTTTCACTTTGTGCGCCAGCCCGGTGAAGGCTGGTGCCTGGCCTGCAGCCAGCGCGTGGCCGTCCATGCCCGCTTTGATGCCTGCCCACTGTGCGGCAAGCATCAGGTGCAAGTAACCGGTGGCGATGAAATGCGCGTCAGCGAACTGGAAGTGGAATAAGCCCCGCCCCATGAATACCGGCAAGTGGCCACCGGCCGCTGCCATCAGAATGAAAAACAAGGAGAGGCAGCAATGTGTACCGTTTGCGGCTGCAGCAAAGGCAATGTGAAGATTGAAGGCCGGGCTCCCGGCGGCGTGAAGTTTCCGTATCGCCCGCACCATGCGCATGATCATGGCCATTCCCACGACCACGACCACGACCACGACCACGACCACGACCACGACCACGACCATCATCATGTCCACGCCCGCCCGGCACCGGCAAGCCCGGCAGGCCAGGCGGCAGAACATCAGCCCACGCTCAGCCAGCAGGCGGGTGGCGCGGCGCTGCATTACGGTCAGGGCGCGGCCCATGCCCATGCGCCGGGCCTGAGCCAGGCGCGCATGGTGAAGATCGAGCAGGACATCCTGTCCAAGAACGATGGCTATGCCGCGCAAAACCGCCAGTGGCTGCGCGACCGCGGCATCTTTGCATTGAATCTGGTGTCCAGCCCCGGTTCGGGCAAAACCACCCTGCTGGCCGAAACCATCCGCCAGCTGGGCAGCGACACCCTGGTATACGTGGTGGAAGGCGACCAGCAAACCAGCAACGATGCCGAGCGCATCCGCGCGGCCGGCGCACCGGCCATCCAGATCAACACCGGCAAGGGCTGCCATCTGGACGCCCACATGGTGGGCCAGGCGCTGGAACAGCTGAACCCGGCGGACGACAGCCTGTTGCTGATCGAAAACGTCGGCAATCTGGTGTGCCCGGCCGCTTTCGATCTTGGCGAGGCACACAAGGTGGCCATCCTCTCCGTGACCGAAGGCGAGGACAAACCGCTGAAGTATCCGGACATGTTTGCCGCCGCCGACATCATGCTGCTGACCAAGATCGACCTGCTGCGCCATCTGGATTTCGACGTGGACGTGTGCATTGCCAACGCGCGGCGCATCAACCCCAAAATCAAGGTATTGCAGCTGTCCAGCAAGAGCGGCGACGGCATGGACCTGTGGATTGACTGGCTGTTGCTGGAAATGAACGATGCCCAGCTGGTGAAGCAGCGTGAAGTGGCCCGCCTGCGCCAGCAGATTGCCGCGCTGGAACAGCAATTGCAGGAGCGCCGCTGAATCATGCCGACACAACGCTTGCGACTGGCCATCCGCGGCCGGGTTCAGGGAGTGGGCTTCCGTCCCTTCATCTGGCGCACCGCCCAGGCGGAAGGCCTGTCCGGCTTTGTACACAACAGTGGCGAGGGCGTAACGGTGGAACTGCAAGGCAGCAGCAGCCAGCTGGCCGCCTTCCAGCTGCAACTGCAACAGCACCTGCCGCCACTGGCGCAGATCGACAGCATGCAGCAAACCCTGCTGGACCCATTGCCGGACGAAGACGGCTTTGAAATACGCAGCAGCAGCGGCAGCACCACCCAGGCACGCCTGCCTGCCGACAGCGCCACCTGTCCGGCCTGCCTCGCCGAATTGTTCAACCCCGCTGACCGCCGCTATCGCTACCCCTTCATCAACTGTACCGATTGCGGCCCGCGCTACACCGTCACCCATCGCCTGCCCTACGACCGGGCCAACACCAGCATGCTGCCCTTCTTGCTGTGCCCGACCTGTCGCAGCGAATACCAGAGCCCGCACAGCCGCCGCTTTCATGCCGAACCCACCGCCTGTCCGGACTGTGGCCCGCAGCTGCAACTGACCGACCGCTTTGGCATTGCTCTGAATGGCGACCCGCTGCACGGCGCATGGCAGATCCTGCAGATGGGCCGCAGCATTGCCATGAAGGGCCTGGGCGGTTTTCATCTGGTGTGCGACGCCACCAATCCTGAGGCCGTGGCGCGGCTGCGACAGCTCAAGCATCGCCCCGGCAAGCCACTGGCAGTGATGGCGCTCAATGTGGAATCAGTCCGCGCCTTTTGTGAAGTCAGCCCGCAGGAAGCCGCCTGGCTGCAACGCCCGGAACGGCCCATCGTGCTGCTGCAAAAGAAACCGGAAGCCGACCAGCGGATGCCGGACATCGCGCCCGGCATTGCCGCCATCGGCGTGATGCTGCCCTACACCCCGCTGCAATGGCTGCTGTTCCACGAAGCACTGGGTCGCCCGCAAGGCGAGCAATGGCGCGAGCAAGCCTGTGAGCAAACCTGGGTGATGACCAGTGCCAACCTGTCCGGCGAACCCATTGTCACCAGCAATCAGGAAGCGCGTGAACGGTTGAACAAAGTGGCCGACGTGTTCCTGCTGCACAACCGCAGCATCGTCACCCGCTGCGACGACAGCGTGCTGGCGCTGCAAGGCGGTGAGCCCATGTTCTTCCGCCGGGCGCGCGGCTTCGTGCCGGACCCATTGCCGCTGGCCGACAGCGGGCCGGACGTGCTGGCGCTGGGCGCTTATCTCAAGACCACGGCCACCGTGCTGCGCGGCAACGAGGCTTTTGTCTCACAATATGTGGGCGACCTGGACCACCCGCTCAGTTGCGAGGCGCTGGAACATACCGCCCAGCATCTGCTGGACCTGACCGGCGTCAGTCCGCAGGCCATTGCCTGCGATCTGCAACCGGACAGTTTTTCCAGCCAGCTGGCACAACAATGGTCGCAGCAGCTGGGGATTGCAGTGCTGCCGGTGCAGCACCACCATGCCCACCTGGCGGCGGTCATCGCCGAGCATGGCTTGCAAGGCCCGACGCTGGGTCTGGCGCTGGATGGTTATGGCCTGGGCAAGAACGGTGGTGCCTGGGGCGGCGAACTGATGATGCTGGAAGGTGCCAGTTGCGAGCGCATGGGTCATATCACCCCCTTGCCGCTGCCCGGTGGCGACAAGGCCGCGCGCGAGCCCTGGCGCATGGCGGTGGGCTTGTGGCACCGGCTGAGCGGCGAGCTGCCCTTGCCGCAGCACCTGAGCGAGCGCCCGGGCCTGCCCATGCTGCTGCGCCAGCTGGAAACCGGGCTCAACTGTCCGGACACCACCAGCATGGGCCGCTGGTTCGACGCCATTGCCGGCCTGACTGGCATCTGCCCGGAACAAAGCTTCGAGAGCGAGGCCGCACAAAAACTGGAAGCGCTGGCCGCGCCCTGTGCGCCGCTGGCCGGTGGCTGGCAGGTGTCTGCCGCCAATTTGCTCGACCTCACCCCGCTGGCGCGCCAGTTGCTGCAACTGCACGACCCGGTGGCCATTGCCAGCCTGTGGCACGCCACGCTGGCGCATGCGCTGGCCGACTGGGCCGCACGTGCCGCCAGCACCACCGGCATACGGCAACTGGTGCTGGCCGGTGGCTGCTGCGCTAACCGCCAATTGCTGCAAGGCCTGCTGCCGCTGCTGCGTGACGCCGGCCTGCAAGTACACACCGCCCATGCCCTGCCGCCCAACGATGGCGGCCTGAGCCTGGGTCAGGCCTGGGTGGCCCGCCAGCGGCTGCTGCAGGGTAATGCGCAGCAATGGCGCTGATGCGCCTGCCCTTGCAGCGCAAACACAATAACAAGGAGAAACAATATGTGCCTGGCCATGCCGGTAAGAATCAGCCAGCTACTGCCCGACGAGATGGCCGTAGTGGACGTGGACGGTGTCAGCCGTGAAGTCTCGGTCGCCCTGATCGACAGCCCGCAGGAAGGCGATTACGTCATCCTGCATGTCGGTTACGCCATCGGCAAACTGGACCCGGAAGAAGCCGCCCGCACCCTGGCCTTGATGGATCAATTGGCAGCGGGGGAGCAGGCATGAAATATGTAGACGAATTCCGCCGTGGCGATGTTGCCCGTGGCATGGCTGCGCAAATCAGCCGTCTGGTGGACCCGGCGCGTGAATACCGGCTGATGGAGTTCTGCGGCGGCCACACCCACGCCATTGCCCGCTACGGTCTCACCGGCTTGCTGCCGGACAATATCAGGCTGATCCACGGCCCCGGCTGTCCGGTGTGCGTGCTGCCCATCGGCCGGGTGGATTCCGCCATCGAGCTGGCGCTGCGTCCGGATGTCATCCTGTGCAGCTATGGCGACACCCTGCGCGTACCGGCATCAAACAAGATGAGCCTGTACCAGGCGCGTGCCAAGGGCGCTGACGTGCGCATGGTGTACTCCACCAATGACGCCTTGCAGATTGCCCGCGACAACCCGCACAAACAGGTGGTGTTTTTCGCCATCGGCTTTGAAACCACCACCCCGCCCACCGCACTGGCGCTATTGCAGGCACGGCAGGAACAGCTGGCCAATTTCAGCGTGTTCTGCAACCACGTACTGACCCCGCCCGCCATGCGCCATCTGCTGGCCGCAGGCGATGCGGTGCAGCTGGACGGCTTTATCGGCCCCTCCCACGTCAGCACCGTGATTGGCAGCGCACCCTATGCCGCCGTGGCCGCAGAGTTTGCCAAGCCAGTGGTGATTGCCGGTTTCGAACCGCTGGACGTGCTGCAGGCGGTGGCCATGCTGGTGGAGCAGATCAACCAGGGCCGTACCGAGGTGGAAACCCAGTTTACCCGTGCCGTCACCCATGAAGGCAATCAGAAAGCCCGCGAGCGGGTGGCGCAAACCATGGTGCTGCGCGACAGCTTTGAATGGCGCGGCCTGGGCCAGGTGCCGCACTCCGCGCTGGCCATTCACCCCGACTTTGCCGAATTTGACGCCGAGCTGCGCTTTGCCCTGCCCTATCGTCACGTGCCGGACCACAAGGCCTGTGAGTGCGGTGCCATCCTGCGTGGCCAGAAGCAGCCGCAGGACTGCAAGGTATTCGGCATTGTCTGCACCCCGGACAACCCGCTGGGCTCCTGCATGGTGTCCAGCGAAGGGGCCTGTGCCGCCCATTACCACTATGGCCGTTTCGTACAGGGAGCCACGGCATGAGCAAGCCCTACACCCGTCCGCTCGACCTCAAGCACGGTCTGGTCAACCTTACCCACGGCAGCGGTGGCCGCGCCATGGCCCAGCTGGTGAGCGAGCTGTTTGCCGCCGAATTTGCCAACGACTGGCTGGCGCAGGGTAATGACCAGGCCATCCTGCCGCCACCGGGCGGACGCATCGCCATTGCCACCGACAGCCATGTCATCTCGCCCTTGTTCTTCCCCGGCGGCGACATCGGCAGCCTGGCGGTACATGGCACGGTGAACGACCTGGCCATGGGCGGTGCCACGCCGCTTTATCTGTCCGCCGGTTTCATTCTGGAAGAAGGCCTGCCGCTGGCTGATCTGGCCCGCATCGTGCGCTCCATGGCGGCCGCCGCACGTGAAGCCGGGGTGGCCATTGTCACCGGCGACACCAAGGTGGTGGAACGCGGCAAGGGCGATGGCGTGTTCATTTCCACCACCGGCGTGGGCGTGGTGGCCGACGGGGTGAACCTGTCCGGCGATCAGGCTCGCCCCGGCGATGTGATCCTGCTTTCCGGCACGCTGGGCGATCATGGCATGGCGGTGATGTCACAGCGTGAAGGGCTAGGCTTTGCCAGCCCCATCCTGTCCGACAGCGCAGCCCTGCACACGCTGGCTGCCGCACTGATGGCCGCCAGCCCCGGCCTGCGCCTGATGCGCGACCCCACCCGTGGCGGCCTGGCCACCACGCTCAACGAAATCGCCCAGCAGTCCGGCGTGGGCATGCGGCTGCAGGAAAGCGCCATTCCGGTACAGGCCAGCGTGCGCGCCGCCTGCGAATTTCTGGGATTGGACCCGCTCTACATCGCCAACGAGGGTAAACTGGTGGCCATTTGCCCGGCAGCAGAGGCAAACGCGGCGCTGGCGGCACTGCATGCCCACCCGCTGGGACAACAGGCGGCCATCATTGGCGAAGTGGTAGCCGATGCCCACCAGTTTGTGCGGGTGCAGACCGATTTTGGCGGCGAACGCCTGCTGGACTGGCTGAGCGGCGAAATGCTGCCGCGCATTTGTTGAGTGCTTGTCCGATACTGCAAGCAACCATACAGGCCGGGCCTGCCCGCACCATAGCAAACACAACGTACCGAACACACCTTGGGGAATAACAACAATGCGCGCCAAACCCGCCATCTTGCTGGTGGATGATGAAATCCGCTCTCTGGAAGCCCTGGAACGCACGCTGGAAGACGACTTCACCCTGTTTACCGCCAATGGCGCTGCCGAGGCACTGGCCATTCTGGATTCGGAATTCATTCAGGTCGTGGTGAGCGACCAGCGCATGCCGGACATGAGCGGCGTGGAGTTTCTCAAGCAGGTGCGCGAACGCTGCCCGCAAGTCATCCGCATCATCCTGTCCGGTTACACCGACAACGCCGACATCATTGCCGCCGTCAACGAAGCGGGTATCTATCAATACCTGCTCAAGCCGTGGCGGCCGGAATCGCTGCTGCTCACCGTGCAGGGCGCAGTGGAGCTGTTCCGCCTGCAGCAGGAAAACGAACTGCTGAACGTGGAGCTGAAATCGTCCGAGCCCTGGCTCAAGGTGCGGGTGGACAGCAAGCGCGAGCAAATGCGCGAACGCTCGGCCATGGACAATATCGTGCGTGCGCCGGACAGCAGCATGAGCAAGATCTGCGCACTGCTGTCGCGGGTGGCACCGTTTGACATCGCCGTACTGATTGAAGGCGAATCCGGCGTGGGCAAGGAATTGCTGGCGCGCGCACTGCACTATGCCAGCCACCGCCGCGACCGCCCCTTCGTGGTGGAAAACTGCGCCGCCATGCCGGAACAACTGCTGGAAAGCGAGCTGTTCGGCCACAAGCGCGGTGCCTTCACCGGGGCCTACCAGGACCGCATCGGCCTGTTCCAGCAAGCCGATGGCGGCACCATTTTCCTGGATGAAATCGGCGAAACCTCGCCCGCCTTCCAGGCCAAGCTGCTGCGCGTGCTGCAAGAGGGCGAAATCCGCCCGGTGGGCAGCCCGCGCCCGCTCAAGGTGAATGTGCGCGTGGTATCCGCCACCAACAAGCAACTGGCCGAGCTGGTACGCGCCGGTCAGTTTCGCGAAGACCTTTACTACCGCCTGTCCGCCTTTACCGTCAGCGTACCGCCGCTGCGCGACCGGCCACAGGACATTCCGCTGATTGCGCACAGCCTGCTGGAAGAAGCCTGCCAGCACTATCAGCGCCCGGCTGCCCACTTTGGCGCGGATACCCTGCAAGCCATGCAGGACTACCGCTGGCCGGGCAATGTGCGTCAGCTGCGCAACGAGATCAACCGCATGCTGGTATTGAGCGACGAAGACCGGCTGGGTGCCGAGCTGCTGTCGGCCGAAGTACTGCAGGCGGCAGCCGAAGAGCAAGTCGCCGAGCTGGCCTTTCTTTCCGGCCTGCCGGGCGATCTGAAAACCCGCATGGAAGAACTGGAAAAGCAAATCCTGCGCGAAACCCTCACCCGGCTGCGCTGGAACAAAACCCGCGCGGCGGCCGAGCTGGGACTGTCCCGCGTCGGCCTGCGCAACAAGCTGACCCGCTATGGCCTCGAAAAATAAGCGCCTGCTGTGGCTGCAATCCGGTGGCTGCGGCGGCTGTACCCTGTCGCTGCTGAATGCCGAATCACCCAGCCTGTTCACCACGCTGGAGGACATCGGCATCGAGCTGATCTGGCACCCGAGCTTTGCCGAGCAAAGCCTTGATGAAGCCATGCACTTGCTGCAAGCCCTGGCCGATGGCAGCGAGCCGCTGGACATGCTGTGCCTGGAAGGATCGGTAATGACTGGTGCCGCCGGGCGCTTCCACCTGCTGCCGGACGGTCAAAGCATGAGCACGCTGATCGAACAACTGGCGCGCCGCGCCCGGCAAGTCATCGCCGTGGGCACTTGCGCTGCCTATGGCGGCATCAGCGCGGCGGGCGACAACCTGACCGGTGCGGTGGGGCTGAACCACAGCGGCAATCATCCGGGCGGACTGCTGGGCGGAGACTTCCACGCCGTAGGCGGACTGCCGGTGGTGAACATCTCCGGCTGCCCTACCCATCCGGGCTGGGTACTGGAAACCCTGGCCTTGCTGGCCAGTGACAGCCTCAAGGCCAGCGACCTCGACCCGCTCGGCCGCCCGCGTTTTTACGCCGACAAGCTGGTACACCACGGCTGCGACAAGAACGAATTCTACGAATTCAAGGCCAGCGCCACAGCACCGGGCCAGATGGGCTGCCTGATGGAACACGTGGGCTGCAAGGGCACCCAGGCCCATGCCGACTGCAACAGCCGTGGCTGGAATGGCGAGGGTTCCTGCCTCACCGGCGGCTACCCCTGCATCAACTGCACTGCGCCGGACTTTGCCGACCCCGGCCATGGTTTCTTCAGCACACCGCAGGTGGCCGGTTTCCCGGTAGGCCTGCCCACCGACATGCCCAAGGCCTGGTTTGTCGCACTGGCCACGCTGTCCAAATCCGCCACGCCGGCCCGGGTACGGCAGAATGCCACCCGCGACCGCCTGACCGTGCCACCCTCCCTGCCGAAAAAGAACAAAGCATGAGCCGCCGCATTCTTGGTCCCTTCAACCGTGTCGAGGGCGATCTGAACATCACGCTGGACTTTACCGATGGCAAGGTCAGCGCCGCCCGCGTCACCGCCCCGCTGTTTCGCGGTTTCGAACGGATATTGCTGGGCCGCGAGCCGCTGGACGCTCTAGCCATCGTGCCGCGCATCTGCGGCATCTGTTCGGTATCGCAATCGGTGGCGGCTGCCAATGCGCTGTCTGCCCTGTATGGCATCAGCCCGCCAGCCAATGGCCTGCATGTGCGCAATCTGGTCCATGCGGTGGAAAACATTGCCGACCATCTCAGCCATTTCTATTTGTTCTTCATGCCGGATTTTGCCCGCGCCGACTACCAGTCCCGGCCCTGGCATGCAGACACCCTCGCCCGCTTCCAGGCCCAGCGCGGCAGTAGCGTCGCCCCCATGCTGGAGGCACGCGCCATCCTGATGCGCTTCATGGGCAGCCTGGCCGGTCACTGGCCGCACACGCTGTGCCTGCAACCGGGTGGCGTCACCAAGGTGGTGAGCGCGGCCGAACGGGTGCGCTTGCAGCAATGGTTGCGCACCTTCCGCCGTTATCTGGAACAGCACACCTTCGGCCTGCCGCTGGAAGCCATCGTAGAACTGGACTCGGCAGAGGCACTGGCAAACTACCGCGAGCAAGCCCCCAAGGCGGACTTTGCCTGTTTTCTGCACATTGCCGACAAGCTGCAACTGCACCAACTGGGCCGTAGCTACGACCGCTTCATTGCCGCCGATGCCTATGCCGCGCCGGATGGCTGCTGGAGCCCGGCCGGGGTATGGCAGGACGGCAGTCGCCTGCCGCTGGAACTGGACGACATCAGCGAGGACAACCACAGCAGCTGGCTGGCTGGCGAGGGTTCGGCAACGCCCTTGCATAACGACACGGTACCGCTGCCGGACAAGGCCGAAGGCTACAGCTGGAGCAAGGCCCCGCGCATTGCCGGTGCCGCCGCCGAAACCGGCGCACTGGCACGCGGCCTGCTGCGTGGCGAGCCGCTGCTGCTTGCCCTGTTGGCAGAACATGGTGGCAATGTACTGAGCCGGGTGGTGGCGCGCCTTACCGAAGTGGCACGCATCGTGCCGCAGATGGAACAATGGCTGGCGGCATTACAACTGGACGACGCTTTCCAGCTGGCCACCCCCACCCAGCCACAACACAGCCAGGCTATCGGCCTGACCGAGGCGGCACGCGGCATGCTGGGGCACTGGGTGGCACTGGATGCCGGGCGCATCAGCCGCTACCAGATCATCGCGCCGACAACATGGAATTTCTCGCCGCGCGACAGCCAGGGCCTGCCCGGCCCGCTGGAAAAGGCGCTGGAAGGGGTGGAAGCCAGCGACCCGCAAGCCTTGCACGTGCAGCACATCGTGCGCAGCTTCGACCCCTGTCAGGTGTGTACCACGCACTAAGAGTCAGCAGACAAATCCAGCTGCCACCAGGGGGGTTCAGTCACGCCAATGCGCTTCAAGCCCAGCGGCGTTGCGGTTCGGCCGCATGGATATACAGCGTGTAGGTATCCGCCGGCCGCTGTGCCCCGGCCTGCTCCAGCGCATGACCAATGGCACCACGGTGATAGGTGCCGTGATTGAGGATGTGAAACAGGATTTCCTCCCGGCTCATGCTGCCTGCCAGGCCATCGGCAAACACGAAACGGATGACTTCCGCCGCACTTGCCGGCGTCAGGCTGGCAACATGGCTGGCAAACCAGGCGTCGGACGCCAGCAGACGGCGCTCCAGCTCGGCCAGTTCAGGCAGTTGCGCACTGTTGGTGGCAGCATGCGGCGCAGGCAGGCCCAGCAAGCGGGCGCGGAACAACTCTTCCACGATCAGCATGTGATTGAGCTGCTGGCAGACAAACCCCATAGTGGCTGACTGAAGGGTGGCATCCAGCGTGGCGATGGCCTGCAAGGTGCGCTGGTCGGCCCACTGTTTGTAGGCAAAAGCATGGGCAAACATGGTATGAGTCCGGTGATGGTGAATGCCATATCATGCCATGCGACTGAGCGTACGGCATCCGCAAGCCCGCGCTGCCATCAAAAAACCCCGCCCGGCCTTGCCAGGCCTGACGGGGTTGCAGATGAACAGGAAAAGCACTCAGCCCAAGGCAAGCGGCCCGATACCGCCACACGCAAACCATACATGCAGGTAGAACCCAGCGTCTTGCCGGCAATGAGCCGCTACAACAAAAGAAAAATGCCGGGCAGCTGGCTCCCGGCATAAAATCAGTACAGCCGGACCGCCAGGCCGCCGCTCTCGCCCGGCAGACATGCCTGCCGGACAATCCATTGGATGAAACCACCACCCCTTACAGGAAACCGCCGTCATGCCCGTATCGCACCATGCCCTGCATGCGCCAGTCAGCCTGCCGGACGACAGCATTGCTGCAGCCGGACAGGAACTGGCCGAATCCGCCTGGATTGATGTCATCCAGCGCATGGATGAGGTGTACAGCGAACTGGTGGCCTCACAGGAAACGCTGGAGACCAAACACCGGGAACTGGCCGAGGCCCATCACTTCACCGAGGGTGTGCTGGCGGCGATGACCGACGTGCTGATCGTGTGCGATACCGTGGGCAAGGTGCGCCAGGTCAACCGCGCCATGTTGCAGCTGACCGGCCGGTCGGAAAGTGCACTGGTCGGCTGCGATCTGACCGAACTGGTACAGGACAGCAAGGCCCAGCAGCAGATTGCCAGCATGCTGGCAGCCGGGCGCAGCGATGTGCAGGATGTGGAAATCGCCCTGCCCCGCCAGCAGGGCGAGCCGGTACCGGTCACCTGGAATGTCAGCCCGCTGTATGACGGTGAAGGGCGCTACAGCGGCTTTGTGGCTGTCGGGCGGCCGGTGGGCGAACTCAAGCGCGCCTATGCCCAGCTGCAGGCAGCGCATCAGGCGTTGAAATCCGCCCAGGCCCAGCTGGTGCAAGCCGAGAAAATGGCCTCGCTGGGCCGGCTGGTGGCGGGCGTGGCGCACGAACTCAACAACCCCATCAGTTTTGTACTGGGCAATGCCCATGCCATGCAACGCTATGCCACCAAGCTCACCCGTTACCTGAACGCCATTCACGCCCATGACCTGAGTCCGGAAAACCAGGCATTGCGTATCGAGCTGAAAATCGACCGTCTGATTGCCGACCTGCCCTCGCTCAGCGAGGGGCTGATGGAAGGAGCCGAGCGCAGCGGGCATATCGTGGATGCACTGAAACGCTTTTCTGCGGTGGAAGAAAATACCCGGCAACGGGTGGATCTGGCCGACCTTACCCAGCGCGCGCTGCACTGGGTTAGCCGTGCCGCGCCATTCCGGGTGGAAGTCATCAATATCGGGCTGGATGCCCCCGCCTGGGTGTGCGGTTCGGCCAACCAGTTGCAACAGGTGCTGGTGAACCTGATCCAGAATGCGTTTGATGCCATCGAAAAAACCATGAAGCCCCGGCTGGAACTGAGCATCACCCGTCAGGCACAAAGCGTGGAACTGCAACTGCACGACAATGGCAGCGGCATCAGCGAGGAAGCCTTGCCGCTGATCTTCGACCCCTTCTTCACTACCAAGCCCATCGGCAAGGGCACCGGGCTTGGCTTGTCCATCAGCTATGGCATTGTCGAACGCCATGGCGGGCAACTGAGCGCCGACAATCACCCGGATGGCGGTGCCTGCTTCACGCTGAGCCTGCCCGCGTTCAAGGACTAGGCTGCAGCAACAAAAACGGCGTTCCCGCAGGAACGCCGTTTGTTCAACTTGTCATCCGCAGCACGGAATCAGACGCGCTCGCCCCACAGGTCGTGCTCGCTGCAATCGACAATGTCCACCTCGACAAACTGGCCGGCTTCAAGACCGGTGGCATCTTCCACAAACACCAGGCCGTCGATTTCCGGCGCATCGGCATAGCTGCGGCAGATGGCAGTACCCTCGTCGTCGATTTCATCCACCAGCACGGTCAGGCGCTGACCGATACGGGCTTCCAGCTTGCGGGCGCTGATTTCGGCCTGCACTTCCATGAAGCGCTCCTTGCGCGCTTCTTTGACGTCTTCCGGCACCTGATCCGGCAAGTCGTTGGCGGTGGCGCCTTCGACTGCGGAATAGGTGAAACAGCCCACGCGGTCCAGCTGGGCTTCACGCAGGAATTGCAGCAGTTCTTCGAAGTCTTCTTCGGTTTCGCCGGGGAAGCCGACAATGAAGGTGGAGCGGATCACCAGCTGCGGGCAGATCTCGCGCCATTTCTTGATACGCGCCAGCACATTGTCGCTGTTGGCCGGACGCTTCATCAGCTTCAGCACTTTCTGGCTGGCATGCTGGAACGGGATATCCAGGTAAGGCAGGATCTTGCCGTCGCGCATCAGCGGAATCACTTCATCCACATGCGGGTAGGGGTAAACATAGTGCAGGCGCACCCAGATGCCGTGCTTGCCCAGCTCCTCGCACAGCTCGGTCATGCGGGTTTTCACCGGACGGCCGTCGTGGAAGCCCAGCTTGTATTTGACATCCACGCCATAGGCCGAGGTGTCCTGCGAAATCACCAGCAGCTCCTTCACCCCGGCGCGGGCCAGATTGGCCGCTTCACGCAGTACATCGTGTACCGGACGGCTTTCCAGATCGCCGCGCATGGACGGGATGATGCAGAAGGTGCAGCGGTGATTGCAGCCTTCGGAAATTTTCAGATAGGCGTAATGCTTGGGGGTCAGGCGAATGCCGATATCCGGCACCAGGTCGACAAAGGGGTCGTGCGGCTTGGGCAGGTAGTTGTGTACCGCATCCATCACCTCGTCGGTAGCGTGCGGGCCGGTGACGGCAAGTACCGACGGGTGGGCATTCTGCACCACGCCATCCTTGGCACCCAGACAGCCGGTAACAATCACCTTGCCGTTTTCATTCAGCGCTTCGCCAATGGCATCCAGCGATTCGGTCACCGCCGAATCGATGAAACCACAGGTGTTGACCACCACCAGGTCAGCCCCGTCATAGGAGGAGGAAATTTCATAACCCTCCGCGCGCAGGCGGGTAAGAATGTGTTCGGAATCACTCTGAGCCTTGGGACAGCCGAGGGAAACCATACCGATACGAGGAGCTTTGGACATGTGGCGTAGTGCAAAAAATGAAAAACGCCAGATTATACAGCGATTTGCCAGTGCATACCCATGCAGCTTCCGTCAAAACACCCTGCCGCGAGCAAATGCTGCCGGGCATGTGCAGCATTTCAGATTGCCGAATCCAGATCGTCAGCAATCGCTGCCTTCATGGCTGGCCAGGCCATCAGGGTTTCATGTTCGCCCACGGTAAAACCACGGCCCAGCGCTGCTACCCGGTCACGGTAGGCATGCAGTTCCGGGTGATCCGCAAACAGCCGCTGCAGCTCCTGCTGTTGCGCTGCACTGGCCATGGCACAGCCACGGAACAAGGCCCAGAGCAAAAAACCACAACCCGACCACAGAAACATGGACAGCAGGATACCCAGCGTGAGTGGTGCCAGCCCCAGCCAGCCAGCGGGCAGCAGGGTTGGCGTGATGGACGGTGGCAGGATGAGGATCAATAGCAATACAAGCGGAATCATCATCCGCAGCAGACGGATCTGCCAGCGGCTGAGTGCCATCATGTCGAATTGTATTTGTGGTGCTGGTGCTTGCTTGTGGTCCATCTTCACGCTTCTGTTTGTCTGACATGCGCAGACACCCTGTTGTCAGCTTCCTATCTTATTGTTTTGTTTATTAATTATCGTTAATTTTGATCATGATTCTGTCAACAAGTGTAAAGACCAGCCAACGCCGGGCCAGCCGGGTCGGTATTGGCATTGCAATACAAATCCTGCATAAGCCAAAGTCATGCTTCATGGCGGACAAATACAAAACCCCCGGCGAGACCGGGGGTTTTCGTGATGCCGTGAATCGGACGTCGGCTTACACCAGCTGCAAGCGCACGTCGATATTGCCACGGGTGGCATTGGAGTACGGGCAGACAATGTGCGCCTTGTCCACCAGCGCTTGTGCCTTGGCCGCATCGACACCGGGAATGCTGATCTGCAGATCCACTTCAATACCAAAGCCGGTCGGAATCGGGCCGATGCCTACGGTAGCGTTCACCGTGGTGGTGGCAGGCAAGGCCACCTTGTCTTGCATCGCCACATATTTCAGCGCCCCCAGAAAGCAGGCCGAGTAACCAGCGGCGAACAGCTGCTCCGGATTGGTACCCGGGCCACCGGCACCACCCAGTTCGCGCGGGGTGGACAATTGCACCTTCAATGCAGCGTCAGAAGATTCGGCACTGCCTTCACGGCCACCGGTGGCAGTGGCATTGGCGCGGTAGAGAACTTTTTCAATGGACATGGTGGATTCCTTGTATTGCATGAGTGGGGGATCAAGCCGTTTGGCAGAAACCACTTTACCGCGCTTGCCAATACGATATGCTACAAAAAGTATTGATAAATTGATCAGGAGTCGCAAAGTGCTGGATACCTGTACCGACAGGCTGGACGCCTTGCTGCATCACTTCCCGGTGCGTGCGCGCCTGTTTCATTCCGGCAGCCTGTGCGGGGTGACCCGCTTTGACACGCCGGAGAGCGGCGGGCAGTTACATCTGGTGCAGCACGGTGAGCTGACCGTGGAACACCCGGGCCAGGCTGCGCTGCATATTGGCGAACCCAGCCTGCTGTTTTACCCGCGCCCATTGGCACGCCGCTTTATCAGCGATCCTCAAGCCGGTGCCACCCTCGCCTGCGCCCAGTTGCAATTCGACGGCGGTGCTGACAACCCGCTGGCCGGGGCGCTGCCGGATGTGGTCTGCGTATCGCTGAAGGACATTCCCGGCACCCAAGCCATTCTGGAGTTGCTGTTTACCGAGGCCTTCAACCACTACTGCGGACGAGAGGCCCTGCTGGACCGCCTGTTCGAGGCGGTCTTCATCCAGCTGCTGCGCTATCTGATGGAAACGGGGGCCATCCGCGGCGGCATGCTGGCGGGCATGTCCCATCCCAGGCTGCGCCGGGCCCTGGTTGCCATGCATGAACAACCGCAGCAGGACTGGACGCTGGATGCACTGGCTGCACTTTGCGGCATGTCACGCAGCGTGTTTGCCAATAGCTTCCGCAGTACGCTGGGCAGTACGCCGGGGGCCTACCTGCAAGGCTGGCGCATCAGTCTGGCCCAGCAAATGCTGCGTCGGGGACAAGCATTAAAGCTGATTGCCGATGCGGTGGGTTATGGCAGCGAAGCCGCGCTGGCTCGGGCATTCAAGGCACATTGCGGCCAGACCCCGCGCGCGTGGCGGCTGGCGCAGCAGCCCGCCAGCCTGACTACCGGCCAGCCCGTCAATCAGTAGTACTGTGGTGGCAGGCATTACGTTCAAAAAAACTCACCTTTACGTTTATAACTTTCAATTTAACTCACCTATTGTTTGATGCATGCTGTGCACATCAACCATGGCACCAGGAGCCATCATGTCTGCACCGCATTCTGTCTTCACCCCCAGCGATCTGAAACTCGACGCACAGTGGATGCCCTTCTCTGCCAACCGTGCATTCAAGCAAGACCCGCGCATCATCGTGGCCGCTGACGGCAATTACTTCATCGATGACAAGGGCCGCCGCATTTTCGACAGTCTGTCCGGCCTGTGGACCTGTGGTGCCGGTCATAACCGCAAGGAAATCCAGGAAGCGGTAGCGCGTCAGTTGGGCACGCTGGACTACGCACCGGGCTTCCAGTACGGCCACCCGCTGGCCTTCCGCCTGGCCGAGGAAATCGCCGGCATCATGCCGGATGGCCTCGACCACGTACTGTTTACCGGCTCCGGTTCCGAGTGTGCCGACACTGCCATCAAGATGGCCAAGGCTTACTGGCGCCTGAAGGGTCAGCCCAGCAAAACCCGCTTTATCGGCCGCGCCCGTGGCTATCACGGCGTAAACATCGGTGGCACCGCACTGGGCGGCATTGGTGGCAACCGCAAGCTGTACGGCCAGTTGATGGATGCCGACCACCTGCCGCACACCCTGCAGCCGGGTATGGCCTTTACCCGTGGCATGGCCGAAACCGGCGGCGTGGAGCTGGCCAACGAGCTGCTCAAGCTGATCGAACTGCACGACGCGTCCAATATTGCCGCCGTCATCGTCGAGCCGATGTCCGGCTCGGCTGGCGTCATCGTGCCGCCCAAGGGCTACCTGCAACGCCTGCGCGAAATCTGCAGCCAGAACAACATCCTGCTGATTTTTGACGAAGTCATCACCGCCTACGGCCGCATGGGCAAGTGGACCGGTGCCGACTACTTCGGCGTTACCCCGGACATCATGAACACCGCCAAGCAGGTGACCAACGGCGCAGTACCGCTGGGTGCGGTGATTGCCTCGAAGGAAATCTACAACACCTTCATGCAGCAGAACCTGCCGCAGCACGCCATTGAATTCACCCATGGCTACACTTATTCCGGCCACCCGGTGGCCTGCGCCGCCGGTCTGGCCACGCTGGAAGTACTCAAGCGCGAACAGCTGATCGAACAATCGCTGGCACTGGCGCCGGTATTCGAGGACAAGCTGCATGCGCTCAAGGGCAGCCAGCATGTGGTGGACATTCGCAACTGCGGCCTGGCCGGTGCCATCCAGCTGGCCCCGCGTGACGGCGATGCCACCATCCGCCCCTACGAGGCAGGCCTCAAACTGTGGCAGGCTGGTTTCTACGTCCGCTTCGGCGGCGACACCCTGCAATTCGGCCCCAGCTTCAACACCACCCCGGCACAGCTCGACACCCTGTTCGATGCCGTGGGCAGCGTACTGAACAATCTGGCCTGAGCCTGATACTCAAACCAATACCGTGCATAGCAAGAAAGAATCCAACGTGAGCACCATCGCCCATCTGATCAACGGTGAGCTTGTCCAGCAGACAGGCCGCAGCACTCCCGTTTTCAACCCCTCGCTCGGCAAGCCGGTGCGCGAAGTGGCCCTGGCCGACCAGGCCATCCTGCGTGCTGCCATCGACAGCGCCAAGGCCGCCTTCCCGGAATGGCGCAAAACCCCGCCGGCCAAGCGCGCCCAGGTGATGTTCCGCTTCAAGCAGCTGCTGGAAGCCAACCGCGACAAGATTGCCCAGCTGATCAGCGAAGAACACGGCAAGACGCTGGAAGACGCGGTGGGCGAACTGCAACGCGGCATCGAAAACGTGGAATACGCCTGCGGCGTGCCGGAACTGCTCAAGGGTGAATACAACCGCAATGTCGGCCCCAATATCGACAGCTGGAGCGACTTCCAGCCGCTGGGCGTGGTAGCCGGTATCACCCCGTTCAACTTCCCGGCCATGGTGCCGCTGTGGATGTACCCGCTGGCCATCGCCTGCGGTAACTGCTTCATCCTGAAGCCGTCCGAGCGCGACCCCAGCTCCACCCTGTACATTGCCCAGCTGCTGCATGAAGCCGGCCTGCCCAAGGGCGTGCTGAATGTGGTGAACGGTGACAAGGAAGCCGTTGATGGCCTGATCCAGGCACCGGAAGTGAAAGCCATCAGCTTTGTCGGCTCCACTCCGATTGCCGAATACATCTACACCGAAGCCAACAAGCGCGGCAAACGCGTACAGGCGCTGGGTGGTGCCAAAAACCACGCCGTGGTGCTGCCGGACGCCGATCTGGACAACACCGTCAATGCACTGATGGGTGCGGCTTATGGCTCCTGCGGCGAGCGCTGCATGGCTATTTCGGTAGTGGTGGCAGTAGGCGACCAGGTGGCTGACAAGCTGGTGGAAAAACTCAAGCCCAAGATTGCCGAGCTGAAAATCGGCGCCGGCACCTCCTGCGGTCTGGACATGGGCCCGCTGGTGACCGGTGCGGCACGCGACAAGGTGGTGGGCTATATCGACAGTGGCGTGGAACAAGGCGCAACCCTGGTGGTGGATGGCCGTGGCCTGAAAGTATCCGGCTGCGAGGACGGCTTCTTCGTCGGCGGCACCCTGTTCGACCACGTCAAGCCCGGCATGAAGGTCTACGAAGAAGAAATCTTCGGCCCGGTGCTGTGCATCGTGCGGGTGAACAGCCTGGAAGACGCCATGCAGCTGATCAACGACCACGAATACGGCAACGGTACCTGCCTGTTCACCCGTGATGGCGAAGCAGCTCGCCTGTTCTGCGACGAAATCGAAGTGGGCATGGTGGGCGTCAACGTACCGCTGCCGGTACCGGTGGCCTACCACAGCTTTGGCGGCTGGAAGCGTTCGCTGTTTGGCGACCTGCACGCCTACGGCCCGGATGGCGTGCGCTTCTACACCAAGCGCAAGACCATCACCCAGCGCTGGCCGCAACGTGCCAGCCATGAGGCTTCGCAGTTCGCCTTCCCCAGCCTGTAATCGCCGCACAGCAGACTGAAACAACACCGCCCCTGCCCACACCACGTGGACAGGGGCTGTGTTAATTCAGGCCGGGTAAAGCGCGTTCATGGGCAATCCGGGCGATCCGACGAATCCGTGACTGCCGGACGCCGCAATTGGCACATGCGCTGATGCAGGCGGGCGAAATCCTCCGCTGGCCCCATGCCCAGCTGTACCAGGGCAATAATTGCCTGCCCTTCACGCTGCGCCTTGGCATCCGCAGTTTCACCCGTCTCCGCTTCGGGCCATACCACCCAGGTGGCAGCCAGCGATTCATCAATACGGACCACCGCGTGAAACAGCGGGCTTTCCTTGCTAGAAGTTGCAAGCCGGCACAGTATGCTTGCCTGACCGTCGCCCGGTAGATCCGGCAGTGGCTGCCCGGCGGGCAGGCAATCCGCACTCCAGACGATTGCACGCGCCTCCGGCGCAAGCGGCCAGGCCAGCAGGCTGAATCCATTAACTGGCAGTGCCTGTATCAGCGCCGGCGAGGCGTTATTACACAGTGCACGCGACCATTGCCGCCGCAACTGGCTACAAAACACCTGCGACTGGGGAATGTCCTCATCCCAGCCATAATTCCTGATGCGGATGCGCAACTGCGGCAGCTCCAGCGCGGCAGCAGGTGCACTGGCATCGCGCAGGCGCTGCCGCGCGGCATCGGCTGCGATAGCTTCTGCCTTACCCGTACCCAGAGAAAAGCTCTGCCCTCCTGCATACTGACTACCCACAGCAACGCGTGGCAGCACCAGCGGGTGATCGGCCACACGCACATACACATCCTGCACCAGCTCGGCCAGTTGCTCTTCCGTCAAATCACGGGGGCCACCACAGCCAGTGAGCAGCAGGAACGCAGACACAAAAAAACCCGCACTCACGCGGGTTGTGACGGACGCTGACATCAGGACTTGTCAGTATCGTCCTTGCCCGGCGGTACGTAGCCGGGGAAACCAAAGCCGCTGAACAGCTGCTTGGTTTGCTCTTGCATGCGGTTCTGCATTTCCAGGAACATGCCGGTGCTCTGCTCCATATAGCTGGACATCACGTTCTGCATGGCAGGGCCCTGCAGCTTCATGAACTCCCCCCACATGGTGGAATTGAACACCGCCTTGTCGCCGTACAGTGCACGGGTTTGTTCCTGCAATTTCTGCTGCATCTGACCAAACAGTTGCAGGTTCTTTTCCAGGAACGGGCCCATCATGCCCTGCATGGCCTGACCATAAAAGCGGATGAACTGGGTCAGCACTTCATAGCTGAACATGGGCATGCCGCCGTTTTCTTCCTCCAGGATGATTTGCAGCAGCACGCTGCGGGTGATGTCATCCTGCGTCTTGGCGTCGACAACCTGGATATCCACGTTCTCGAGCACCAGCTGCTTTACGTCTCCCAAAGTGATGTAGGAACTGGTCGCCGTGTCATACAGGCGACGGTTCGGGTACTTCTTGATGACCCTTTTTTCAACACTCATGTAACACTCCCGGATTATTGTCGTTGGTGTTGTGCACCCGCAATTTATCATAAATACAACAAGCTAGAGCAAAACTTCTACCGTCCTTGCACGGACCATGCTACATTCCGCCTGCATTGTGCAGTGCAATATAAAAATAGATACAATCAATACAGAGCTTGTCGGTCTTTTCCACGAAATCTAATGATGAGGGTAATTACATGTTCAATACTAACGATCAACTGAGCAAAGTCTCCCTGTCCGGCTTTGAAGCCGCCCTGCGTGTAGCGCAAATCTCCCTGGACAGCGCCGAGCGCCTGGTCAAGCTGAACCTGGAAGCCTCCAAGCAAACCCTGGAAGAAAACGTCAAGGTTGCCAAGGCACTGGCCGGCGCCACTGATGCCCAGGAAGCCCTGAAGCAAATCAACCAGCTGGCCACCCAATCCGTGGACAAGGCAGTTGCCAACTCCCGCAACGTTTACGAAATCGTATCCGCTGCACAAAGCGAACTGTCCAAACTGGCAGAAGAAAACCTGGGCAGCTTCAACAAGAACCTGATCACCGCCCTGGAAGGTGCCGCCAAAAACGCACCCGCAGGTTCGGACAATGCCCTGAACGCCGTCAAGACTTCGCTGGCTGCTGCTGCCGCTGCCGTTAACAGCTTCAGCAAGGCTGCCCAACAGGTTGCCGAATTCACCGACAGCAGCATCAAGGCTGCCAGCAGCGCCACTGCCGACGCTGTGAAAACTGCTACCAAGCGCGCCTGAGCACGCTGATATCCAGTCAAAACCCCGCCAAGGCGGGGTTTTTTCTATTGTCTGATGCACAGCCAGCGCGGCGGGTTTACAATTCCTCCTTTGAGTTCCGGCAAAGACGACAGGTTCAACGCATGAAAATCAGCAGCAACTTTGACGCAGGCAGTATCGAAATCGTTTCGATGGAGAGTTTCGACGACATTCAGCTGCGGATCCCCCATGACAATGCCGCGGACTTTGCCCAGTGGTTCTATTTCCGCCTGCAAGGTGCCGCCTACCAGGCTTGTACCCTGCGCTTCCTGAATGCCGGCGAGTGCGCCTACCCGGAAGGCTGGACCAATTATCAGCTGATGGCCTCCTACGACCGTATCAACTGGTTCCGCGTACCGGCGCAGTATGATGGCCAGGTGATGACGGTAGAGCACGTGCCGCTGGCCAACAGCTTGTACTACGCCTACTTCGAACCCTATTCGCACGAGCAGCACCTGAACCTGCTGGGCCAGGCACAAGGCTCGGGCCTGTGCCAGATCCACGATCTTGGCTTCACCGTGCAGGGCCGTGACATCAATCTGCTGACCATCGGTCACGAGGTTGAATCCGACCTGAAAATCTGGATCACCGCCCGCCAGCACCCGGGCGAAACCATGGCGGAATGGTTTGTCGAAGGCTTCCTCAACCGTCTGCTCGACCCGCTGGATGCCACCTCGCGTGCGCTGCTGGACAAGGCAACATTTTATGTCGTGCCCAACATGAACCCGGACGGTTCCATTCTGGGCAATCTGCGGACCAATGCCGCCGGTGCCAACCTGAACCGCGAATGGCTGGAGCCTTCGGCGGAAAAGAGCCCGGAAGTGCAACTGGTGCGCAACAAGATGCTGGAAACCGGCGTTGACCTGTTCCTGGACATTCACGGCGACGAGTCGCTGCCTTATGTGTTCGTCGCCGGTACTGAAGGCGTGCCCTCTTATACGGATACCATCCGCCAGCTGGAAGAGAAGTTCAAACACTATCTGATGGTGGCCAACCCCGACTTCCAGGATGAAGTGGGTTACGAAAAGGACGCCCCGGGCAGCGCCAACCTCAGCCTGGCCACCAACTGGGTAGGGGAAAATTTCAAATGCCTCGCCTTTACCCTGGAAATGCCGTTCAAGGACAATGCCAACCTGCCTGACGACGACTACGGCTGGAATGGCCAACGCAGCCTGCGCATGGGCGAGGCCGTCCTCACCCCCATTTACGCGGTGATTAACGAACTGCGCTGACCGCGCCTGAGTAACAAAAAAGCCGGAGACAATCTCCGGCTTTTTTATTGTGGTCCAACAAGACAGGCATTACATGACGATTGGCAGCTTTTCCAGCGCCTTCACCAGTTCGATTTCGGCCAGACACCAGTCACTCCCCTTTTCCAGCACCTTGCCCAAGGCAATCTGGAAATGCTTGCCGCGGGCCGTCATATAGTATTGCTTGCCAAGGGTATAGCAAGAAATCGGCATGATCAGTGCGTTGATGCGCCGTCCACCACGATCAAAAGGAACAAACAAGGAAATGTGACCGGACAACCACACCATTTCCTGCGGCAAAGTGGGGTCGATCAGCTTGCTGTCCACCGGACGAAGGGACGCTGCGACCGGACGGCTGGAGAGCGTCTCCAGGCCCAGATAAATACGCTCACGCTGATTGGCACGCTTGACGCGGCGGATCAGGCCCAGGCTCCAGTTGTTGCTGTCCACATCGCGATAACCCACCAGGCCGCCCAGGCTGACCCATTCATTTCCCAGCGCATCCAGGGTGACGCCAAGGCCTGTCTGGCTGACATTATCCACCGACCAGCGCAAGAACTCGTCACGCGCCTGTGCTGCGGGTACGGCAGCTTCGCCGGACAGCGGCGCCAGTGCCAGCGTGCTGCGATCACGCTTGCGACTGGTGACAAAACCGTAAATGCGGATATTTGCCGCGTCGTCAAAACTGTCGGTGTCTGCCTGACGGGTTTGCACCTGACTGGCCTCATCCGGCTGGCGGATCAGGCGATGCAACAAAGACAGACGGTGTGCCACCTCAAGGTTGCGATTGGTCACCGCCGTGCGCTCTGCCCGCTCAAAACGTACCGGATGCGCAGCCCATTCGCGGCACAACATGCGCAGCAGGCCTGCATCGATACCGGGTTCGATCAGGGGCTTGAGCTCGGGCGGCAAACGGCCACCTTCCATCACGGTTGCCCAGCCATGGATGATTTCCACCATGTCTGCCGTCGACCAGTAACGCGCAGCGTCGCCAGCCATATCCCCCAATGGGCGCATGGCGGGCTTTGCCTCATTCAGCACAACCGCAAAACTGGCATCCTCTGCATATTCAGGGTGCAGCGACATGCGATTGGAAACCAGGCAAAGAATATGATAGGAAAAATTGAATTGGCGCTGGGTGAGATTACCGCTACTGAGCAAGGACAGCATCAGCATGATCAGATACTGATCCTGTACTGTCGTACCCGGACTTTCCTCGCCGAATAGAAAAACAGGCGTGGAATCAACCCGCATTTTCTCAGCGAAACGGTACAGCTGATTTACATTTAACCAGAACACATCATCAGGACTGAAATGCCGTAAATACTGCCAGCGGGCGAATTCGCCAAAATAATGCATCATGCGCACCAGCACCAAAGGCAGCATGGCACGCAGGCGCTCCTCCTGCTGGACATCGACATCAAATGACAGTGCACGCTGGTAAAAATCCAGCAATTCCTTGCCAAAAGACAGTATCTGGGCGCGCAGCTGCCCTTCCAATACCTTGGGCATGCGGGAGTTGAGGAAATACTGTGTACACAGATTATCGTGCAGTGGCTGTATTTCCAGATTGAGCGTCAACACCGCATCCAGTAAATCGGCCGTCACCCGGCTTGATTGGGCATTCACCTCGGCCAGCATCTCGGTCATTTTCTCGTGAGCAGCCGCGCCGTATTCCTGCTTGAGTGCATCGGCATAAGCCTTGGCAGCGGCAGCATTGGCCAACGGATCTGACTTGCTCTTGGTGCCTCGGGAGAAAAAGTCCAACATGTCGTAGCTTTCGGGCGATCAAGGTAACGGGAAGCCGCAAGATAGACTGCCGTTGCGGTGTAGATTGTTATCAGTATTTATACACGGAGCCGATTGGGCAAGAAGAACTTGCATGCAAAAACAAAAAGCGCCCATGCAGGCGCTTTGAAACAGGCACTTGGCAGGCCATGTTACATCAGATGGCCAGATCTTCAAGCGTTTTGCCAGCAGTCAGCAGCTCCTGTACCCATACCGGCTTGCGACCGCGACCAGTCCAGGTCAGTTCAGCATTTTCCGGGTGACGGTACTTGGCTTCAACCGGCTTGCGTACGGCACCACCTACTTTGCCCAGCACTTCTTCAACGCTCAGGCCATAAGCCTTGGCCAGTTCGATGATCTGCTTTTTGGCTTTGGTTTTTTCTTCCGATTCGCGACGCTTGATTTCATTTTCAACGTCGCTTTTCAAAGCAACCAGCTCGGTAAAACTCAGAGTGCTAATGTCCATTTTCCGCCCTTATTATTCAGTTTGACCACAACAATTTCAATTTAGCCAAAAGCAGACAGAAACGTCAAGGCAGAAGTGCTAAATTTGTGTAAACAAAGCAAGTATTTATTCATCCTGAATAGGATAAGGCAGTGTCAGACATTCCAGGCGATGCTGGTATTCGGCTTCCAGATAAATCCCCTTCTCCCAGCAAACTGTCTGCACAACCACCAGCGCTTCTTGCTGCACTTCATTCACCGGACAAACTGCGGCAACCATACCAATTGATTGCTCCGGCAGTTCCGGACTGAATAGCTTGTCGCCGGCTCGCGCGCTAACCGCCAGGCTTGCCTTGAATAAACGCCGTTTTACTTTACCCAGATATTGGGTACGCGCAACGATTTCCTGCCCCGGATAACAACCCTTCTTGAAGCTGACAGCACCAATCAAATCCATATTCGCCATTTGCGGAACAAATTGCTCTTGCGTTGCCAGTGTCACCCAGGCAATGCCTGCATCAATATCGCGGATACCCCAGGCTTGTGACGATACTGCTGTTGCTTTTTCGGCCACAAGCTGTGCTGCCAATGGCGAATCAGCCGTCAAATTGAGAATGAAACCACCACCTGGCAATGCAATGGCTACATCGGCATTATGTTCCTGCACGGCAAGCGGTCCGGCTGCCGGTTTCGCATAATACTGCGCAATGACGGCCTCCAATTGCGCACCGCGTACACCGAGCAAACAGGTATCAGCGCCATTGAGCACCGTAACCTTGACCTTGGAGCGCATGACAAACATGGTCAGACGTTTGGCAATGGCTTGGCAAATATCCGTAGAAACCATCAGGTAATAGCTGCCTTGCAGCTGCCAAGCCAGGAAACTGGCCAGCATGCGTCCTTTGGCCGTGGAATAGGTGGTGAAGCGTGCCTCTTCGCCCACCTCACGAATATCACCGGACAATTGTCCTTGCAGGAAGGATTCGGCATCTTCGCCTTCCAGACGGATCAGGGCAAAACCATCCAGTACTGCCAGTGCATTGCCTGAGCGGACCGCAGCAACCTGCCCGAACAAATCCGGAAATTGCAGCAGGCCATCCTGGCCAACACACCCGTGATTCTCATCTACCCAAACTTGCCACGACTTGTTCATCTTGCGACACCTGTAATTAGCACACCAAATTAGTCAGGAATTCTACTTTTTCCAGCCCTGTTCTGCCAGCCTCATGCTTGGCAACATCACTGCGCAGCAGGATATTCTTTTGCCTTCATACACTTAGCCAACAGCAAGCAACAAGCCGCATGGAATGTGTAATATTCGACGGCCAAACCGTTGACAGGCCTGGCTCTCATCGGTATAGTTCGCACTCTCTTGATGTTCCCTGATAGCTCAGTCGGTAGAGCGACGGACTGTTAATCCGCAGGTCGCAGGTTCGAGCCCTGCTCGGGGAGCCACAAGACACCATTGATCAGCATTGCCCGGTTATTCCCTGATAGCTCAGTCGGTAGAGCGACGGACTGTTAATCCGCAGGTCGCAGGTTCGAGCCCTGCTCGGGGAGCCACCCAGCAATGCATTCAATTCCCTGATAGCTCAGTCGGTAGAGCGACGGACTGTTAATCCGCAGGTCGCAGGTTCGAGCCCTGCTCGGGGAGCCACCCTATTCAAGCAGAAGCCCGCTTTTTATAAAGCGGGCTTTTTGTTTTTATTCCGCCATGATTCCTGTATTTTCTTTGTGCTTTGACAGATCCGCTCATGATGGTGCAAGAATATGCCACACAACATATCGGCATATTCATGCTAAAATAGCATTTGGTTAACACTGTATTAAACAAAAACTAAAGGATCAGCCATGTCCATTCTGAAGGAATTCAAGGAATTTGCCGTTAAAGGTAATGTGATCGATCTGGCCGTCGGTGTGGTGATTGGGGGTGCTTTTGGTTCCATCGTCAAATCGCTGGTTGATGACGTAATCATGCCGCCTATCGGTCTTCTGGTCGGGAATGTCGATTTTGCCAATCTGTTCCTGGTTCTCAAGGAAGGCGTCAAACAGGCCGGACCTTATGCCTCGGTCGCCGCCGCCAAACAGGCTGGTGCCGTCACCATGAATATCGGCTTGTTCATCAACTCTCTGGTCAGCTTTACCATTGTCGCCTTTGCCATCTTCATGCTGGTCAAGGCCATCAACAGGCTCAAACGCGAAGCACCGGCAGAAGCACCGGCCGCACCCGCCACCAAGGAATGCCGCTACTGCCTGTCCAGCGTGCCCCTGAAGGCCACCCGCTGCCCCTGCTGCACATCACAGCTGGATTGATGCCGCGCATCGGCAAACAAGTGAAAAGAGGCCTCAAGAGGCCTCTTTTGTTTTTTGCTGCACGCCGATTCAGCGCTTGTTCTTGCTCTTCAAACCAGCCGCTTCCAGCAAGCTGCTGGGATCAAACCCCAGCCGCAATGCGCCCCAGTGACGCCCATCCAGATAAACCGGCAAGGTCAGTTCGGACAGGATTTCACCGGTATCACGCATATAGGTGTGCAGCAGGAAGGGCTGGGTGTTGTGCGCCGATTTCAGCCCTGCCGGGTCGGAGAAAATGCGCTTGTCACGACTGTTGACCAGGTCTTTCTCTTCATCACCCGTCACCGCCTGGCTATACCAGCTGTTATGCGTCGGGGCATAACCATTGCCATCCACCAGCAAGCAGAAGCGTCCTCCGACAACATCCCGTACCAGAGCGTCGTAATGCGGTTGCACCAGGCCTGCCAGCTTTTCGTCGTAAGCGGTATGGTATTTGGGCGGCTTGCTGCCGGGAATCTGCTGGTAGCGCTTGTCGAAGACATCGACACCAGACTTCAGCTGTTGCTGCAGAATATCCTGCAGCACATCACGCTGCTTGCGCGCGAGGCTGATCATGCGGTCAAACTCGCCTTCGCCGATGATGAAGCGCGACACCATTTCCTGCACTTGCTCTGCCACACCGGACAGTTCGTCTGCCACATGCTCGGTATGATTCAGTCGCTCTGTCACCAACTGGCCCAGGCCATGAATCTCCGACACATGGCGATTCACCTGCCGGTTGGTTTCGGCAAAATCTTCCATGGTGCCGGCAATCTGGGTCAGGCTGCTGGCCGTGGTTTCAAAATCGCCCATCATGCGGCCGAAATGTTGCGAGGCACGTGATACCACCTCGCGTGCCTTGTGTGTGTCCGTGGTGATTTCATTGGTTTCAACCTGGGTATCGGAAACCAGGCCCAGCATGCCATCAATATTGCTGGAAATCTCATCGGTGGCGTTCTTCACCTTTTCCGCGAGTTTGCGCACTTCATCGGCAACCACGGCAAAACCACGGCCGGTTTCACCTGCACGCGCAGCTTCGATGGCGGCATTCAGTGCCAGCAGATTGGTTTGATCGGAAATATCCTTGATCAGGTCAACAATGGTTTTGATACTGGCCGAGCGCTGACTCAGGTCTTCAACCGTCTGGTTGAAATGCCCCACCTTCTGACTGATGTCGTAAATGCGGTCCGCCACGGTTTTCAGTTCGTCATACGACTCGCGAGCCACATCCAGATTGGACAAGGTAGAGGCGGAAATGGATTGCGTCTGTCCGGTAACCTGATTGATGCCGGTAGTAGTCTGGTCACTGGCATCGCGCACCCGGGTGGCAAACTCGTCCTGGCGTACTGCACTGCCCAGCGATTCGCTGACATTCTTGCGGGTACGTGCCGAATCCATGGCAATGCGTACTGTCATCAGGCGTACATTGCTGATGATTTCGCGCATTTTCAGCTGGAAGCGGTTATAGGAAATCGAAACTTCGCGGATTTCGTCATGCGTGACGGTGGGAATATCCCGTGACAAATCACCCTCACCGGCACCTATCTCATTGAAAATGCCGATAATCATCTTGAGCGGACGCACAATCAGATAGCGCAAATACCAGACCATGAAACTGATGAATACGAAGCCGGCCAGCCACAGTGCCGATGACCAGAAAATGGCGCCATCAATACTGGACTGTATCTGCGCCAGATTGGTCGCATTGATACCAGAACCGGCTAGCTGGCTGCGAATGCCAGTCAGCACCAGATAGACGTAAACCACCATGATCAGCTGGAACAGACTCAGAAAAAAGAAACTGCACAGCTTCCGGGTCAGGGTAAAGAAAAATGTTTTCTCGATCAGGGTATAGACGCGCCAGAACCACTCCATGCTCTCTCCTTACAACCTGCTGCTATTGCTTGTTATATGTTTAAAGCGGGCGCTACATTTTTACCCGAATTTAGTGAATTAACCAATCAAATTTGGGATAAACCTGATAGCAATCAAGAAGCATTACCATTCGCACCAAAACAATTGAAAACTATCAACACAAAAATTGATCAATTTGGCAGGAAGCAAACTCAGTTTGCCAGCCTCTGCCACACCATCCAGTACTCTTGCCCGGCGAAAACAGGTATGGCCGCAGCCACGGGCTGGCAAGTCAGCAAGCTGAAGGATGGATCCAGCCGCTGGTGCAAATCCGCCAGACTGGTTCCGTAGGGTGGGCCTTTGGGCTTGTCCGCCAGAAAAAACACCCCTGCCAGAAAACCTCCGGGTCGCAACAGTTGGCTGACCTTATGGGTATAGCTCTCCCACAGCCTGGGCGGCAAGGCACACAAGAAAGCACGCTCGAAAATGGCGTCATAGTGTGCATCGGCTTGCAGGGCAAAGAAATCAGCCTGCCACAACCGCGCGGTACTGCCCTGCAAAGCCTGACGCGCACGCTTGACCGCCTCGTGGCTGAAATCAATCGCATCCACCTGCATGCCTGCCGACAATAGCCAAGGGACGTCGGCCGCACTGCCACAGCCAGGCAGCAGTACCTTGCTGTCAGGTGCCAGCCCGGCAAAAAACTGCCGCATCTGCTCATCGCCAGCCGCACCCTCCCATGGCGTTACGCCTTGCTCGTAGCGCTGATCCCAGAATGCGGGCAGTGAACTATCCTGAGCCATCCGTCAGTCTTCCTTTTAATGCTAATTTGCTAATGCAACATACTGGGAAAGTTGCGCCAATACCCCGTCCAGCCCTTGCTCCAGACCAAGAGGCAAACCTCGCCCGTCCGGCAGACGCAACTGTAGTTGCCCCGCACTCATCCGCAGCATCAGGATACGGCCATCCAGTCGCAATACGCCCCACTCCTGACCATCCTGCACTTGCAAGTCCAGCAGCACGCCCAGACGCTCGGCAATTTCCAGCAAGGGCATGCGCTGTGGCAGGGTTTGCCATACTTGCTCGCGCTCGGCGCCATCCATGAAGCACCAGTTTGAAATTTCGGCAAAGCTACGGCCACATCCTCGACAAACATTGTCACCAACCGCAGTTGTACAGCGTGCAATGCATGGGGAATCGGGTCGTTGTGTTGCCATTGAATACTCCTGTATGAAACATATCTGTCATCTTTCTTGACGAAGGCAATAAAAATGTCAGATAAATGAAAGATCGCTGCAACATGATATACACCAATGCCTCGCAACGAATTATTGATTTTCCGTATATTGCGCATCCTGCGCACACGTCAGGTTCAGTATCTGGATGAACAGCAGATCATGACTGCCATGCGCCGCGAGATGGGGAATGAGGTCAACGAGAGCATCATCCAGGAACATCTGCGCTATATGCAGCAGCACGGCCTGCTCAAGCCCGTCAACCTCAAGCGCCATGGAAACGGTTACGCACTGGACTGGGCTGGCTACGACTATCTGGACGCCTCCTGAAACTGCGGTCATTTTAATGGCAGACAAGACCGGCAAAGGATTTTTCCTGAGCAGAAATGCAAAAACCCCCGACCGGGGGTTTTGTTTTGTCTGCATGTTTGCAGTGGATGACTGGACCAGCCTTAGCCTGCCAAGCGCCTGGCTGACTTTATTGCTGGGCGAGTTCCGCCAGTTCTTCGTCGCTGAACAATCGCGACAGGGTGACAAAGCGCATGCCTTCACTCCCTTCCAGCGAAAAGCTGCTGCTGCGTCCGGGCAGGGCATCGATGGTGAGTTGGCAGTTCTGCCAATAACCGTACAGGAATTCGCTGATGTAAAAAGGGCAGCCGCCGATTTCGCCCAGCAGGATGTCATGATCGCCAACACGGAATTCCTGCTGGGTAAAACACAGTGGCGCACTGCCATCACAACACCCACCAGACTGATGGAACAGCAAGGAACCATGGCGTTGGCACAACACCGACAATAGTTCCGCAGCACGCTCTGTCATGTTGACGCGGGAAATCATGTCACCCCTTTGTGAAAAACCGGCGGCGCCAAAGCGAGAGCGGCTCGCGCCACCCCCAAGGAGGACCGCTGCTTGCACACGGTCACCACCAGTTACAGGTGATGACCGTGAGATGGACAGTTTGCAAACCGACGGTGCAGCACAGCGCACCCCACCGTCGGCCCCTGGCGGAGGAAACCCGCCGCTTAGAAGAAGCCCAAAGCTTTCGGACTGTAGCTCACCAGCAGGTTCTTGGTTTGCTGGTAGTGATCGAGCATCATCTTGTGGGTTTCGCGACCGATACCGGACTTCTTGTAACCACCAAAGGCAGCGTGTGCCGGATAGAGGTGGTAGCAGTTGGTCCAGACACGACCGGCCTTGATCTCGCGGCCCATGCGGTAGGCGGTGTTACCGTCACGGGTCCAGACACCGGCTCCCAGGCCAAAGGCGCTGTCATTGGCAATGTGCAGGGCTTCTTCCTTGTCCTTGAAGGAAGTCACGGCGACAACCGGTCCAAAGATTTCTTCCTGGAATACACGCATCTTGTTGTGGCCGGCCAGGATGGTCGGCTGCACATAGAAGCCCTCGGACAGTGCACCACCGAGATGGGCCTGACCACCACCAGTCAGCACCTGGGCACCTTCGGCACGACCGATGTCGATGTAGGACAGGATCTTGTCCAGCTGCTCACGCGAAGCCTGCGCACCGATCATGGTGGACATGTCCAGCGGATTGCCCTGCTTGATGGCCTTGACGCGGGCCACGGCACGTTCCATGAAGGCATCGTAGATGGATTCCTGCACCAGCACACGCGACGGGCAGGTACATACTTCACCCTGGTTCAGGGCAAACATGGCGAAGCCTTCCAGTGCCTTGTCGAAGAAGTCATCGTCTTCGCGCATGATGTCTTCGAAGAAGATATTGGGCGACTTGCCACCCAGTTCCAGCGTCACCGGAATGATGTTTTCAGCAGCGTACTGCATGATCAGGCGGCCGGTGCCGGTTTCGCCGGTAAAGGCCACTTTGGCGATACGCGGGTTGGTGGCCAGCGGTTTGCCGGCTTCCACACCAAAGCCGTTCACTACGTTCAGCACGCCATCTGGCAGCAGGTCGGCAATCACTTCCATCAGCACCAGAATGGCCATCGGGGTTTGTTCGGCCGGCTTGAGCACGATGCAGTTACCGGCAGCCAATGCCGGAGCCAGCTTCCACGCGGCCATCAGCAAGGGGAAGTTCCACGGGATGATCTGCCCCACTACGCCCAGCGGCTCATGGAAATGGTAGGCCACGGTGTCGTCGTCCAGCTCGGACAGCGAACCTTCCTGCGCACGCAGGCAGGAGGCGAAATAGCGGAAGTGGTCGACTGCCAGCGGCAGGTCGGCAGCGTTGGTTTCACGGATGGGCTTGCCGTTGTCCAGGGTTTCCACCAGCGCCAGGAACGGCAGGTATTCTTCCAGGCGGTCGGCTATTTTCAGCAGCACATTGGCACGCACGGCCGGTGCAGTACGACCCCAACGGTCGGCAGCGGCATGTGCAGCATCCAGCGCCAGTTCGATATCAGCAGCGCTAGAGCGGGCAATGTCACACAGCGGCTTGCCGTCAATCGGGCTGATGTTGGTGAAGTACTGGCCTTGAACCGGGGCCACCCAGCGACCACCGATAAAGTTTTCGTAGCGGGATTTCAGCGGAATTTTCTTGCTGATTGCGGCGAGTGCTTGCTGATACATGACGTTGCCTCCTGGCTATTAGAATCGAGGTGCCGGCGTGTCTACCGGCAGCCAGGTCATTGTGCGAAATTGTCTCGCCCTGCTCTATTCGACTTTGGTCTTAGAAACCCGGGCTCCGCCCCGGCTGTCAGGTCAGTCCGCACCGGACTGCGCCAGCCGTCCCAGATGACCGATCAGTGCACGCAGTCGTGCCGGACGTACCGGCTTGGTCAGGATGGCCCAGCTTTCTGCCGCAATCTCGGCAGCAACTTCCGGCGTTCTGTCCGCGGTGATGATGGCCGCAGGTATGCGCTGCCCCAGGGCAGCGTACAAGCCCAGTATGGCTTGCGAGCCGCGTTCTTCGTTGTCCAGGTGATAGTCCGCCAGAATCACATCGGGCGGACGGCTGAGCTGGTCCAGCAAGGACACGGCCTGCGCGGTGTTGGCCGCCACCAGCGGCAGACAACCCCAGCCGGACAGCAAGGTACTCATGCCGGCCAGGATGGCCGGTTCGTTATCAATCAGCAGCACCGACAGGCCCTGCAGTTCGGATGGCCCCGGCGAAGTGACACGCTCTTGCTGACGCGGAAACAGGCTGGCAGCCTCGGCCTGACCGTAGGGCAGAACAATGCCGAAGAAGGAGCCGCGCCCATAGTGTGACTGCACCACCAGCCGGTGCTGCAGGCGGGTGGCCAGGCGCTTGACGATAGCCAGCCCCAGACCCAGGCCCTTGCTGCACATGCCACTGTGTTCGGCCAGCCGCTGGAACTCCTCGAACACCAGCGACAATTTGCCGGCCGGAATACCCTGCCCCTGATCCCACACGCCCACCAGCACGCCGTCGCGCACCCGACGGGCCCCCAGCAACAAACTGCCTTGCTCGCTATAGCGCAGGGCATTGCTGAGGAAGTTGCGCAGGATGCGCCCCAGCAGCACCCAGTCGCTGTGCACCACCACCGGCAAGGGATGGCAACGCAGTTTCAGGCCTCGTTCTGCCACCAGCGGGCTGAACTCGATGCTCAGCTGACGCAGCAACTGGTCCAGATGAAAGTGACTGGGGGTAATTTGCAAGGCCCCTGCATCAATGCGGGACAGTTCCAGCAGGGTGTTGATCAGGTCGTCCACGGCTTCCAGCGAACTGGCGGCATGTTGCGCCAGCCGCATGCTGTCGGCACTGCCTTCGCGCTCGGCCAGGCTGGCCACAAACAGGCGCGCAGCATTCAGCGGCTGTAGCAGGTCGTGACTGGCAGCGGCAAAGAACCGCGTTTTACTGAGATTGGCCTCTTCCGCTGCCACGATGGCGGCGCGCAACTGGGTATTGGCATCACGTAATTCAACAGTGCGTGCCATCACGCTCTGTTCCAGCTCTTCCTTGGCTTGTTGCAGTACCTGTTCGGCCCGACGGGTTTGGGTGATGTCCTGGATCAGCGCGTAAAAGCCATGTACCGCGCCATCTTCGCCAATGTGCGGTATGAATGCCGCCTGGGCATATTCGACTGAACGCTTGGGTGCAGGCATCTTGAGTTCAAAGACGGAAGAGACACCAGCCAGTGCCTGCTCGACAAAATGGCGGCGCGGGTCGTACAAGTCAGGCCCCAGCACTTCACGCAGGGTATGGCCGTTGATCTCGTTGACCGGTTTGCCAAACCAGTCCTCATAGCCCTTGTTGGTAAAGCGGTAAACCTGGTCTTTGTCGACATAGGAAATCAATGCCGGCAAGGCGTCGGTAATCAGCCTGAGCTTGGATTCGCTTTCACGCAGCGCCCGCTCGTCATGCTTGCGCGCGGTGACATCGCTGCAGGTAATCACGAAGCCGGCATTGGGCATCGGGCAGGATTCGATTTCCAGCACCAGTCCGTGGCAAGTCTCTACCTCGTAACTGCCACTGATCGGACAAAGCAGCGGAATTTCGGCATCTTCCGGCAAGGCATGGCCAATGGACAGCGTGGCCGGGTGCAAACCCGCCAGTTCGCAAAAACGATGATTCCAGGCCAGCAACTGTGAATGCTGGTCGAATACGGCAATCCCCTGACGCAGACTGTTGACGGTGGCGGCCAGCAATTGGCGGTGTGCTGCCTGGTCTTGCTGACGCAGCAGTTGTTCCTGGCGCTTGATTTCGCTGATGTCGGTATAAATGGCTACCCTGCCGCCATCGGCCGTCGCCCGTTCACTGATGCGCAGACAGCGGCCATCGCTCAATGGCTCCAGATAGCTGCCGTTGCAGTCGTGGTGCTGGTTGCGACGTAATGCGCGCCATGCATCGGCCTGGCCCATGGCGTCCAGCACGGCGCCGGATTCGGCCAGATGATCCAGATATTCGGCAAAGTGCATGCCGGTGCGGACATGCCCGCGCAGCACCGGCAGCAATTCGACAATACGCTGGTTGAAGCGTACCAGGCGGTCGTGCTGGTCCCACTGGGCAAAACCGTCGGCAATGGTGTCCACCGCCACGCCCAGACGGTTATTGGCCTGCTCTGCCGCCAGCCGCGCCTCTTCCAGTGCGATATTGCTGGTCTTCAGGTCGTTGATGGCGCGTTCCAGCGCGTGAGTACGCTCCTGGATGCGCTTTTCCAGCTCGGCAGACACCTGGAAAATGGTAAAGGAATTGCCATTGTCGGCCATGCCGCTTTCCACGCGGTAAATCAATGCGTTATTGATCTTGCGCAGTTTGGCATTGTCCTTTTCCAGCTGCTCGACGTATTGCAGCAGCGTGGCTGAATCTGCCCGGGAGAGATCGACCGCCGGTTCCATGATTACCCCTGATGCAGCGCACCCTGATGTCCGGCATAGCCGATGGCGATACCGGTGAAGGTCTGGTTGACATGCATGGCATTGAACTGCTCGCCATAGGTATTGAAGCCCACAACCCGATTCTGCACCAGCAGGCTGGAGAGCCGGCTTTGTGCAGCGGTATTGCTGATCATGATGCGGCGCAATACGCAGTCACATCCCAGCACCACCTGCAATGGCCCCAGCTGGCTGCGTACCCGGGCAAAGGTCTGGTCCAGGCTGGCCACCAGGTCCTGCGCCTGCGTGCCCGACAGCACCACGCCCTCATCCACACTGCAAAAGAAGGACAAGGACAAATCCGGGTTCACCCGCTGGATGGAGCGCACATACGGCACGCCACCCACTTGCAGCACCAGTGGATGCGCGGCAAAGGTATTGGCATCCAGTTGCTCGGGGTCCAGGCCCAGGGTGCGACAGTACTCTACTGCTGCCGGCTCGGCATTGATCTCGGTAACCAGCCGGCTATCGGCATCAGCCTCGGTGATCACCATGCGCTCACCGCTGCGTGCAGCGTGCTCGGACTTGAACATTTCGAACGGATGCCGACTGGCCACCATGACAAAGGCGGCTGCCTGGGTATGGAAACGACCATCCAGCAATATTGCGGTATTTTCGAAACGCATATTGTCACCGGCCGACCCACCCAAGAGCGGGATATGCCCCAGCGCAGAAGAAAGCCGGCTGGCCACCCGCTCCTCACATGCCGCGAGGCCATCTATCAGCATCAGGGCAAAGCTGTTGCGATCAATCGCACAACCGCTCTTGCGCGCCAGCTCATGCCGGGCCGTCATCACCGCTTCAAAGGCATCCGCCAGTTCGAAGTCATGCAGCCGCTCCAGTCTGGCTGCAACGGCAAAGAAGTCCGGCTCGGCAAAACTGACTCCGCTGATACTGCCCTGCTGATAGCCATGGCAGCCGATCTCGCCAGCCGTGGTGCAGCCGACCACCAGGGCAGCGCCGAAATGCTGCTGCAAGGCGGGGGCCAGCAAGGAAAGGTCGTAGGCTGGGGAGATGAACAACAGCACCAGGGCCAGTGATGGCTGATGCAGCTGCTCGAACAATTCTGCCGCGGCTTGCGCCGGCTCTTGCTGCTGGGTGCTACCCAGCAGTACCGAAGACTGCTTCATCTTGTCTCCACCGGGCTGCGCAGATGGCTGGGCATCCCTGTTCTGTGTCAGCCAGCCTGCGCTGGCTTCTACTTTTGTTGCATGGTCAGCCATCACCAACACTGGCAGGCTGTATGGCAGATAGCGTTTGCAAGCCATACCGGCCATACATTCTGGCGTTCCGGCCTCACCCGCCGCTCCAGTCGGCATCCACTGGCTGGCAAGGGCAAGAGGTCGCAGCTCAACAGAATGCAATACGCTCCCGTCGCCAAGGCCATGCTGCCAGCATTGTGCATTTCAGGCTATAGTCTTGTTCGCTGGCCGAATCAGGCAGCTTTACTCACAAGTTGGGGTCGTGATGGAAATGAGTATTCTGATCGCCGATGATCATCCACTGTTTCGCGAAGCATTGAAAGATGTTGTGCTGGATGCCTTTGGCCGTTCGGTGCAGTTGATCGAGTGCACATCACTGGCAGAAGTCCAGGCCGCCATTCATGATGACACGCTTGAGCTGGCACTATTGGACCTTAACATGCCAGGCATGCACGGGCTGCAAGGCATAGCCCTGTTGCGGGAAAGCGCACCGGTGGTGCCGCTGGTGATCGTGTCGGCGGATGAACGCAGCGAAGTGGTCGCCGCCGCCTTGCAACTGGGCGTGTGTGGTTTCATTCCCAAATCCACGCCACGTCAGCAAATGGCGGATGCAGTACGACGTATTGCCGAAGACGGGGAAATCTACCAGCCAGCACAATTGTCCGGACACGACACCAACAGCCTCACTCCATTGCCCCTGTCCATGGAACAACAAACCATGCGCAGCCGCATTGCCAGCCTGACAAAGCAAGAGCGCTGCGTACTGGATGCCATCATTGCCGGCAAACCCAACAAGATTGTGGCGATTGAATTGAATATTGCGGAAAGTACCGTCAAGGCACATGTATCGGCCATCTTGCGCAAGCTGGAGGTCAGCAGCCGCACTCAGGCCGTCATCAAGGCCGGCCCGGTTTTGGGTGGATAATCCATCCACTGCGCTTGCTGCTGATGTCACCTCCGTATCCCGTAGCAGCCAAAGCAGCAGGCACGCCATCAAACCATGCACATCACGCGGCTGATTCCATATAAATAATGGCAATGAATTCAAATATATGGATGTTTTATTACCATACCCACTGATTAATTTTGGCGCGAGCAGGAAAACTCATCAGATAGAAAAGAAATATCCATAGCAGCTTGCCTTGACCGGGGAAATGCATCACTGGAGGATGGCCAAACCCGAAGCACTTTCATTTTTCGGGAATCAATTCCCAAGGAATCAAGCATGTCTGCAAAACTGAAAATCATGATCATGGTCGCATTGATGAGCAGTTCTGCATTTGCCGCTGAATCTGGCAATGCAGGCAAACATAATGCCTCTGGCAGCAAGCCGAGTGGCAAATACACCATTACCTGCAACGAATATCTCGTGCTCAAGGAAACCGACAAACCGGTCATTATTGGCTACGAAATCAGCAAACACAAAAATGGCAAGGTCAGCGCCGCTGAAGTGATTGCCAATGTTGAAAAGGTCCGGCCGGAGGTTGATGAATACTGCAAGGTAAACAAAGAAAAAACCGTTTGGCAAAAGATCAAGAGCGCGCTCTGATCCGGCTGAACATACCAGCCACATTGCCTGACCAGTATCCGGAAAATATTTGATGGGGATAGCCAAGACTGAATCAATAATCTTGCCGCGGCCTATTGGCTGAACGCCCATGAAAAGAGCCACCCGACTTCGGGTGGCTTTCGTTTTTGTATCCAATGGTGAATGACCAATGACAGGCAGTACATTATTACAGGCAACAAAAAAGCCACCATGATTTGGTGGCTTTAATGAATGTGTGCTGCTTTTGTTCTTGTGGTCGGGGTGAGAAGATTCGAACTTCCGACCCCCTGCACCCCATGCAGGTGCGCTACCAGGCTGCGCTACACCCCGACTCAAGAGAAACACATTGTAACTGTTTATTTAGTTTTTGCCAACACCTGAATCCAACCAATTCAGAATGGCTTCCAATTCGGTACGGACTTCCTGAGCGGTAATCGGCCGCTCCATTTCTCCGCCCGCACCCAGGCGCTGGCGCGCACCCTGAATGGTGAAACCGTCATCGTAAAGCAAGCCGCGAATACGCCGCACCAGCAATACCTCGTGGTGCTGGTAATAGCGACGGTTGCCACGACGCTTGACCAGGCGCAACTGGGAGAATTCCTGCTCCCAGTAACGCAGCACATGCGGCTTCACCCCGGTCAGTTCGCTCACTTCGCTAATGGTGAAGTAGCGCTTGGACGGGATTGCCGGCAAATCAGCCTTGCTTGTTAGCATGGTATTGCTCAACCATTCCTTTGAGTTTCTGACTGGCGTGGAAGGTCACCACGCGGCGTGCCGTGATGGGAATCTCTTCCCCGGTCTTGGGATTGCGGCCCGGACGTTGCGGCTTGTCACGCAGCTGGAAATTGCCAAATCCGGACAGCTTTACCGAATCGCCAGCTTCCAGTGCGATACGGATTTCCTCGAAAAACGTTTCAACCATGTCCTTGGCTTCACGCTTGTTCAGACCTACCTGGTCAAACAACAGGTCGGCCAACTCAGCCTTGGTCAAAGTCATGACTACCCCTTAACTTCTTGAATGCAAATATGGAAGGCGGACATTATGCCACGCCTTCCGGCAATAATGGCTTACAGTCGCAGCTGTGCCGCATGGCTGGCAGCCACGGCATCCAGCAGCTTCTGGATGGCCGGCTCGACATCTTCGTCGGTCAGGGTGCGGGCATCATCCTGCAACACCACACGGAAAGCCAGGCTCTTCTTGCCCTCTTCCACACCCTTGCCACGATAGACATCAAACAAGGCAACTTCCTTCACCAGCGCGGACGCATGCTGACGGAAAGTGTCCAGCATAGCAGCAACCGTTACCTGCTCGTCAACCACCAGCGCCAGATCACGGCGTACCGGCTGCAATTTGCTGACCGGCTGGGCCTTGATGGCATTGCGCTGTTCGACAGCGGCCAGGTCCAGCTCAAACAGTACCGGTGGCGTTGGCAGGCCATACTGCTGCGCCCACTTGGGATGCAGTTCGCCCATCACGCCAATCACCTTGCCATTCAGGCTGATTTCAGCACAACGGCCAGGATGGAAGGCCGGGTGAGCGGCTTTGGCAAAGCTGGCTTGCGCCGGCAGCAGCAGGGCTTCCACATCGGCTTTCACATCGTAAAAATCAATGCGCTCGGCCTTGGCACCCCATTGCTCGGCAACACGCGGGCCCCATGCCAAACCGGCCACTTTTTCCGGCTGGGTGGTTTCGTCGGCCTTGCCGGCAGCGTTCTTGCCGAACACGCGGGCTACTTCAAACACCCGCACGCGCGGCTGTTTGCGGTTGAGGTTGCCTTGCAGCACATTGACCAGACCGCCAATCAGCGACGAGCGCATCACGCTCATTTGCGAGGCAATCGGGTTGATCAGGCGTACCGGGTCGGCATTGCCGGCAAAGTCACGCTCCCAGGCTTCCTCGACAAAGGCGTAGCTGACCACTTCCTGATAGTCACGACCAGCCAGGAAATGGCGGATGTCTTCACGCGGGCGACGTTCTTCCGGCAACGCCAGCATGCGCAAGCGAGCAGCCGGTGCTTCGTAGGGAATGGCATCGTAACCATGTACGCGGGCCACTTCTTCGATCAGGTCTTCTTCGATCTCAATGTCGTAGCGGAAGGAAGGTGCATGCACCAGGAAACCGTCTTCCAGGGTATCGAAAGCCAGACCCAGACGGGTGAGGATGGTGGCGATCTGCTCGGCAGACAGGGTGATGCCCAGCAGACGCGCTACGCGCGCAGTGCGGACTTTCACGCCTTTGCGGACAGGCAGTTCGGCAACTTGCTCGTTGAGCGGGCCGGCTTCGCCACCACAGATGGACAGCACCAGTTCGGTGGCGCGTTCCATGGCGTCGCGTTGCAGTTCGAAATCCACACCACGCTCGAAGCGGAAGGAAGAGTCGGAACCGAAACCCCAGGCGCGGGCCTTGCCGGCAATGGCTGCCGGGGCAAAGAAGGCACTTTCCAGCATGATGTCAGTGCTGGCAGTGGTAACACCGCTTTCCTCGCCACCCATGATGCCGGCAATGGCCAGCACCTTGGCGTCATCGGCAATTACCAGATTGTCTTCGGCAAGAGTGACGGTTTTCTCGTTCAGGCACAGCAGTTGCTCGCCAGCCTTGGCCATGCGCACGGTGATACCACCGTTCAGCTTGGCCAGATCAAAGGCGTGCATCGGCTGACCTTGTTCCAGCAGTACGTAATTGGTGACGTCAACGATGGCTGAAATGGAACGCAGACCGGAACGCTCCAGACGGCGCTTCATCCAGTCCGGGGTCGGCGCAGCGGCGTTGACATTGCGAATCACGCGGCCGATATAGCGACCGCAGGCTTGCGGGGCGGCGATGGCAACCGGCACCACATCGTCAATTTGCGGCGCAACGGCGCTGATGGCTTGCGGCTGCAGTGCAGCACCGGTCAGGGCCGCCACTTCACGGGCGATACCCTTGATCGACAGGCAGTCAGCACGATTGGGGGTAATTTTCAGCGTGAACAGCTGATCGTCCAGACCCAGATAATCGCGGATGTTCTGGCCTACAGGCGCATCAGCCGGCAGCAGCATCAGGCCATCCACATCTTCCGGTACGCCCAGTTCCTTGCCGGAGCACAGCATGCCGCCGGATTCCACGCCACGCATCTTGGTAGGCTTGATCTTGAAGTCGCCCGGCAATACCGCGCCCGGCAGTGCGCACGGTACGCGCACACCCACGGCCACGTTCGGTGCGCCACAAACAATCTGCACCAGTTCGCCAGTACCGACATCCACGTTGGTCACGCGCAGGCGGTCAGCGTTTTCGTGCTTGACGCACTCCTTGACCTCGCCAATCACCACACCGGTAAACGCTGGTGCCGCAGCGGTGGTTTCTTCCACTTCCAGACCGGCCATGGTCAGCAGGTAGGACAGTTCCTCGCTGGAAAGGGAAGGATTAACCCAGTTTCTCAGCCATTGTTCGGAGAATTGCATTGTTTATCCCTGCCTGCGCTTAATTGAACTGTTTGAGGAAGTTGAGATCGTTCTCAAAGAACAGTCGCAGGTCATTCACGCCGTAACGCAGCATGGCGAAACGGTCCAGACCGATGCCAAAGGCAAAACCGCTGTACTTTTCCGGATCGATATTCACATTGCGCAGCACATTGGGGTGGACCATGCCGCAGCCGCCCACTTCCAGCCAGCCACGCTCGCCCAGCACGTCGATTTCGGCGGACGGCTCGGTGAAGGGGAAGAAGGACGGACGAAAACGCACTTGCAGGTCGTCACGCTCGAAGAAGCGGCGCAGGAAGTCGGTCACCACCGCCTTGAGGTCGGCAAAGGACACGCCCTCTTCCACCCACAGGCCTTCCATCTGGTGGAACATCGGCGAATGGGTGGCATCGGAATCCACGCGATACACACGACCGGGAGCCACGATCTTGATCGGCGGCTCGTTGTTCAGCATGTAACGCACCTGGATCGGGCTGGTATGGGTACGCAGCACATCACCACCTTCTACATAGAAGGTATCGGCCATGGCGCGGGCCGGGTGGTTTTCCGGAATGTTCAGAGCCTGGAAGTTGTGGAAGTCGGTTTCGATTTCCGGACCGTCCGCTACCTGGAAGCCCATGGAACGGAACAGGGTGGCAATACGCTCCAGTGTCAGCGCCACCGGGTGCAGGCCGCCAGTGGACAAGCCACGACCCGGCAGGGTCACATCCAGCGACTCGGCCGCCAGCTGGGCTTCCAGTTTCTGCGCATTGATCAGGTCACGGCGGGCATTGTGGGCGGTTTCGAAAGCCTGCTTGGCCACATTGATGGTGGCACCGGCAGCCTTGCGCTCCTCGGGAGGAAGCTTGCCCAATTGTTTGAGAAGTTCGGTCAGCTCGCCGCTCTTGCCGAGATAGCGCGCCTTGACCTGCTCCAGTTCGATGAGGTCGGACACTGCCTCGACGGCAGCCAGACCGGCTTGGAGAATCGCGTCAACGTTAGTCATTGGGTCTCACACCGTATGCGTCTTTCCGGCCTGTCGGCCAGCGATGTGGCAACCGTTGCATGACATCAGCGGCACCCTGCACCAACCGGCAGACCGGAACAAAAAGGCTGACCACACTCATGGCAGTCTGGTCAACGCTCTTGCAACATCTTTACTACAGGCAAATGAAAAAAAAGGGAGGCATCAGCCTCCCCTTTTACAGTCTTGCTATCAAGCGAGGCTAGCTTTCGCCTTTTCAACGATCTGAGCAAAGGCAGCCTTGTCGAACACGGCCAGGTCGGCCAGGACCTTACGGTCGATTTCGATGGCAGCTTTTTTCAGGCCGTTCATGAATTTGCTGTACGGCAGACCGTTTTCACGCGCAGCGGCGTTGATACGGGCAATCCACAGCTGACGGAACTGACGCTTTTTCTGACGACGGTCGCGGTATGCATATTGACCGGCTTTCATCACCGCCTGTTTGGCGATGCGATAGACGTTCTTGCGACGGCCGCGATAGCCTTTCGCCAGGGCAAGGATTTTCTTGTGACGAGCACGTGCGGTTACACCGCGTTTAACGCGTGGCATTATTCAGTCTCCTTATGCGTAGGGCATCATAGCGCGAACAGAAGCCATGTTGGTGGCGTGTACCATGGTGGTACCGCGCAACTGGCGCTTGTTCTTGGTGGTTTTCTTGGTCAGGATGTGACGCTTGAACGCATAAGAGCGCTTTACACCGCCATTGCCCAGCACGTTGAGACGCTTTTTCGCGCTCGACTTGGTCTTCATTTTCGGCATGGAAAACTCCTGCAGAATTTCTGAGTTAGATTAGACACAGGGTGACCCGAAGGTACTTGAAACCGCTGCGTCACGCTTTTGCGCAGGGCGTTACCGCCCTACAAAATCAACACGGCAGGGTAGACCCTGCCGTATTGAGAAAACGATTATACCCGATTATTTCTTTTTCGGGGCAATCATCATCACCATTTGACGACCTTCCAGCTTGGGGAATTGCTCGACTGTCGCAATTTCAGCCAAATCGGCTTCAACACGCTTGAGCAATGCCAGGCCGATGTCCTGGTGAGCCATCTCACGACCACGGAAACGCAGGGTGATCTTGGCTTTGTCGCCATCATTAAGGAAACGGATCAGGTTACGTAGCTTGACGTTGTAATCACCATCGTCAGTGCCCGGACGGAACTTGATTTCCTTGATCTGGACCTGCTTTTGCTTGAGCTTGGCTTCGTGACGCTTCTTCGACTGTTCGTACTTGAACTTGCCGTAGTCCATCAGCTTGCAGACCGGAGGCTGAGCAGTCGGGGAAATTTCCACCAGATCCACATCATTTTCCTCGGCCAGTGCCATTGCTTCACGCAGACTGACAACACCAATCTGCTCACCTTCCATGCCTACCAGACGAATCTCGCGAGCGGTAATCTCGCCGTTGATCCGTGCTTCGCGTTCCTGAGCTATAGCCAAATCTCCTATTAATCTATCAAATGCCTGCCGTTGCCGGATCAGGCCTCGGGCATCTCAGCCTTGAGGCGGGCAATGAATGCATCCAGCGTGAGCTGACCCAGGTCTTCACCACGGGCGCGCACGGCAACCAGTTCGCCTGCTTTTTCCTTGTCGCCCACGATAATCTGGTACGGCAGCTTTTGCAGACTGTGCTCGCGGATTTTATAGCCGATCTTCTCGTTTCTCAAGTCAAGATCGACGCGGAAGCCTTGTTTCTTCAATGCTTCAGCGATTTGTGCAGCATAATCCGCCTGCGCTTCGGTGATATTCATCACCACCATCTGCACCGGGGACAGCCACAGCGGGAAGGCGCCTGCGTGGTTTTCGATCAGAATACCCAGGAAGCGCTCCAGCGAACCCAGTGCAGCGCGGTGCAACATCACCGGACGTTTGCGGCTGTTGTCATCGGCCACATATTCAGCGCCCAGACTTTCCGGCAGCATGAAGTCCAGCTGCAGGGTACCGCACTGCCAGGAGCGACCCAGCGCATCCTTGACGTGGTATTCGATCTTCGGCCCGTAGAAGGCACCCTCGCCCGGCAGCTCTTCCCAGGCTACGCCGCAAGCCTGCAGCGCTTCGCGCATGCCTTGCTCGGCCTTGTCCCAGGTTTCTTCCGCACCCAGGCGCTTTTCCGGACGCAGCGCCAGCTTGATCGACACCTTGTCAAAACCGAAGCGCTCATACACTTCCATCACCAGACGATGGAAAGCCTTGGCCTCCTGGTTGATCTGGTCTTCGGTACAGAAGATGTGGCCATCATCCTGTACAAAGCCACGCACACGCATGATGCCGTGCAGCGCACCACCCGGCTCGTTACGGTGACAGGAGCCAAACTCGGCATAGCGCAGCGGCAGGTCGCGATAGGAGCGCAGGCCGCTGTTGAAAATCTGGATATGGCCCGGACAGTTCATCGGCTTGACAGCGTAGTCGCGCTTTTCCGATTCGGTGATGAACATGTTTTCCTTGTAGTTCTGCCAGTGACCCGACTTCTTCCACAATTCCACATCCATCATCATCGGGGTGCGGACTTCCTGATAGCCCTCTTTCACCAGCTTGCCGCGCATGTATTGCTCGACGTTCTGCCACAGCTGCCAGCCCTTGGGATGCCAGAACACCATGCCCGGCGCTTCGTCCTGCAGGTGGAACAGGTCCATCTGCACGCCCAGCTTGCGGTGGTCGCGCTTTTCCGCCTCTTCCAGCATGTAGAGGTAGGCTTCCAGGTCTTCCTTCTTGGCCCAAGCCGTACCGTAGATACGCTGCAGCATTTCGTTCTTGCTGTCACCGCGCCAGTAGGCACCGGCCACCTTCATCAGCTTGAACACTTTGAGCTTGCCAGTGGACGGCACGTGCGGGCCACGACACAGGTCGGTGAACTCGCCTTCGCGGTACAGGCTCAGCACCTCACCCTGCGGAATGGATTCGATGATTTCGGCCTTGTAGGCTTCGCCAATGCTCTTGAAGTAAGCGATGGCTTCATCACGCGGCAGTTCGTAGCGCTCGACCGGGATATCCTTCTTGGCCAGTTCGCTCATCTTCTTTTCGATGGCCGTCAGGTCTTCCGGAGTAAACGGGCGCTTGTAGGCGAAGTCATAGTAGAAACCGTTTTCGATTTCCGGCCCGATGGTCACCTGCGCCTCCGGGAACAGCTCCTTCACCGCATAAGCCAGCAAGTGGGCGGTGGAGTGGCGGATGATGCCAAGGCCATCGGCATCCTTGTCGGTCACGATGGCCAGATCGGCATCACGATCGATACTGTACGAGGTATCCACCAGCACGCCATCGACGCGACCTGCCAGCGCAGCACGCGCCAGACCGGTACCGATGGACGCAGCCACTTCATGAACCGTTACCGGCTTGTCGAAGGATCGAACCGAGCCGTCAGGCAGGCGAATGTCAGGCATGTCAACTCCAAACAGGGCGTAATATCGTTACGAAGGGTAAAAAAAAAGAGCGGCCTGAGCCGCTCTTTTTTTGCATGGTACAACCCGCAAGGCTCAGCTAGCGTGAGAATGTCGGGTTGTGGTAGTTCGCCAGTTTTTCACCTGGGATAACTCCATGCTGTGTATTGGTAGGCACGATTGGACTCGAACCAACGACCCCCACCATGTCAAGAAATGGTTCAAACCGTTTTTCCAAATCAGCTAAGTTGTTGATTTGAAAGGACTTGACGGTAAAGGCGTGGTTCAGTGGAACAAGGCACTTTTCCACTTTTTTTCCAACTACTACCCGTAAAAAATGGCTGCTCAAAAAGTGCAACCACAAGAAAATTTGGTAGGTCTGATTGGACTCGAACCAACTACCTTCACGATGTCAACGTGACGCTCTAACCAGATGAGCTACAGACCTATATACACCAAGGCTTTAGCACTGTTTAGGTGCTGTCTGCCGTGTGCAGGACACGAACTATAGCAGCAACTTCCCCACTTCAGCAAGCACTACCTTGAATTTTTTGTTGTCTTGACAGGCATGAAAAAAGCCGCTATATGCGGCTTTTTTGGTGGTGATGTCCTGCCCTTCTTCAGTAGTCTTCACAGTACATAAGTGTGGTGACTCTTGGTGTTTCTTCTGTTTCCCAATCCGTGATGATGAAGATTTTTCTACCTTCAAACAGTTCAAAAGAACTCAAAAGTCTTCCTGAAAAAGTGAAAACTGCTAAGTAGTTTTCAATCAAATCATCATCACAAAGTTCCCCTTGTTGCATCTTGACATGTGCATCAATGAAAGGAAAAAGTTGTTCTTGCCGTTCTTGGTAGTCCTCAATCAACTCTCCTGCAACAACACACTTTCCAGGATTGAACGGTTTGAAGTTCTTCTTGAAGTAAGAAAGTAGAACCTGCTTGATGGTCTTGTGTGAAAAATCAGGATACTCAAAACCTTCAATCAAAGAATTTAGAGCACTAGAAACATTTTCATTATTATCATAAACATCAGAAACTTTATTTTCCATGTTGTGATAAAGAACAATGATTGCTTCTTTGGTTTCCATCTTTCAATCTCACAAGTTGTTTTGATGTTTAATTTTACTTCCAAACAACACCAACGTCTACATAATTTAGTGAACAATTTCAGATACTTACAACAAAAAATCCCAATGATGGGATTTGGTTTTAAACATCCATCCACTAAAGACAGACAACAAAAAAGCCACTAGAAAGTGGCTTTGGTTTTTATTTTTCAAGTTCAAATCCTTTTGGTTTGAACAACATCACACCTGCTTCTGTTAAGTCTGAACTTACCACAAGTTTATTTTTAAAAGCATTTTGTGCTGAACTTACCAACTTAGAAGCATATCCTTTGTTTCTATGTTCTTCATCAGTGTAAGCAGTAGTAATCATGTTTTCCTTCAATCCATATTGTTCATTTTTTAATGTAACAACAATTGAAGATACAATTTTATTGTCTTCAAGAAAAAGAAAACGATGTGAATTTTCACCCTTTGCAACCATTATTTTATTAGATAGAAATGGTTTTTCTTTTCCATACATCTTGATTGCATCTGCTGTTCCAGGTATAGACAACATGAACTTACCCATTTCTTCATTGAAAGATGACTGAAGATTGACAGGTTCAAGCGTGTTTAATTTTCTTTCTTCATAAGACTTGAAGCATTCTTTTAAATATTTATTTCTTTGATCTAGAAAGAATTCTTTAGCTTCATCAGACTTTGCATTGTTGTAGTCATCTGTATATCTATTGTATGAATCAACTTCAGCATTAGATAATTTATCATTGATGATTGACCATTTATAACCATGTGGTATGTGTTCTTGTTTTTCGTATTTCATGATTTTTCCTTACTTCTGCATTTCTAATTTTAATTCTTGATTTTTTTCTAACCTTGTTTGCATTCTGCCTTCTTGAATTTTCTTCACATCATCCTTCAATAAAGGACTGATTTCAAGATTGCGATTGAATTTCTGTGATACTTCTTTAAGTAACTTTTCCTCAATTCCTTTACCTTCATGTCCTGGTTGAACTTGAAGATTAGTCAAAATATTGTCATGGATTTCTGCTTTTTCATTTTTCAATACAACACAAGCCATTCCAACAATCTGATTTTTTTCTAAAAATAAAAATCTGTTTGATACACTTGATGTTGTAAGCATTACATCTTTACCAATCATTCTTGATTGTTCTTTTGCAAAATATTCATATGCATCTTCTGTGTTTGGAAGTGCAAAAAGTGGATTTTCTCTTCTCATTATTATTCTCCTATAGTTATCTTCTTATAGTGCTCTATAGGAAATTAATGTCAACAAAAAAGGACTTATCAAAGTCCTTTTCTTTTTTTATTTATTTTTTCAAAATCCCCAACTTACTGAAGCTGATGCACCAACAGGCATTTGTGAACCTGAAGAGACTTTTACACTAATCATGCTGTTGCCGTTTCTTACTGCCACTCCCATTGAAATTGCACTTCTTCCACCAACTGATGCAACACCTATTCCTATTTGTCTATCAAGAAATGGATTGAAGTTGATGTTGCTAGACATTGCTAAAGCTGCTGCTGAGTATGCATAAGAATGAATTTTTCCTTCCAATCCATTCACTTTATTTTCAAGATTATCAACTCTATTGTTTAACTGACTTATAGCCTGTGTATTTTTGTTTGTTTGAGTTGATAATGATTGCTCAAAGTTCATCATGCTTTGTTGATTTGTTTGTAAAGCAGTAATTTCTTCTGTATGTGTTGCTGTAGTAGTTTTTAAATCTGCAATATCAGTAGTGTTCTGTGTTGTTTGAGTTTGAAGATTACTGATTTGTGCAGTGTGTGTGTTTAGTTGAGATTGAACACCTGATAAGTCAGTAGTTCCACTTGATGATGTAGAACCTGAACTTGTGCTTGCACTACTCACATAATTATTAAATTGTGTTTGTAGTGAAGAAAGATTTGAATTGGTTGTATTGACTTGACCTTGAAGAATACTAACCTGGTTGCTTGTTGTTGTTTGAGTAGTCTGAAGATTTGCAATGCTTGAATCGTATGGAGTAAGCATTGATTTTACTTGTCCTAAATTTACTGCATCTGTATCAGCAATAGCATTACCAACATTGCTAATAGTCATTCCACCAACATTAAATTGAAAATCTGATGTGCAACCTGATGAATACAATGCTGAACCAAAAGCTACACAATTATTGAAGCCATTGTTTGAAAGTCCTAAACCAAACAAATAAGTATATGAGTTTTCATTTGTTCCATACACTTGATTCATGTTGCCTAAAACAAAACTTCTTCCTGAACCATCAATATTATTTGTATTTCCGATTGCAACAGAATTCACTGAATAAATGCTGTTGTATGTTCCTATTGCTGTTACACCATAGGCTGAACTGTAGTTATAAGTTCCTAAAATTGTGTTGAATTGCTGATCTGTTGAATTGTTTGTTCCAACAATAGTTGTATCTTGCCCGATGGTTTGTCTTGAATTAGATGTGTTGCTTTGGTCTACAACAATCCCATTGTCTGCATAAGCAAGATTAAAACCTAAAATTATTGATAAAGCAATAATTCCTTTCTTTGTATGTTTATTCATAATTTATCCTTTTAGTTGTAAATTCATTATACAAAAATAAATTATGAAATCAATAGAAAAAGCCTGATTACTCAGGCTTTTATATTTTATTTTATTATTACCATGCTGTTGTTTTGCAAGTTTCAGCAGAAATAATTCTGCATTGTCTTATGTAATCAGCCATAGTTCTTGATGGTTTAACACCTGGAAGCCACTTGTCCCATAAGTTTTGAAAACTTCCATCTTTGAATGAAGTAACAATAACATCATCAACAATCTTTGTTATTTGAGAATCTTTTCTTGACATGATTCCATAAGGTTCAACACTCATTCTATCTCTTAACATTTTGTAGATAGTTTTATCTTTTGAAGTATTGATTAATCCTGTAATTAAAACTTCATCATTCACAAAAATATCTGCCTTGTGTTGTGCCAACATATCAAAACTTTGTTGATGATCATCACCATAAACAACATTAGTTCCATAGTCTTTGTTTTTTGCTTTCATCAAAGTTACTGCCACACCTTTGAAGTAATCTTCAACTACTTTTTGTGTTGTTGTTCCTTTGGTATAAACAAGAACACCATGTTGAAAGTTTTCTAAAGAATCTAATGGATTTGTTTTTAAAGTTACAGCCATCACTGAAGAAACAAAATATGGAACTGAGAAATTTACATCAGATTGTCTTTTATTATTATTTGTTGTAGAACCACACTCTAAATCAATTTTTCCTTCTTTCACTGCTTGAATACGAGTTTTAGAATCAACTTCAAAAAACTCAACCTTCAAATCAGGAACTTTCTTTTTTAGTTCGTCAACAGTTTTCATACACAAATCAACTGCCAATCCTTCATATTTCTTTTCACCTGTTTCTGTTTTAACAAGTGAAGACATTGGTGCTGATGTCTTTCTTACACCAAGAATAATTTTTTTATCTTTCACAATACGGCTTAAAGTTGGGTCTTTATCCCAATCAATTACATCCATTGCTGAAGCTACATGAATCATTCCTAATGACATTACTGTTGCTAACATGATTGCTTTTAATTTCATACTTTCTCCTTAATTTTTGTATATATATAAATCTTATGAAAATAAAAACAAAACACAATAGAGAAGTCAAAAAAAATGCTCCACCAGGAGCATTTTTTACAAGTGAGGGAAATACGATTTTAAAATTATTTTATTCATTTTTCCAGTTTGCCAATCTTTGTATGTATCAGCAATAGCCTTTGAAATCATTTCTTTCTTGTTATCATCATAAATTAGTAAATTAAATTGTTTTTCATCAGCAGTGAAATTTACACATCTACCTTTTGGTTTTTTGTTTGGTGAACTTCTGATTGATTGTTTTGATTTCAATTCATACTTATAGTGAAGACAGAATTCAAGAACAACTTTTACTTTAACTCCAAACTCTTCACTCATCTTCCATAATTTTTCTTGTTCATCTATTGAACAAAAATAAGTCATTTCTTTATACATGATTTCTCCTTGTGTATTTTGTGCTGTTTAAATAATCAGCTTTTTCTATTGTTCCTTCACTACTAAAAAATTCTTCTGTTTGCAAATCTTCAATAATTTTTCCTGCACTCATAAAGACACATCTTGAAGAATTTGCCCTTGCATACTCAACATCATGACTAACCATGATGATAGTTACTCCTTCATCCCTGATACTCTCTATAAGTTCTGAAAACTTGTTTTTATTGGTTGCATCTAGGGCTGACAATGGTTCATCAAGAAGAAGGATTTTTGGTTGCATCGTCATTGTTCTAGCAATAGCTACTCGTTGCTTCTGTCCACCAGAAAGTTGTTTTGGCAACTTGTGAAGATGTTCAGACATACCCACTCTATTTAATAGATGTGTGGCTAGTTCTTCAGCTTCCGTCCTGGTCTTCTTCAAGACTCTCATCTGTGCAATGGTGCAGTTCTCCAATGCTGTTAGATGTCCAAACAATGCATGATCCTGGAACACCATGCCTACTTGCTTACAGTAGTCTTGTGGTGTGTAAGTGAAATTGTTTGCACCATTCACAATAATGACTCCCTCGTCTTCCTTCTCTATACCTGCAATAGCTCTTATAAGTGTGGTCTTACCTGCACCTGAGAAACCCAACAAGGAAATCTCTTCACCTTGTTGAACTTCAAAATGTGGAACATCAAGAACCAACTTTCCATCATAGAATTTCTTTAATTTTTTTATTTCCAATATTTTCATATTACATTCCTTTAAAATTTTGATAGTGTGTGAATGCATGAGAAAATGAATTACCAATTTCAACAAAAGTAAAATAAACAATTCTCAAGCTTGTGGTTGTGAAAACATTCAATATATGACTATCACCAAAAATTAAGTAGTAGATAGACATTGCAATGAAAGATAACATCAAAATGTTTTTCTCTGACTTTCTTTCTGCTTTTTCTTTTTCAAATTTCTCAATATAATTATTTCTTTCTTCTTGTGTCATTGTTCTTACTGTCTGCAAGAAGTCATCAACATACAATCCTAAAAATTTGTATCCTTTATAAAAGAAGAACAATGAACTCAATATTGGAAGCAACCAAATCCATTTCCAATTTTTTAGTTCTTCTTTATAATTTATTTCATCATCTTTTATTAGCATTTCGTTTTTCATTTTATTTTTCTCCTGTTAATTTATTTAGTACAAAAGTGATAGCAACATAGACAATGGCTGTCACTACCATTGCATGAACTGTGTAACCTGAAGCTTCACCTGAATGGTAAGTAGCATTGAAGAAATCATTCATGTTCAACACATAGACAAGAGAAGTATCTTGAATAAGTGTTGTTAGTTGAGTAATGATTGATTTCTTGGAATTTCTGATTGCTTGAGGAAGGACAACTAGAAGGAATGACTGTGTTTTACTCATTCCCAAGGTGGTAGCTGCTTCTACCTGGTTGGATGGCACTGCATTAATGCCTGTTCTGATGATTTCAGCAAAGTATGCTGACTCAAACAAACTGAAACCTACAACTGCAATAATGAAGGTTACATCACCATAAATTCCAAACTGTCTAAGAAAATTTGGAAGTATTAAGTAAAAAGCTAACAACACAAACAATAATGGTAGTTGTCTAAAAAATCCTATATACCATCCTGAAACTGTGTTTAATAGTTTGCTTTTTGAAACTTTCATTGATGCAAGGATTGAACCAAACACTATTCCAACTACAAAAGCAAGAACTACAAGTTTTGAAGTAAGAAACAATCCTTTTGTTATCACACTCCAATTTACATTTGCAAAATTAAGTAACTCATTAAACATGCCTTTTCCTTTGTTATTATTATTTTAGTATATACAAAAATTTAATAAAAACAATAGAAGGCAAAAACAAAATATGTTTTATTTTTAAAATTAGATATCTTTATGTTTGTGAAAAAATGACACAACTAAAGATTTAGGCACTTGACAAGAAATAGGCTTACGTTATAGTACCTGTACGACACGTGCATATGAGATAGGAGAATGAACATGCGTGATAACGAAAAATTTCTGATTGGTGCTACTGGTGTAGCTGTTGGTGGTGCAGGTCTTGCTAATGTTTTGAGCAAGAAGAACTTTGGTTCTTTCATGCTTTGGTTGGCGATTGCACCTATTTATGATGTTTGTTTCCTTGATGCTTACTTCAAGGGAATGAGTGGTTTTATGGCTGTTCTTGGTGTGGTTGGTGCAGTAATCATCAACGGTGTGATGCTTTACTTGTTTGCTCACTATGCAGGCAAGGTCATCAAGTTCATGAAGAATCTTGTTGTTGGAATTTCAGATTTCTTCAAGGGATTTGCTCACTAAGAAAAGTAAAACTCCTATCTCAAAAAAGAAGCCCCTGATGGGGCTTTTTTCTTTTCAAGCAAATATTTTCTTCTCTATCTTCTTCATCAACTTTTCTAGAACAAAATTGATTATTAAATAAACTGTTCCTGCAATAATCAAAGGTTCATATACAACAGGTGCAAACTCAGTCACTTTCTTGGATACAGCAAACAACTCAATCAATCCAATACTTCCTGCTACGGTTGAATTTTTGACTGTGCTCATGAACTCGCTTGTGAGTGCAGGAAATACATTTTTCAAAGCCTGTGGGATCAAGATAAGTCTGTAAGTATCAACAGTGCTGAAACCTAAACTCTTCCCTGCCTCTCTCTGATCAGTTGGTAGTGCTGTGATAGCTCCATAAACATGTTCTGACACTCTGCAACCCATGTAGATGCTCAAGACTGAAACTGAACAAATCAATATGGATGTCAACGGCGCCACATCAGCAGAAAGCACAAGTGGAATGATGGCAAAGTAGACTATGAACATCTGGTTCAATAAAGGTATCCCCCTGAAGACAGACACAAAAAAGGTTGCTGCCTTTCCACCTGGTAGGCTTCTGATGACTGCCAGGCTCACACCTATCAACATGGCCAAGATGAAGGATGTGACTGATACACCCACTGTAAAGCCAAATCCACCCATGAACCAATCAAGATAAGTTTGTGGCTCTCCTGTGGAAACTTTTTCTAATATAAATCCTAAATTCATTTTTCTTTCCTTTTAGTTATAGTTATGAAAAAAGGGGCTGCTGCCCCTTTCTTTATTTTGTGTAGTATTCAGCAATGTCTTTTTTCATCTGTGTTGGCATTGGCGAACCAAAATGCTTGATGTGTAATTTATTTAAAGTTCCATCATCTAACATCTTCTTAACTTCAGCCTTGAAGAAATCAGAAAGTTCTTTATCTTTTGCAGGCAATAATATTGCTAACAAATCTTTTTCTTTAAATTTTGCACCATCAATCAAAGTGTAATTTTGTTTGTCTGCTTGCTTGTTGATTTCACCAATCAATAAAGAACGATTAGTGACAATCACATCAACACGTTTTTGTTTTAATAACATGAATGCTGCATCATAGTTTGGGGCTGATTGCAAATTGGTTGTCGTTACTTCAATGTTATTTTTTGCAAAGAATTCTCTAATTAATGGCTCTCCTGAGAAACCTGCTGTAATAGCAATTCTTTTATTTTTCAAGTCATCTAATGATTTTATTGTTGTTCCCTTCAACCCTGCTGCAATAATTGAATCAGAATACATAACTGCAAAATCAGCAATCTTTGCTTGTTCTGGTTTAACTGAAGTTCCTGCACATTCAATGTCAATATTTCCTGCATCAAGCATAGAAAAACGATTACTTGAAGTTACATCTGAATATTTTACATTTATTTTTGTTTTATATTTCTGCTCATATTTTTGAGCAAGAACATTACACACATCTACTGAATAGCCTTGGTGCTTGTTATCCTCTGCACCTGGAATGACTGCACTAAAAGGTGCAGCACTCACTCTACTTCCAATTACTAATTCATGTGTCTCATTTATTTTGCTTGTCACTTGACCTGCAAATGTTGTTGCTGCTGTTAAAGTTAAAGCAACTGATAAAACGATTTTTCTAATTTTCATATTTTCTCCTAAGTTGTCTTATATATATACAAAAATTAAAATCATAAATCAATAGATTGATTTGATTTTCTCAAAATAAATGTTATATATATTTATTATTACAAGGAGAAAATAAAATGGCTTACAACAAAGATTATGAAAAAAAAGACCATGAAGCTGAACTCATTCAAAAAATAAATGATAGATATGTTCCACTTCTAAAAGATTATCTAAGTATGATTGAAGATCCAAACCAAAAAGACAATTGGAATAAACCTTGGTTGACTATGGGAAGTCCTGCGATGAATCCAGTAACAGGAACAATCTATGGTGGAATAAATTCATACTTATTAGATAGTTCCAAAGCAAACAATGGTGATAATCGTTGGCTATCATTCGTTAATGTAAAAATGATAGATGATAAAAGAAAAGGAATTTTGAGTGACAAAGATAAATTAGAAGAATATAGAAATTCAGATAAATATAATGCAGAAACTTACAAAGAAATGGTAACAAAAATTGATGAAAGAATTACTGAACTTGAGAACTATGGATTACATGACATCAACAAACCATTTCATGTGAAGAAAGACATGAAAGGTGAAGCTGTTTATAAAGCTATTCAAGTATTTGCTTCAGGTGGTAAAGGTGCATCTGAAGAAGCTGATGTTGAACTAGATGGTTCTGATGAAGGCGGTGTAGGTGTGAAATCCTGGTGGAAACATGCCTACTCAGGAACAGTTTTTAATGCTTCTCAAATTGAAAATATTTCCCCTCTTCCTGATCGTGGAATGGTGCATAACCCAATAGAAGCTGCTGAACAACATGTTCAAGCAATGGTTGCTAAAACAGGATTGAAGATTGAAGAAGGAAACTCTGACAGGGCTTTCTTCCGTCCATCAGAGAACAAAATTGTGATGCCTGCAAAATCTGCATTCAAAGACATTACTTCTTACTATGACACTCTTCTTCATGAAATCGCCCACTCAACAGGTGAAGCTCTTGGCCGTGAAAAAGGTAAAGCATTTGGTGATGACTTGTATTCTCGTGAAGAACTTGTGGCTGAATTAACAAGTGTGATGATGTCTAGAGAACTTGGCATTCCTCACAATCCTATGTGTGATAAGAATCATGCTGCCTATATGAAGTCCTGGTTGAGTGCCATTGAAGGGAATGATGGTAAGAAGAATGAGAAATTACTTATGCAAGCCATGACTCAAGCATCACGCTCTACAGCCTATCAAATGGGTATCAATCAAGAATTCCAGGCTGAACAGTCACTTGATAGAAGCATGAAGAAAGAAGTCACTCAAACAGTGGAAAAACCTAAAGCTGTTGAAGTTGTGAAACCTGTTGAAGAACAGAAAAAGAAAATACAAAAATCAAACAGTGCTGAATTATCAATGTAAAAGAAAATCCCCAATCGGGGATTTTTTATTTGGTGTTGAGTTGTTTTTCAAATCTGACTTTTCTACATTTAGTGTATGTGTGTAAAACATTATTATATGAAGTCTCGTTTGGAATGAAGCCAAGTTTTGCTGCTGCTGCTTGTATGGCAATACCAACAACTTTTTTATTTGGTGAAAACTCATACATTCCTGTCTTCTTGTTGAACCAACAATAAAATGAACTGAATTCATTTTTATCTGCATCTTTTGTTTTTAATAACTGCACTGCATGTATTTGTCCTGTTCTAGAAAAATAACCATCTACCATTTTTAGAACTTTCTTTTCAAAGTCATTTAGTGCTTTCATCAAATCATTTTCTTCCATATTTTATTTTCCTTTCTTTTTCATTTCATAGGCTAGTTGTTGTTGTTGTGCTTGTTGCAATATTTTTGGAATAGCTTGTTCATTATCTTTGTTTCTATACTTGTTAATTCTAGCAACCATATCAGCATCAAGTTTGTGAATGAAGCTTGGATTAATAGAAACAACTGAACTCCAAAATTGCTCACTCTTCTTCAAGTAATCAGGAAAGTGTTTGAATAGTTCTTCATCTGCAACAGATATGTAAGCTAAAACTCCTTTCTTGCATTTATCCTCATCGGTCATATACAGAAATGTTCTTCTGTTATTGAATAGACATGCTGAAATGAAATCAGCACTTTTAATCTCTTCAGGAACATGAAGATAGTTGTATGAGTTATTTCTTACTGCATACAATGAGGTTATTGGGTCATATTTGTTTTCTTCATCCAATGATAAATAATTGAAATATGATTCCATTTTTTCAAAATATCTTGCATCTTCATGAAGAAGTGATTTTTCAGCAACATGATTTCTTAAGTCATCTGCTGTAAAGTCCAATAATTTAAGTTTTCTTATTGGTTTCTCTTCTACAATTTCTTCTATCTCTTTTTCATGTTCTTGTGAGTCAATATTTAATTGACTGATTCCACCTATTCCACCTAGTAGTAACATAATCTTCTCCTTAATTCACATCTACACTAAATACCTCTGAAATTTTTCTTCCTCTGAAAAATTCATAGCAAGACCAAATTGGAAGTGTTAGCAACAATGCATCAGTCAATAATAATAATTCATTATCTATGCCGACATATTTTAAGTATGCCCAAACTTCCAATAAAACAAATATTGCCAAATCAACTTTTACAAAAAACGATTTTTCTTTTTTCACATTCAGATTTAGCGGTTTCTTACTAATCCAAAATGGTATTGAAATTGCAACATAGGCAAATCCAAAAACAAAATTCCATAAATTATTCATACTTTCTCCTTTAATACTTAACTAATATACGAAAATTAAAAATCAAATCAAGATGTCACAAATTAAAAAAGCCCTTTCGGGCTCTTTTATTGTGCAAGTGCTGCATCATTTGTTTTGGTTTTTTGTGTTTGATTATTTTGTTGTGCTTGTGGTTTGGTGTATGCACTAGCAATCTTAGTTGCTCTTCCACTATCATCATAAGCAAAATACTTAACTACACCTGGCTTGATAACTTCACTACTTCCTTGTTTATCAAAATCTGCATCTGTTAAACCTAGTCTTGCTTTTACTATTTCATATCGTTGTGCAGGAACTTCATAATCACCTTTTTTGAAATCAAGAATTTTATTTGTTTCTAGTTTTCTCAAAACAACTTGGTCATCAGGAATATTTGGATTGGTATCTTTAGCAACTACAAAGTATTTGCCAACTGCAACTATTTCACCTTTGAAAAATCCACCATTCTTCCATTGTGATTTTCCATCTTCACCTTTAACTTCAGTTTTTGGAATTCCTTTACTGAATAATTTCTTACCTGCTGACATATCATCATTGATTGCAAAATGTGCAGTCATATCTAAAGTATCAATTTCTTCCTTAATGTCTTTCAAAGTATTTCTTGTGTGATTTATTTTTCTGTTTACTTCAATGGCTACCTTGTCATCTTTTACTGCATCAAAAGGAATGGCTATTGTGACATTCTGAACCTTCTGACTTGTATCAGCACTTTTTGAGTAACCTATGATTTGTCCTGGCTTGTTCTTGCCGGCAAGGTCAAAATAAGCATCATAGAAATTAGGAAGTGTTACCTCATATCTTCCATCTTTCTCATTCTTCACAACATTAACACCTTCTTTTTCACCTAAAGGAATAGGTTCTTGAATAGTTTCTTTTGGTGCTGCTTTTGTAGATGATTTTTTTGTTGTAGTTTTCTTGACTGTTTCTTTGATTTCAGCAACACCTTCAGTCAATAAATTTTGTTCCTGCTGATGATCTGAAATTGCTTCAACTACTTTTTTAACGGTATCTTTTATTTTTGGCATTTTATTTTCTCCTGTAATATATTAATCATTAATATATTGTCTAAAATAAATGTCAACAAAAAAGCCCCTTTCGGGGCCTTTGTTTTTATTGCTTTTGATTATTCAAAAACATTCCCTTTTTCATCAACTCCACGTGCCTTGATAACATCAACTCTAAAATAGCCTGCACGTTTAATTCTTGCTATGCAATATCCTTTGTTACTCAACAATTCAATTTCTTTGTGTGTCATCACTGGAACTGCATTTTCTCCAACTTTAAAGTATGTAGCAACAATCTGATCACCATCACCTTGTCCTTTTGCTGCTTTGAAAGCATCTTTAGTTCTGGTTGAAATATTTCTCTTGAATTTTCCAATTAAAGAATTTGAACCTGTTTTTCTCATTGAATGTGCATCAGGATGTGTAATATCAAACTCTGCACTACCTGCAATATTATCTGCTGTTTTATCAAAATCAATTGCTTGGTTAGACTTATTACTACTTCTGATCAAGTCAGTTTTACCGCATAAATCAATCATGGATTCAACAGATTCTTTATCTTCAACATAGAACCAAATTTTATGAGCAAAGTGTGTTTTGTATGCTTCTTTAAGTTCTTTACCTAATTTTTGGGTTAAACCTGCTTCAGTTTGAGTAGAACTAAAATAGTGCATACCTTGACTTCTGAATGTTGCTGCATTGGAAACCATGTATTCAGTCAAGATGTCTTGAGCTTCATCACAGATAAAATAAACACGTTTTTGAGTTGGGTCTTTCCACCATTTAGCATCTCTTTTACCAATTTCTTTCATCACTCTAGCGATAGCGAAACGAACAATAAGAATACCTGCTTTCTCATATTTTTTATTTACTTCAATACCAATCTTCTTGCCTTGCAAAATTGATGAAAGAAGAACATCACTCTTGATGGACATTGCCCATCCTAACAAGTCCTCTGCCTGGGTAAGCAAGCTGTTCCAGGTATCAACAGTGAATTCAACAGAAGAGTTGATACGGTCTTTACCTGCATTGCCCTTGTTCTTGATGTAATCAACACACTGTTTGATATACATAGCTTTAGCTGTTGGCTTACCTTTTGAATCTACTTCACCACTTCTAGCATGACACTCTAAAATCTGAATGATTTGATGTTTCTCTTCTGCATTTGGATCAGGGGTTTCAAGAATTTGAACACCAATATTTTTGTAGGTCATGAATGACTCATCATAACCATAGATTTCACTGAAACCACTCCAAGGCTTATCAGTAGCATTTGCAAAATGTTGAAGAACTTCAGGCTTCACATTTTTTGGGTCGGACATAGAAACAATCAAATCTTGAATTGCACCTGCATAGTAAAGGTTCAATCCACCTGCACTATCCCAAATGTCTTTCTTAGCATTAGTTGAACCTGTAACACTCAATATTTGTTCTGCTCTTTCTTCAGGACTCAAACCCTCTAAGATTGCAAAGTTTTTTGTTCTGTCAGGTGAAATGATTGCATCTAAAAGTCCATGTGGATTTTCTGCATTTCTAATTCCTAATTCTGAACATAATACTTGCTTACCATCCACAACTAACATTCCACAATCAGTATTGTAAAGTTGTTCAATGATACTTCTTAACATTGTTGTTTTACCAAAACCTGAGTTTCCAAGAATTTGAACATGACTTTCTTGAATATCTTTTTCAGAAATAACAACTGGTGCTCCTGCTACTGGTGCATTGGATTTGCCGTTTGCTCTGGCTCTACCTGATGCTGTACCTAATCTGATAAGTTTTGTTGGGTCTTTTATAGCAGCTTCAACTTGAAGGATTTTTTCACTATCTGTATAGAAGGCAGTATGTGTAAAACCTAAAGTATGTCCATGATTTAATTCTTGTTGTGCTAAATCTCTAGCTCTATCAATGTTGATTTTTTCATTGCATAAATACATATAGAAAACAGGTGAAATAAAACCAACAATCATTTCAACAAATTTTAAATGTGTATCAGAAACACCAAAATGATATGAACAAGCAATTCCACCTAATAGCACACCATTCTTTAAAATAGTTCTCCAATTGAAACCACTTCCATTTGTAGCAATTGCATAAACTATTTCCATAATAAAATACCATCCAAAAACCACTCCACCTAAAAGCAAAAATATAAACAAGAAAAGGTTGTTATTTCCAAAATTGCTTATACTTGAAAAATCATGAACACCTTTAAATAAAGTTCCTGTCATTAAAATACAATTTATAACCAAAGTAGCTAAAAATGCAGTCAATGGATAGAAGATTGTTTTTGTCATTGTAAAATAATCTTCTATTAAAACCATTCCTGAGAATAATTTTCCTGATGCTGTAAAAATTGTTCTATCAGAAGGTTCCTTTAAGTCTTCTGGAACATGTTGCCCATTTAATGCTCTTGAACCTTGTGTTAATTCAAGTGCCCAATTGATTGACTCTTCATGTGCTTTTGTTGGATTAAGTAATAATCCTAAAAATTTCCATCCTAGTGTTTTTCCAAAAATCTTCATATTCTTCTCCTTTAATTATAGTTTTCCAAGTTCTTCATTTACTTTATTTTGAATCTTCTCTGCATCAGATTGTTGAATAATCTTGTCAGCAACTAATTTTTGAACAATTGGTGTATCTTGACTAATCAAACCAACAAGACGTTTAGCTTGTGCATCATAATCATTACCAAGAATTTCTTTGTTATCGTTAATATCTTTAACAACAATTTCTAACTGTTTATTTACGAATACATCAAGAGTTCTTGCAGTGTTTTCTTTATTCAAATCATAGTTAGCAACCAATGATTTATTATTTTTCTCTAACTCATCCAAAGTGCCTTTAATTGATGCTAAAGCACTATCATGTTTAGCCAACTGCTCTTGTTGCTTCTGCTCATTAGCTTTTGCTTTGTCCTGGTAAACACCGTAACCATACTGTCCAACCATCAATGCAATAGTGCTAACAATCAATCCTTTCTTGATGCTTCCATAAAAAGGAACTTTGTCTTTTAAAACATTTTTCAACAAGGTAAATACTACTGAAGCAATAAACATGATGAATGTTGTTTTTCCTAATGCATTCATTTTTATAAATGACATTAATCCTATAGTTGAAAACGCTAAAGCTGAAGCTCCAAATAAAGCAACACCAAAAAATCTATTAACAAATTGATTTCTAAGGATCATCATTCTTTTTGTAACTGCAAGAATATATGTTTTGTTTATTGGATTATTTCTTGCTCCTTTTTTCATGATAGGCAAACATCTTGCTTTATCTGATTCTGTCCACCATGCCCATGCAGGAACAATTAAAGACTCAGAATTTCCGATAAAAGTAGTTGCTAAAAACTCTCTTATTTTTGAGACAGGACTTAAGAAATCAAAATGTGCTTCATTATAGGTTTTCTCATTTAATTTCTTCATTAAAGCCAAGTAATCAACATCATTTCTTTTATCCAAATCACCAACATATTTATAAGCATCAATTGCCTGCTGATTGAATTTGTCTGATTCTTTTTTTTGTTCTTCTTCCTCTTCAGCAAGAATTTCATCAATCAAATCATCAGCAACATCAACTTTCGCTTTATTAAATTTATCTGTTATTGCACTCATATCTTCTCCTTTAGTTTTATTTTTATTTACTGATTAAAGCTATCCAAATCACCAAATGGATTGTCTATGTCATCAATTTTTGTTGTTGGTGTAGTTGTTGGTGCTGCTGCCTGGATAGGTTTCACATCATCAGAGAAGTTATAGAAACCATGTGCATTTAATCTTTCAACAAGGTCTTGCTTGAATTCAATGCAGGACTTTCTTTCACTTTTACTTGTTTCCTCAAATTTCTTGCCTTTAACTTTTACTGATACTCTAAAGTTGCCATCTTTGTTCTGATAAACAGAAACAGTAAAGCCTTTGAATTTTTTGTCATTGAAGTAAATACCATTATATTTTTCTAAAAAAACACAGTCTTCTTTGAATGCTACAAGTTCAACAGCTAAATCACCTAAGTTTTTTATTTCCATTTTCTTTTCTCCTATTGATTAATAAAAATAATTTCATATACTCTTAAATATATATACAAAAATTAAATTCATAAGTCAACAAACAGGAGAATATAAATGAATGAATTAGATAAAAAATTACAAGATATATTATTATCAGAAGACAAGATTGGTTACATTGTTACCCAACTTCCAAACATTGAATCACAGAATGCTTTTTTGAATTATCTAAAAACATCTGGAACACGCGGGAATAGAGATTTAGAATTTTTATTTGTTCTCTATTATTTGAATGCAACTTCAGTCAATGAATTTGGTTCATTAATAAGAAGTTTTTTAGATGATCTTGATTTGAAGGTTTCAAGCATTGAAGAAAAAACCAATGCTCTTGAAGGAAAAATAGATGAGTTAAGTTTTGATTTTGAATTAAAAACAAAAAGTGCTATTGATAGTGGAATCAACAAAAGTATTGAATATGTCAATTCATTATCAAACTATGTTATTGAGTTATCAGAAAAACAATCCATTTCTGAAGAAGAAGTTCTACAGAAAGCAGCAAATCATGCAACAAAATTAATTGAGAGTGTTTTCAAAGGTGTAGATGAACGAATAGAAGCTAAATTACAAACACTTGATGCTAAAGCTGATGAAGCTGTTCTTGCTTGTTTAGCAAAACAACTTCCTGAGTCATCTATTCCTGCCATTAACTCAACTTACAAAAGAGTGAAGAAATTAACCGAGTCTTCACTATGGGAAAAAAATAAACTAATCCGTGATGTTGTAGTGAATGGCTCAACAATTTTAGGTGTCATGATTATTTACCATGTTCTTACAAAATTCTTCTGATAATAAAAAAGCCCCTTTCGGGGCTTTTCTGTTTATAAACCAATTCCTGTTTCTTGGTTAATTTGTTTTTTCTTTTTGTCATCAACAATATCAGGAAAGATTTTATCTCTAATACCATTCATGCTGCTCAAGATTTGCTTCTTATCATCACTCAACTCTGACTTTGGTTGAAGGCTTTTGATTGCCTGCATTTCAGCAGAGACTCCTTTACCTGGTTGAGTTGCTTGCAATTGCTGTTCCTTGGCTGCTTTGTGCTTTTGAGTAGTTTCAGCCCATATCTGCTTCATGCTCTTGGCCTTGCCACTATGGAATCCCTTCTCATCTTCACCAAACTGAACATCTAAAGGTTTAGTTCCATACTGACTCTGCATCTTCTCATCAGCACGCATGATGATTGCTTGAAGTTCAGGTGAGTAATCACTGAACCTTGCAGGCTGTTTCACATTACTTAAATTGACAGTGTGTGATTCCTTCTTCTCGTTGAATGGGTCAGCAAGTCTTGTTGTAGTAGCTGAACCAATGGAAGGATCAATAAGTTCATGCTTCCATGTCTCCCCTAACTGATTTGATTTGAAATCTCTGAAAGAATTTTGTGTTCTTTCTTTTTCAATATCACTTACTGATGTTTTAATTCCTTTGTTATGTTCAAAAGCAGGCTTAATTTCTTTTCTATCAAAATAAATATCTTTCTCAGAAGACTTTTCCATCATCTTGTAATAATTTCTTTCAAAGTTTGACTCAAGCTTGTTGGCAATCCTTGTTTCTTTATTATCAGTAATGGTTTCACCTTGATAAATTTTTCTTTCTTTATCAAACTCTTTATAAGCATTCATCCATTCTATTTTTTCATCAGCACTAATAGGAACTATTTTTGCATCTTTTTTATCAAGCTTTGAAGAATTAGGATTATCTAAAATAGATTGTGCTAATCTGTTATTATTTGCTCTGTCTCTTAAATTAAAATCAACTTGTTCAAACTTTTGTTTTTTCTCAACCATAGCAACGGCTTCTGGATTGAATTTTTGAACAAATTCCATTTCTGATTTCTGGTTTTTTTCCATAAAATCTTTTGAATTACCATAAGCAGCATTATTTCTTTCTTTTTCGTCAAAGTGTCCTTTAAGTGACTCTCTGTATTGATTACCCGTTTGTGTAGATAAATGAGAAAGGTGAGCACTTACAGAGTGTTCAAAATAATTGTTTGCCTGTTCAGGTTTGCGATTATCAAAAAATCCAACTGCATCTTTTCCATGTTGCATTTCATCATGGATAGCATTTTCTTTTTCTGCCATGTGCTTGTGCATGGCATTAGCATTGATTCTGTTATCTGTTCTAGCAATGGTTGACCATTTAGCTACATTACTTTCAACAACGAATTCAGGTGCTTCTTTTGCTTTAGGTTGTTTATCCTGTTCCTTCTGATGCATTTCTTGGAACACTGAAGATGACACACTAGCTTCTCTCATCATCTCAGGTGTAATGCTTGCCTTTGGTTGCTCTACGTGGTTGGTTGTTCCAGGTGCGGGTTCACTAGCATCATTAAATGTTGGTGCTTCAAAGTCAGGCTCTACCTGGGCAACAGTTGGTTTGCCACGTTTCACAGCAGCTTTAACCTCATCCTTGGCATTTCTGAATGGATTAGGTCTGTCTTGTACAGGTGCTTGTTGCTGTTGGGCCTGTTGGAAGAAAGCTGAAGCTCCTTGTGCTTCTGCAAGCATTTCAGCAGTAACACTACTTTGAGTTTCTTGTGTGGAATCTCTGAACTGACTGTTGACCTTCTGTATGTTAGCTTTCACCTTTGCTTTTTCTTCATCTTCTACTGAAGGTGTTCCAAAGCGAAGTTTTGTATTTATTTGGTTGATATTATTTTGAACTGTTGGCTTATCCAATGGCACATGTGCAGGTATGGAACCTTCATCATTCTCTATTGCTGAGAATTCATCAGAAAAAGTATCAATCTCTTCTTCAATAGGTTGTGCTACTTGTGATTGAACAGGTGCAACATATGGTTGTGGAACTTCAATATCTTCTCTGATTACAAGACTTTCAAAATCTTGGTCTTCAACAACATAGGTTTCAAATGGGTCATAACCCAATTCATCTTCATTGTTAATTTCATCTTCTATTTTCTTATTAGAAAAATCCATAGTATTCTCCTTTTTATGTACTATGGATTTATCTTACAAAAATATACAAATTAATCAATACTAAACGGATATCTTTTTATCTTCTTTATCTAATGATAATGCATGTTCTTTATTTTCAAATCTTCTTGCCAATTGTTCTCTTTTATGACTTTCAAATTTGAATTTGCTAGTTGTTAGATTTTTATATGGTGTAGCCATTGCTTGAGCCATACCAATCATTGTTGTAATTCCGTGTGAATCAAAAATACATTCAACAACTTTATCTTTTAGAACATCAACACATACATCATCAGCATCATCAACATCCATTAAATTATAGATTTTTTTATTTAACTCATTATTTTTATTGAACTCAAAAACTTCCAAATCTTCATCACTTGGCTCTTCGTCAATATTGGTTACAACTGCAACTTCACCATTATTTTTCTTAAGTTCTGCTATTTTTTGTTCAGCAAGTTTTTCCTGTTGTTCAAGAATTTTCTTTTCTCTTGTAGCATTCATTTCTGCAAGCTTTAAAGCAATACGGCTCTTTTCATCATATTTGAATATATTTGAAGGTCTGATAAAGATTGGATGATTATCACTTCTTTCCTTTAATTCAGCCCAAGGTTTTTCAAGTATGAATGCATCAGGATGCCAAGATGGTTTGTAGAAATAACGAATACCAACCTTCTCATTTCTTTCCATCATTGCGGTGAGTTGTGCAGGGATAACGACCTTTTCAGTGTGTGTTTGCCAATTGCCTGACTTGTTGACTCCGTCTGCCTGGTAGCTGATGGACTCATGCCACTTATCTACATCTCTATCACCTAGACGGTCACATATGGTCTGAAGTGTTTCACCTGTCGCACCACAACAGACAAAGTTACATGTAGTACCAAGCCATCCATTCACATCTTCTTTTGTGTAGTGCTTCCACAATTGGTTGATGTCCTGAACTGCAATGTATCCTGCCCATCCTGAAGAACGGCCACGGTCAATCAATTTGTCAAAAATTGGCATGTTGTTCTGATTCACTAATTTTCCTGGTTGATGTGCTTCATCCATGATGAATGTTCCAACAGGTTTTTTTGCATCAGATAGTTTTCTTGGACTATCAATAAATGTAATTAAGTATGAAAGTATTAAACTAATAAATGGCTTAGAAATTGTTTCAACTTCAGCGTTTGGATAAAGAAAAAGAACTTTCACTTCATAATCAGGATCAGTCATGAAACGTTCCAATGATATTTTTCTAGCATTAGTATTTTTTGCAAGATATTTTGCTACACCATTAAACATTTCTGATTTAGCAAACATGTTTATCATGATACCTGCTGTTGTCACATTTTGTTCTAATGAACCATCTTCATTTAATTCACCAACTAATCTTCTTGCTTCTGGATAAACTTCAAAAATTGCATAAGCAATGTCTTTATTACTTGCAAGTAAAAGTTGAGCCATATCTACAAAACCTGCATCAGTTTTTCCATCTGGTCTTCTGAATGCTTCTTGTAGATAAACAATCAATCCTCTAGCTACTGCTTGTGCCGCATCAGTCCACATTGAGCCATTGCCAGATCCATCAGGTGGTATCAATCCTGAAACTACTGCTGAAAGCAATCCTGGGCCATCTATGTCATTGAAAATATCAGGAACACTAGACAACATGTCAGTGAAGTCAATCAAGGCATGTGCAGGATTGTTTGGGTCAAAGAATGCATTAGCAAATTCACGTTTAGGGTCAAGAATGACTGTTCTCATGCAATTTGCCATTGATGCTCTAATGTGAGATTCAAGCCACTGAGATTTACCTGAACCTGTAGTTCCAAAAATTAATGTATGTGTTCTTCTATCGTTTTCACCATAACTTAGATGGTGAGATATGCGAGCAAACTTTGCATATTCACCATGCTTTGATGATCTTCTTTCAATAGCTTCACCAAGAATTCTTTCTGCTTCCGCAAGTTGATGAACCTTTGCACCACGTCTATGAATAATCTGTTCAGGATTAACCTTTTGATTCATTCCTGCTTTAAAGCCCTTGTAGCTTGCCCACGGTGCAACAACAACACCAACAACCAAACTTATAATTGCTCTAATAACAACTGCATTACTATAGTTTGTTCCTGCTTGTGTTTTTAATTTATCAAGGTAAATCAAATAATTTGGTATTGTGTAATTGTATCTTTCAGGCATTGCCCAATGTAATGCAACATCAAACCAATTATATAAATGCTGAAAATAATTTCCAGTAATTCCACCCTCAATCCAGGGTATAGGTCTAGGAAAAATAGGAACATCAATCATCCATAATAATGCTGTAATTCCAAAGAAAGTTGCTATTCCCATTCCTGCTGTATAGTAAATAACATCATCTATATAGACTACAAGTTTTGAACCATCAGGTAATGGTGCTTTACTTGAACGTGTTCTATATAAAATTTGCTTTGGTTCTCCATTTTCTTGATTGATTTCAACACCTTTTTGGTTCTTACCAAGTATTGAATCAATGAACAAAGCTGTTTTAGTTAGCTTAAATTCTTTCGCCATAAATTCATCCTTTTATTATTGTTATTGTTTGGATGAACCATGATTAAATTAATTGTGTAGCAACAAAATAAACAACACCTAAAGCACCTGCTGCAACAACTCCACCAAAGTTATCAACTAATTTTCCAAATAATTTTGATAATTTGGATTTAACAGGAACAATGTGTTCAACTTCTTCATATCCATCTAACAATAAGCCATTGTTTTCTTCTAAATTTTTTATGTATGCTGCAAGTGCAACTGCTGCTTCTTCGTCTGTAACGATTTTTTTGATTTCTTGTGTGTTCATGATTTTCTCCATTTAGTTAGTTTATATAATAATGTTATGATATTGATTTATGTTGTCAATAATACTTTTTTTAATTAGATATCTTATACAAATAAAAAAAGTCACTTCTCAGTGACTTTTTATTTTCTTCCTCATGAACCTGCCCATGTTGTTTCTGTTTGCATTTCTTATTTTTTCAAATCTTCTTGGCTTCATTGCTAGGAATTTACTTTTCACATAATAAAATACTTCTGATTTGAAACACTTATTAAATCTACTGAATTCATCAACTGAATGAGTGTCAAACACAAAATTAAATATCACATCGCCTTCATCAAAAACTCTTACTGAATACAAGGGAAAGACTTCATCTATCACTCGTAAATCATCATCATTAAATACTTCTATTTTTTCTAAAGTTGCTTTTATCTTCAACAGTCTAGTTTTTTTATTGAAATACCTGATGTATTTTTTGAATGTATCTTCTTCTAACTCCGCCTTCATCTTTTCATATGGTGTATTAATCCTCATTCCCTTTCTCCTGGTCGTGAAAGATTTTTGCTAAGAATGCTGCCAACACGATTAAGCAACATCCTAAACCAATCATAAATTTGAATATAACCATCAAGAATCCAACAATAGACATCCCAACAACCAATTTGTGATTGAAATAATCTTCTTTTACTTTTTTAACTTCTTTAACACCAATAACTTCTACGGTCATTTCTTTTTTTCCCTGTTTCATTATTATTCTCCTATGTAAATAAAATCACCTTCAACTCTTGAATTGATGATTTGTCTGTTTTCTTCAAGTATTTTAAAAACATCTACTGCTAATCCATCCAAACTTGCTGCTGATTTAATAACAGTAAAATTCAATCTTGGAAAAATCTTTGCAAGTCCTGAAATGAAAAAATTATTGCTTGGCTCATACTTCATCAAGTTGTATGTGGTTTGAACTTCAGTGTTGATAACAACAATTGCATAGCCTGTTTTTTCCAAAAGTTTATTGTGTTTTTCAAAATCCAATTCTTTCATAAATCTTCCTTTTATTTAATTTTTGTATATATAAGTTATACGAAATTTTTATTAAAAACACAATAGGCAAAAAGATTTTGGATATCTTAAAAATGAAAAGAAAAATCTTTATCTAAACTTGTCTAGGGTGACTAGGGTTGTCAAGGGTGGAAAAAAGTTCACCCTTGACACTGGAAAGCCTTGTTAATTAAGACTTTATAAATAGTTGTCAAGGGTGACTAGGGTAAAAAGAGAAAAATAATGTGTACGAGAATTGTTTTTATATATTCTTTGTTTTTTGTGTTTAATACATATATGCACATTTATATATATAAAGTTGGTTAGTTCACCCTAGTCACCCTTGACACTTCTCTTTCAGGTCAAGTAAATCAATTGTTTCCGCTGTCAAGGGTGGAAAAAATTCACCCTAGACAACCCTAGACAGACAAGTTCACCCTAGACACTTTGAAATAAAAAAAGCTCCTTTCGGAGCTTTTTCATGATTTCAGTATTCTTTTTTCTAAATGTGTTCTGAAATCTTGCCTAGTGTGAATGAACATATGAACTATAACTTTTTCATCATCAAACTCATAAATTACTCTTGATTGTCTGACTAATGTTTTTCTGAATTCATTCAAACCTAGATTTTCAAGTTCTTCAATAAAACTTCCAATCTCAGGATTGTTGCCTATTTCTTGGATTGTGTTCTTGAATTCCTGATTTACTTCTTCCCAAACATTATCACCAAATTCTCTTTTTACATACTTTCTTATTTCTCTGAAATCTGCCTTGGCAATATCAAGGATAATAACTTTTCTTGTCATTATTCTTTATCCATTTCAGAGAAAAAAGCATCAGCTTCTTGATACTTACCTTCTTCAAATTCTTTTCTTCCAATGGAAATCAGCTTGAGAAGTGCCATTGTTTCTTGTTGCTTCTCATACTCATGGATGTCCATCACAACCATTTTTGCTTCACCATTCTGAGTGATGATTAACGGCTCAGGATTGGTTGCAAAGTCCTTGATGATTTCAGCAGCATTAGACTTCAGGTAAGAGATTGGCTTGATTTGTGCAGCTAGTGACATGGTGGACTCCTTTCGTAGCAACAGACTAAATATAGTCCAAATTTGTACTTGCGTCTACTGTTTTGCTCTCTTCCAGGTTGTTCTACCTGGTGCGGATTTGCTCAAAAAAGTAGCACACCTTCAGGAAGGCACTTTCTAGGCTCTACAGCAACACGGAACACTTTTTGTACCATTACCATGTCCGAGTGTGAGAACGTCGCTTGTAGGTGGGTTCTAGCGGGTCGTTTTTTGGTGGAAAACTCAATTTAATATGTTTTGAAATGCAAAATAGAAAAAAGCCCTAATGGGCTTAATTTCTTTATTTATCTTCATCAGGTTCATCATACATTCCATCACAATCAAGCATGATGTCTTCTTCTAGTGTGTTCATTAAACTGTATGACTCATAGAACTTCATCTTGCACCAACAAGACACATCTGCTGCTGTCTTCTGAAACTTCGCGTAGGTGCAGTTCAAACAAGCTAATCTCTGTGGTGGTTGTGGTTCATCTATTGGTATATTGTTGATGACTCTGCTTGTAGAAACCACTCTGATAACTTTACCTTCTTCATCCTTCAAGACTTCAGGTTTTTTCTTTTCTTCTTCGTTGGCTAATTCTTCAATTATTTGTGAATCATTTTTATTTTGTTTAATTTTTGGCATATTTTCTCCTTTAGTTTTAATTATTATATGAAAATATGATTTATAATCAATAGTTGTTATTGACTTTATTAAATAATTATCTTAATATCTAATTACTGTTCATGATTATTCCTATCATAATCTGTAGAAATACAGATAAAGAAAAAAGCCACTGAAAAGTGGCTTTTCTTTTTTCATCATCACATTGATAAACCATCGTCTTTTTGAATTTGTCTTTTCTTTTTAAGTTCTTCAAATGATTTTGGTTTTTCAACTTCAACTTTCTTGACTTGCTCAGTTGTTTTATTAACTTCAGCAACTTTCTGCACTTGTTGAGTTTTCTTATCATGTTTACCATGCAATTCTTGGTTAGCAACTTGTTTTTTGATTTCTTCAGGAACTTCAACATCAGTTGAAACTTTCTTGATTTTATCAGATAACATTGCTGCAATACCTGATTGTAAGAATGCACTGTTTTTCTCTAATCCTCTGCATTTTGCAGTTAAGTCTTCAGCTACTTCAATGGCTCTATTCAATGAGTCAAGTTCAGGATTTATTTCTTTGGTGACATATCTTTTATGCATATCAATCAAATCTTCTTTTCCATTCTCTCTCATGAATTCACTTTTTATTAGTGAGTAGTCACTTTGAACTCCAAATAGTTTGCACAGTAATTTATTTCTAGTAACAAGCACATTAAATATTTCCTGACAATTTATGCTTGAACTTTCTAAGTTGCCATACACTGAGTTGATAGACATGCCTTGCGATTTATTAATTGACATTGCATAACCTAATCTTGTATTTGTTAAATCATCAATGATTTTCTCTTTACCATTATCAAAAGAAACAACAAGAGAACCATTAACAATTCCTTTTACTGTGCCAATATCACCATTTGAATATTGTTCAATATTATTATTTGCTTCAAGAATAATTCTGTCACCAACATAAAATCTTTCTTTGTCGTTTTCTAAGTATTCACCTGAGATTTCACCACGGATCAATCTCTTGTCCTGGGCGATGTTGTTCAAGCGGTCAATGGTGCTGTTCAAGGAAGTAAGCATTACTTTTTCTTTGAATGAGTTCATATCATCAAGATATTCAGTAACCATTGCTTCATACTTTTCTGCTGAGGTTACAAACTTTTGGACTCGTCCTTCTGCCTCCATGATGTCAAGTCCACCTGTTCCTTGCTCATTAGATATGTGTGAACCTTCTCTCTTGATGGCATTCACTACTTCATCACCATCACGATATACATCAGCAAGTGCTGTTGCTCTTGCAACTTTCAAACCTACTTCATCATTTTTCTGTCTTCTGATTTCTGTTAAATATTTGATGTTAGGTTGAATTCTTTCATCCTTGGCAAATGCTTTTAATGTGTTACCTGCTGCAACTGAAGCAATTTGATTGTGATCGCCTAAAGCAACAATTTTTGCTCCGTTTAGATTGGTTAAAAGGTCATTCCAATGGCGAGTGCCAACCATAGAACTTTCATCTAAGAAAATAACATCATTTGGTGTAAGTTTTGTTTTTCCATCTTTAATATCAATAAGAAGCTTGTCTAAAGTGTATGCATGATTAACTGATGTTTCATCATTTAATGCACCTTTTACTTTACCCATTATTGCAACACCAAAGGTTCTATAACCGTAGGCATTGGCTATTTCAGTGGCTTTTGAAACTGCAAAAGTTTTACCGGCTCCAGGTACACCAATCGCAATTGTTGCTTGTTTTGGGTCAAAGATAGCTCTGATGAAATCAAGCTGTTCTGCTTCTGGTTTTCTTCCTTCAGGTGAGTTATCAAGGATTTTCTGTATCTCAAAGTCCATACGGTTATGAACTCTTGACTTCCAAACACTGTTAGATGCAGTAGCCATCATCTGAACATTTTCATATTCTTTCTTCATCAACTCAAATGTTGTGAATTTCTCTTGTCCTTTTTCATCTGCACCTGTTGAAACAATAAGACCTTTATCTTTCCATTCTTGAATTTTTTGTTTTGTTAAATTTTGAGCATTAACACCATGCCCAATACGTGAAAGTTCAATATCTAACTGAGCTTCAGAAAAGAATGGTGAAGTATTGGTTAATTTATTGATTAAAGTTTTGTCTGATTTATTGATGAAAAGAACACCAATTTTGTCATTCTTCATCTTCAATCCAAATTCTTTAGCAGTCTTATTTATCTCCAAATCCTTGAATGATTTAGCTTTCTTTTCTTTAGGTGCTTTAATCATTTCCCAAACATATTTTCTATGTTTATTTGATTCCAAATCCTTAATTTGAACTGAATAATCTTTGTTCAATTGGAATGCCTCAGATTGTTTGTCTTTAATTTGATTGCTTACTTCTTTTTTCTTTTCAATAATGGCTAATCTTTCAGCAACAATATCATCTCTATTTTGTTCACTTTTATTGCATTCCCATTTATTTTTAAGAACTTCTCTTTCTTCCCATCTAGTTTTTCCTGTTTGTTCATCTTTTATAGGAACTTTGACTATAACAGGCACTTTTCCAAGGTGAGTAAGTTCAATCTTTTCACCTGGTTGAGCCTTGCTTGTAGCGATTGCTTCATTAAGTGCTTTACTCCAAATGGTGTGTTCAGTGCCATAGTCATCTTTACAGGTAACAAAATATGAATTTCTGTTTTCACCTTCTTTTTTAACTTCACCTTCTTTTAATGGTAATTCACCTGAACCATGCTTAACTAAAATTCCCCATTTTGTATTTTCAGGAAGTTGTGATTTTAAGTTTTGAAGAATTTCTTTTTTCTCATCAATTTGAACATCAAGTGATTTGATTTCTAATTTTAATTTTTCAATATCAGCATCCAAAGCCTGTCTTTTTATTTCTACTTTTTGGAATAATGTAAGTTTTTCTTGAGAAATATGATCATCAATCATTTCTTTTGCTTTTGTGGATAGCTTGATTTTTTTCAATGACTCATCATCATAAGCAATTCTCCAATCTGCAATTTCTGCATTCTCATCACCTTCCATGATTGATTTACCTTTTTTGTCATAGGCTTCAATTGGATAGGTATCACCAAAAGCTTCTTGCCATTTCTGAACAAGACTACTTTTTCTCATCATGTCTAATTTTTTATGAAAATCTCTTTCTTTGATTTCAGGAATTTCAATAGCTTTAATTTCACCATTTGGCAATTTAACTAAATTTGGCACACATAAGTGAATGTGTGAAAATGGTAAATTTTGACGTGAGTCGTTGTGGTAAAACATGTAGTAACCTGTTTTGCCTTCATTTCCTGCATAGTCACTAAGATACTGCTTAAACATTTTTTCATATGCTTCTTTTGCACTATCCATCATGATTTGTTCTGCAACTTTTCTTTGTTCTTCAGTCATAAGTGCAATTGCAAAACTGAATGTATGGTCTTGAGTCAATACAAACTCAATACCTGTTTTTCTTTTTTGTTGAACCACTTCTTTTACATCTTCAGGTTTGAACTCAACCTTTTTGCCTGATTTACTAATGTAATAACCACGTCCTGCATCCTTCTTCGTGATGTTGATGTAGTAGTTCTGTTTATCAGCAACACACTGAACACCATCCCTTGTTTTGATGTCTGTTGGCTTGAAGGTTATCTTTTCATCATCATTCATGTAGTAGCCATTCTTGATGTCTTCCTGGGTGAGTTCGTGGAACTTGGCATCAGGATTTGGCACTGAATAGATGGTTCTGTTGACTGGTTTCACATGTGGCTTGGTTCTCTTGTCTATACCAAGTTCAAGGTTTGAAATGGTCACAAGATTGTCTTCTGATAAAGCTCCTGTTAAACCATACTCATCAAACAATTCTCCACCTGCATATGTGTATCTCTGTAATGCATTTTCAGGAACATAAAGTTCAGAGTCTGCATTTGCTTCAGCCATGATGTCAGCAGAGTTGTATTTTTGTGCTTGACTCATGCCGTTCTCTTTAATTTCTGCAAGTTGATCAAGAAGATATTTCTTGTTATCAAAACCTACCATCCAATATTTATTTATTATTCCTAACATATCTCTACCTCTTATTATCTTCTTGTTATTGCTTTTGTTAAAACATCAGTAAGTTTTTCTATTGCATCTGTTTGAGCATTTATTTTTTGCTCTTGTAGCTTGACTGTTTTAAAAAGACTATCAACAAGTAATCTATCTTGTTTTCTTTGCTCAGTCATGGCTTGAACTAAAACCTGCAACTCTTTAATTTTTTCCAATTCTCTTTCTGCAATCTTCAATTCACCATTCTTATTATTTCGTTTTAAATCTGCATGATGTTGATTAAATGTTTTTCCTGCTAACTTTGCATCCATGAAGAATTCATCTTCTACTTTGACTACTTTCATATTATTTTCCTTTTATTTTAGTTTTTTCTTCTGTCTACTTATAACAAAATAAAAAGAAAATGCAAGAGTTACCTTGCAAAACCATTAATAAACACGAGATAAGCCCACGGCAACCCAGAACATGTTCGATTAGTTCTTTATCTAATTTTTAAATGAAAAACATTAAAAAAATTACACAAGGAGACAAAAAAGTACAGGTTCTTAATAGGTTATTAATATGCTCTTAGTCAATCATTAATTGACTCTTATACATTCATTAATAAGTCATTAGTCATCTATTATGTTATTCATTACAATATATTGACTTTATTGTATTATTTTCGTATTGTTTAATAACAATATGGAGAAATAATATGAATGAAAATGAAGTTGATGATTTTTACAAGAAAATATGTGAAAGGAAGTTATTGGTTGCAAAACAAAAGGGTGTGACAAATGTTTCTTTTGTTTTGGAATTGATTTTCAATGAACTGATGGGTGAGTTTATTACTGCATGTCGTTTAAGGAAGTTATCGTTTTATAGGGAAGTTGCAAATCTTCTTTGTAGTAATGGTTATGAAGTTAATGAATCAACTGTTGGTTTGTATATTCGTAGAATTAAGAAAAAAAAGAATTATATTGATGAGTTTAAAACTGAAGACTTGGATGATGATTTGTGCAAAACATTAGAAGGTAATGTTCAAAACATCTTGCAAGAAAACATAAATCAGTCAATAGACTCTGCTATCGACTTAAAACTTACTAAATATTTAAAGAAATACATCAATCAATGGGATAGAGAAGTTCAGCCATTGTGCAAGATGTATGGCATCAACTATATAAACTTGATTTGTGATGCATTAAGTAGAAGTGGATTTGATGTTTCTGATAGAGCAAAGGTTATTACATACATAAGTCGTGCAAGGGGTTAATATGGTTTCATTTGAAGACAAGATAAATAATAAAAAGAGTCAATTGGTTGCAATTGGCGATAAGAACTTGTATTTCTTTCTTGAAAAGAACTACCAAAGCCTTGTCTCTGAATTGAAGCCTATAACTCGTTCATCAAAAACATCGTTCTATAAGTTGGTGTGTGAAATGTTGCATGAAGAAGGGTTTAGTAATGCAACTGTGAATATGGTTAGTGTCTATATGAGTGCCATCAAGAGAAAAACACTTTCCCCTTCTACTGTCATTACCCGTATGGACGACATAACTAGCCATATAGACACAACACACAAGGGCGATAGCTCCCCTGTTCAACCTGGTGGTGATGATGTTCCAGGTTCAGCCGTTACTCCTATGCCTGACAAGGTGGTTAAAGCCCCTGTAGTGCAAGAGAAGAGTCAAGGTGTAGGTTTGGTGGTGTCCTCCCCTGAAAGCTCAGAGAGAGGTGTTTCTAGGGAATGGTGGGATGATGTAGCTCAATCTCTAGGTGTGGAAATCAAGCAAGTTCCATCTGGTTTCAATTGGAATGGTGTTGATGCTAATCTATCTTATCAAAAAGATAGAGAGTATTTAAAAGAATATTCTGATAATGAATTATTATTATTTGGTCATGTTCTATACAATGCAAGAAAAAACAAATTACCAATGAAGAAGATTTTTAAAGCAACAGATTTCATAATAAAAGAACAAGGAAACATTGCTTTTGAATTGATGACTAAAGCTATCAGCATTAAAACAATAAACATAAATTAAAAGCCCCTTACGGGGCCTTTTTTTATTACTCTTCAACAATTGGATTATCTAAGTATTGTTCTATAAGATTTTCTGCGTCAGCATTATGTTTATTTAACATTCTTCTAATATTGGTTGCATGATTATTTAAGTTGCTCATTGCATCGCCAAGATTAGTTACTTCTAATAAATCTTTCATTAAGCCACTATCATCAAAAGAACCTTTCATTTCAACCTCTTTGAAGTTAAATCTTGAGTCATTTTTCATTAATTCAATGAACTGGTCTTTTTCATATAAGTTCATTGTTTTTTCAAGTGATGCTTCATTATCGCCCATGAATCCGGTATTAATGATAGAAACAATTTTTATTGGATGAACCATTTCTTCTTCATCAATTCCTTTAGTCCATGAATAAACTGTGTTAAATGTTCTGACACACTTATCATTTGAAATTGGTATTGAAAACACAACATCTGAGTTACTTAAATCATCTGTGAATGACAATATAAATTCTGAAATACTTTTTAATCCTGATACAGACTCTTCAGCTTTATTTGCAGGAAGATCAATAACAACAAAATCAGCTTCAACATCAGAAGCATTAACAATTTTTGCTGCTTCTTTTTTAAGGTCTAATTTTATGCATCCAGTAAATTGATCATCATCAATGATATTCCCCTTGGCATCTTTAGTTTTATTTTTCTTGTAGTTTGAGTATTTATTTGAAGGATCAGCATCCCAAAATGCAACCTTGAAACCTTTTTGTCTTAATTTTGAAACCAATTTATCAGCACTTGTAGATTTAAGAACTCCACCCTCAAGGCTCACAAAAATAACCACTTGTTTTCTATTTAATGCTTTATTTAATTTGAATTTACTCATTTTCTTCTCCTTTAGTTTTATTTGTAAATTTTTCATATTCATTTTTTAATGCTAGTCTTATGACTGCTGCTTCACTCATTTTGTATGCTTTTGATAATTCATACATTATTGATGCTGAAGTCTTGCTTGTGCGAAAAAAGAATGATTTTCTATTTTCTTTTTCATCTTCCATAATAATTTCTCCTTTTACTTTATATATATACAAAAATTAAAAGAAGAAATCAATATATACAGATTAATTATTTGCTCTTTTTGCTCCCAATACTGAAAAGCAAAAGTTTCTTTCTTTGAATTCAAAGCCAACTAAATCTTTAATGTCATCATCAGACATGTAATCAAAGTCTTCTTCCATTTTTAAGATTTCAGAATTTGAATAACCTTCTTCTTGTAAGAAGATGATGTAGTTAAGCACTTCTTCTCTTTCAACACGTCCAATCATTTGTTCAAATTTTTGATTGACTGATGGTGCTGTTGCTCTTGGTGTGTTCTCAATGATTTCTTTTTTTACCAATTGAATATTTTTTAAACCTTCTAAAACTTCTTGTGATAATTCAACTGTTGCTAAGTATTGTTCTAATTTCATAATTTTCTCCTAGTTATTATTTTATGATTGATTGATTAGTTGTTTTTGATTGCTACATAAACGTCATGGATTGCATCAGCAAAAGCCCAAAATGTTTTTACAATTCTGTCAAAACCTAATAATGTTAAACCGATGATTGCTAAAATTAAAAATATCATTTTCTTCTCCTTGTTTAATTTTTGTATATACTTATATTAAAACAGAAAAAATGCAAAACACAATAGGCAAATACAAAAATATTTAATTATTTTCAAAGACGATATCTTTTGTTAATTACAAAATAAAAAAGACTTCTAGATGAAGTCTTCTTTTGTGCTTAGTTATCAGAGTAATACATAAATCGTAAATGCTCTTGTAGTTCATCAAGTTCTTTCTGAGTGATTGCCTTGTATTCTTTAATTACTTCTTTTCTATCATCTTCAGACATTTCAGAATTTAATAATGGCAAGTAGTATTCATCAATAACTGCTCTTGGATTTCTCCATTCTGAATAATCTCTATATGACAATGAAGGATAGACAAATTCTTTTAATATAATATTCATAGTTTTTCCTTTATTTAGAAGTTAGGGCATAAGCCAAATTGTGCTGCATTTTTAAAATGTCTTTTATCTTCTGATGTATCTCTATTGAACTCAGAAATTGCGATTTCATAGCAATCTTTGATTGACAATTCCCATACTCTTGCAGCTTGAAAAACTGCAATGAATTCATTCAAAAAGCCTTGTTCTGATATTTCTTGTAGCTCATTGCTTGGGTAGATGCAGTGAAGATATTGTTTGATTTCTTTTTCTGCTTTTTTCATTTCAACTACTGAAAATAGTTTTTTAGTTTTACTCATGATTTTCTCCTTTATTATTAGTATGAGTGTTGGTAAGTAAGCTCCAAAGCTTGAGTTCTAGTTCCTGGTCGTTCTTCTTGAACATGAACCTTGTCCTTGGATCGTTGTATGTGATGGTTGGGTATCCATCATCAAAATGAACGGTGTAACCATCGGCGCCGTTGTGCTTCATCTTCCCTTCTGAAGACACATAGGGCTTCAAGAAACGGGATCTGATGGTGTTGTTCCTGGTGGTAGTGGTATGAGTCCAGTCAGTGCCATCTATGGCTGCTGTAGTGAATCTACGGACTACCTGAAGGATGGTGTTGATGTCATGGGTCATGCTCATCATCCTTTAAGCTCTAGTGGATTCTTGGATGATGAAATCTGCTGCCTTTTGTGCAATCTCTTTTTCTGAACCTTGCACAAGGAAAGTGACTGATGTGTCTTTCTTAAAGTAGATGGTAAGTATTGAAACACTTCCAAAATGAACTACTACTTGTCCTTCAAATACTTCTTGGCTGTTTGGTTGATAGTCCCATTCCTTATTAAGTGTGTTTGTTATTCTCAACATTCCTTTGGTGTATTTGCAAGCAAAGATGACTTTCAATAATTCATGGTGATTGATGTTCATGTTTTTCATTTTTATTTTTCCTTAATTTATAATTATATATTACGAAAAATAAAGCAAAACACAATAGATTGATTTATTAATGGATATCCTTATTTGAAAAAAAAGACTTCTCTAGGAAGTCATTTTTATTTGTAGATTTTCATATCTTGTTAGGTTTTTGTTTGGTAGTAGTTTTAACTAGGTTCTTCTCTAGTTTGGCAACAAGGATTGCTTTCTGTAGCACTTGGTAATGCTCATAGTCATCAGTGAGTTTTAACCTGGCGGGCACTCCATTGGTGATAGCTTCAAGGACTGCATCCAGGCTGTACATCTTCATATCTACCTTGAAATTTTCACAACCTACTCTTTCTCTATGGATGAATTCAGGATGTGGAAAATGCTTTTTTATGTGTTTATCAGTGAAGATTTTTTTGAGTGTGCTTAATGTGATGTATTTTTTCTTTGGTTGAGTCATGATTTTTCTCCTTATAGTTATTTCATGATGGATAGCAAAAAAGGGGCAATCCCCTTTCTTATGGTAAATTTTTATACTTTACTTCTGATACTTGGATTCCATAATATCTTTCCCATTTATTAACAATACGTTTTTCTTCCTTGTTAAATTTTTCATAGAATTCTTTTTTATCTGAAAACATCATGTCTTGATATTTTTCTAGATGTTCAGGATGGATTTCTATTGTGATTGTGATTTTCTTGTCTTCTTTAAGCATTTCATGGCATTTAATTATTTTCATTTTCTTATCCTTATTGTTTTAGTTTTTAGTGAAAAGGGGTTCCCCCCTTTTTTATTTGTTTAACCAATCATTCAATCCATTGGTTTTAGCTTCTTCTAAGATGGCTGTGTATTTGTCAATTTTTCCATCTTCTCTTTCCCATCTTGAAACGGTGTACCATTCTCCATCTTCACAAGCATTATCAAATCTAAAGTTTTTTCTTCCCTCTGCTGAGATTTCAACTTCATAGATTGAGAAGCCGGTGTATGCATCAGGATAAATGCTGTTTTGGTTATATACTTTGATTTTTACGATTTCGGTTTTCATTTTACTTTTCCTTTTAGTTATATAATAAGTATAATAAAAATAATGCAAAGCACAATAGCAAAAACAAAAGTCGATATCTTTTGTTTGATAAAATAAAAAAAGACTCTTGCGAGTCTTTTCATTTATTAGGAGTTTTGTTTATTTTTCTCAACAACTCCATTTAGATAGTCATTGATTCCATCTAAAAACACATTAAGAGCATCATCAACTGAAGAAAGGAAGAAGTGTTTTTCATACACATACCCAGATTTGCTAATTAGATCAATTGTTATTTGGTCTTTTTGAAATGATCTATCGTAGTAATATTTGAAGGATAAAGTATAGCAATCAACTTTAGTATCAATAGTGATGTCTAGTGTGAAAAAATCATAGTCATTTTCTTCCATCACTCTATAGTCTCTTACAAAGAACATTACATGCTCTAATTCATCAACATATAATGCATCATGTTCAATTTTGATTAATGTTTTAAGTAATGCGATTTGATAGCTTTTATCTGTAAGAGAAAAGAACTCTGTAGATTTGATGTTGTAGTTTCTATTTGACATATTGATTGTATAGATATTTCTCATTTTATTTTTCCTTTTAGTTATATAATAAGTATAATAGAAATAATGCAAAGCACAATAGAAAAAATAAAAGTCGATATCTTTATGATTGAATAATTATTTATTTTTCTTTTGGATTGATGCGGTAGCAAGAACAAGCTCGTCTTGTTTCTCGGAACATGAGCACCCTTTAGGGGCGGCGCAAGCCAGGGTAATGCAGAAATGAAAAAAGGACTTCTACAAGTCCTCTTCCTGGTTGAACTGAATGCATGGCAAGGCGTGGCTCTATCAGTCGTTATCTATCTCCCATTGAAGCCATGCTAGTTTGTACTCCACTCCACTGATGAAGTTTTCAACTGCTTGGTAGGCATTTACATCATCAAAATAGCTGCTGTAGCTTTCAAGTTGGGAATCCAATGTGTCAATCTTTATTCTTCTTTTAGACAAGTGGTAACTGAACATAAACAAATCCATTGGAATTTCTTCAAAGATGGATAAGTCAAGGAATAAATCTATATATTCTTGGCCTTGGTCATAATGGCTATATTCTATGTTGTAGCTGAAATTGACATCAGGATATATTGTTTTTGCTTGTTCAATAAATGCAATGACTTGCTTGACTGACTCTCTGAATTCTTTTGATGTTTTGTTTAATAATAATTCTTCTTCTTTCATTTATATTTTCCTTATAGCTATATTTTTAATTGTAAGAAAAACAAAGCAAAACACAATAGCAAATTAAAAATAGGATATCTTTATTCATTTACTTATTGTTTTGATTTCATATAATCTAAGAACAGCAACTAAAAAGGAATGATATGAAAGAAATACTTTTAAGAAAAAATGTGATTGAGAGAGTTCTTGAACTTGGTGAAACAGGAATTGTTTATTGTTTTGATGGAAAAAAGCCTGACTACAAGGCAACCAATCTCTACTATGATTTTGAAATTGATGGTTTGGGTGTGGGTGTTACTCTCAATCTCTATACTGACTATGTGAACTACAGTGCTTGCCTGGTTGAAATCAATCGTTGCAAAGTCAATGGCACTACTCCTGACCTAGTGGGCATCTTGGCCACCTACAGCTTCCAGGGTGAAGACTTTGATATTGATGTGGATGATGGGTATGAAATCATCCTTGATGATGGTGTAAGGGATTTACTGCATGATGCAGCCTTACGCTTGGCAATCACTAACAAGGGATATGACTTGAACTTGCTAGAAGCCCAATAAAAAAGGACTCGCTTGAGTCCCTTTTTTTATTCTGCTCTCTCTTTGTTTATGGTGTCCCATACGGTTTTCCTTAGTTGTTCAGCAAATTTTGGCAACTCTTTTTGATAGTCATCTTGGAATTGTTTGATGTTGTTGTTCAATTCTTCTTCAATTTCTTCATCACTCATAAAGCCGTTATACCATCCAAAATCAAATCCATATGATAAATATTGTTTTGCTTCTGCTTGCAAAATAACTAATTGTTTCAAGAACTCATCTGAATCAATAATATCTCTTGTGATGTTAAAGATTGGAACATACATCCAATCATTTTGATGTAGATGTTCAATCATCATCTGAGTATCAGCTAAATATTCATGCTTGATGCATGGTAAAAAATAGTATTTTCCAAGGTTATTAATGACATGTTTAACGGTTTCCTTGTCATGGTTTCCAAGGTCAATAGTGTTATTCAAATCATCAATGTTACTAACTGACTTAGAGAGTTCTTCACTAGGCCAAAATTCATCGGCATAGTTTAATACTTCTTCTTTTGTATGATATTTTATTGTGTCTAAATCTATTCTATTTCTCATGTTATTTCCTTAGTTGTTTTTTGTTATTAGTCTTACAAGTAATGGACTTACTCTGACTGTTTTGTTTTTCTTCTTGTTCATCAAGGACTCTTTAGAAATGATTGCAACATTGGCCCATCTGATGTTGTCTTCAATGGTGATGAATGGGTTGTTTGCTCCTGGTTGCTCGTCCAGGTACAAGGCAAGATTTCTCTGCTTGTAGATGAAGCCTGTTTTTCTGTCTAAGGTAAATCTTACTTTGATTGCTTGTGCTACTTCATCAATGATTACCGCTTCTCTATCGGTAAACATCAAGAATTCTTTTTCAGGGTTGAAGTGTTCATCTTCAAGCTCATTTTTCATGAAGTAAGCAAACTGAGTGTTCAAGATAACTACTTCTTCACCAAAGCATTTACCGTTTTCGTCTGTAAATTCCCTTTGAATTCTTTCGGCAAATTTTTTCAACCAAGGATGTTTTGCGGCATAAACAAATGCTTCAACATAATTTATTTTTCTTGCTTCTTCTTTGAATGATTTTTTACTCATACTATCTCCTTATTTATTTATTACCTGTAAATACTCTTCTTCCAATCCGTTTGTTTTGTATGGCTTCATGTCTGTGTTGTAGAACAACTTACTAAATCCATACTGAAGCAAAACTTTCAAATCTGACTCATTAAAATACTTTGCTTTTCCTTCATATACTTTGGTGCAACCTTTAACTTGATTGAAGAAAATTATCATTGTTCCATCGTTTTCAAAATGAACACTTAAATATGACAAGCAACCATGTTCATGATTAAAATACTTAATTCTTTCTTTTATTGTTGCCTGAGTCTTAATTTCACTTTCTTTTTCTTTTTCTCTTTTTGCAGCAATGATGCCATTTAATAACATTTCCCTTTGTTCTGGAATGTATGGTGTGTCTTTCTCTTGATTTGAAGCAGCTAAAGTTAAAACATTTTCAAATGTAGATTCTTGGTTTTTCATGAAATTCCCTTTTCTTTTAGTTATAAAATAATCTTACGAAAAATAATGCAAAACACAATAGCAAATTTAATAAATTTGAAAATAAAAAAGGCTTCATAGTGAAGCCCTTGTTTTTCCATCAGTATTTTCTTGATTTCAAACTAAAGAATATTAATGACAATGTGAGTATTCCAACAGTGTGATATTTATTTAAGAAATGGAAATATATGCTGTTGTAGCTTGGATTTACCATTGATAAAACAACATATGGAAATGCTACAAAAATCAACCACACTACAAAATACATCATCACCAATTCTTTTACTGCATATAATACATATTTTAATCTATCTACATATTTCATGTTTTTCTCCTTGTTATTGAAATATTGCTCCACCTACAGCCCTTTCTCTTGGTGGATTTTTTACAGCCTGTTCTTCTTTTTGTGTTGTGTTGCTTTTGATTGTATTGTTATCTTCATGTGTGAGAAATAACAAAATGCTCCATACTGCTACCACCAACAAAGACAACTCTATTTTTCTTTTTGTTTTCTCTTTCATATTTTATTTTCCATTTAGTTATACTTTATCTTACGAAAAATAAAGCAAAACACAATAGACAAGAAATAAATAATAAAAATATGTTTTTTTGATTTTTTGGGTTGTTGGCTGAAAAATCGACCTCCACAATCGGCCTGTGTTGCACGATCTCATGGTCGGATGGGCTAAACGATGTCTGAAGACTCCGTGGCCTCGTAGAGCCTAAAAAGTACCTTCCTGAAGGTGTGCCACTTTTTTAAGCAAATCAGGTGTGATTTTTGGGGTGTTTTGGTCGTCCAGGTGGCTACCTGGTCACTTGTGATTGGTTAGAGTCTGTTCAGCAAGGGTGTAGAGTTCCTTGCAGGTATAGGCTTTTAGGTGCTTGGCTGTTAGGTCTACAAACTTGATGGTGATGTTGTGCTTCATGTCTGTAGTCTGAAAGTATTTGACTTGAGCAATATTGTTGTAGTTTGAAAGTAAGATTAATACATGTTCTATGTTATACATTTTATTTTTTCCTGTTCTAATATAATTTTAAGAAATACAATGCAAAACACAACAGGAAAATAAATATTCGATATCTATTGCAAAAAGATTTTTTGTTGCTACACTGATGAATGCTAGTTGTTTTTACAAAATGATTAGTATCATATTCTTTTAGTTTAGTTTGAAGTTCGCCCCTGCTGAAAAGTTGGGGCTTCTTCTTTTGTGCGTCTTTTTGTTGACTCACTAATCTTTTTATTTATTGTTTTGTTGATGAAGTAAAAATAGTACGCAACAATCATCTTATGTAATAAACAAAAAAGGTGATTGTGATGTTAGAACTTCAAGTTGCTAGTCGTGTAGGTCGTCCCTCTTCTGGTGTGGATCGCAAGGTTCAACTTGCTCTTGCTCAGAAGAAGAAGAGAGACAACGATAAGAAGGATGGATTGAAACCTGTGAATGTGTCTGTATCTGGTGAAACCAAGACTTACTTCATGGCACTGTGCCAGGTTCACAATCTTACTCAGAGAGAGTTGCTAGAAGCTCTAGTTGATGCAGCAATCAAAAATGGTTCTCTACTCAAATAAAAAGCCCCTGATGGGGCTTTTCTTATGTGTGGAATTCATTTGTTGCTACTTTCATTACTATCAAATAAGCAATATAACTTATTGTTGCTAGAACTTTTGTTGCATAAAAAGCATCAATTTTAGATAATTCAAGAAGTTCTTTTATATTCAAGTCATAACTCAATCTTTTACCTTCCATTTCTCCTTTGTCACCATATAGAAAACTAACAGTTATTCTTAATGGATTGATTCTTCTTTCAATTAATTCAGCAATTGTTGATGATGTGATTTTCTTCTTTTCAAATTCTGAAAGCAGGAAGTGTGAAACCATTTGAACTTCCATTTTTCTATGCTGAAATGAATTTTGAATTTTAGCTTCAGTCATAGCATGTTCTCTTTCAGTCATATTGTGTTTCCAATAATCCTGAACAACTTTCAAGTCACCTCTGATTGATGGATATTTTAGTGTTAATCTACTGATAACATCCTGAACCATTTCTAATTTTCTATCTTCTTTTATCTCATTCTTTTTGTTTAGCCATGAAAACATGATTATTCCTCCTGTCCTTCTTCTGAATCACCAAATGATTCTTTGTATTTATTTACCTTTGCTTCTATGTTTGCAATAATTAGCAATGCCTCATGAATTCTAATTTTTTTCTTCTCTACTAAAGAATTAACTTTATCTTGTAGTCTTTTTGATGCATAAATAAGTGTCAATCTTTCCTGATGCTCATCACACATGAACATTGCTGAATAAACTACATAAGCATTGTCTCTCATTTTCTTTGAGCAATATTTCAAGTTTTGATAGTCACTTCTGCAAGCAACTTCACAAACAAAATCCACATCCCTGAAATACTGAAATCTAGATTTCTTGAAGTGTTCTCTTCCAACACTGCTATTTCTTTCTAAGTCTTCAATAGCTGAATCAGAATCTTCGTACCAAAAATCATCTAACCTGTCTTCTTTTGTATCACCAAAAGTTTGATAATTGTGTTCAACATCTTCTTCTTGGATTGATGCAATTTCTTGATTTAGTAGTCCTGGGTGATTGTGGTACTTTGCCATTCTTGCTTTGTATTCAAGAACAGTTTCAGGTTCATTTCTTTTGAATAAATCCTCTGGAACATCACAAACTATTATTTTTGTATTTTTCATCTCATTCTCCTTATTATGTTTTAAGTATAAGAAAAATAATGCAAAACACAATAGCAAATAAAAAAGAAGATATCTTTTGTTTGAAAAAATAAAAGACTCAAATTGAGCCTTTATTTTTGTTTGATTTCAATCCAAGTGTGATGATAAAGTTTTTGTTAGTTCTTTATTTAATTGAATTGTAAATTCATCAATTTCAACAACCAATCCACTCTTTATAAGCAATTCTACTAATTCATCATGATGTAAAAGAACTTCATCTGTTTTTACTACTCGCTGAAGACTTTCATTTGATATTTTTCTGTCACCATATTTATCTTTAGCAAAGTGACTTTGTTTTATTAATCCATTTTTTACAAATCCTTCATTCACCAAAGCTTCTAATATTCCAATTTCAATTTCTCTTGGTGAAATCTCACAACTTGTACAACCTGAAACGATGTCATAAATCATGTCTGTGTAAAACTCGTAATCACAATTTAATTCAGAGTTATTACTTTCCCAATCCCATAGATCATAAGTTGTATCTGATTTATCTACTTTATTTGATTTCATAAACTCATTAACAAGTTCAAGAATTCTTTTTTTTAATCCATCCTCATTTATTATGCCAAACTCTTTTGTTTGAATAAGCAATCCTTCGCCGCGTGGTATATTGCCAACTATTCTGTATATATCCATAATTTTCTCCTGTTAGTTATTTTATTGTATTAAATACAATGCAAAACACAATAGCAAATAATAAAATATCTTTTGTTTTACAAAAATAAAAAAGCCCTTATTGGGCTTCTTTTTTAATATGCTTCTTTTCTCACACATTTACTTCTTTCATCAGTAGTCATCTTTCTTAGTTTTGCATCTTTATAAGTTCGTTGGTTCAATAAGGTCAAATCTAGCTTGTATCCACCTGGTCCCTTTTTTGCCAACCTGGTTAAACGTCCTGCTTCTTCCTGGGCATCACTCATCTTGTCCTTGAGTTGGTCTACATCCCATCCATTCACTTTAAGAAGGTGTTTGGTGATTCGTGCTGCATCTGCTCTGTCCTTGCTGTGTATGGTGTGTCCATAATGAATTCCACCGTGGCATTCATGACATAAAGCAACCATTCCTGTGAGTTTTTGAGTGAAGGATGATGTGTCAAAACTCCATAGCTCATGACATTCAAGGCGGCCTTTTTTACTGCAAATCTCACAATGTCCTTTTGCTCTTCTGTAGTGAACTTTTGCTATGGTTTCCCATTCTTCAACACTGACTGCTGAACGAACATTTAAAAAATATTGTGTTGATGGAATGAATTCTAGTTTTATCTTTTCATTGCCAAATGAAATTCTTTTTCCTGAAAACAAAACTTTATAAATTACATAGGCAATTGCTCCATAAATCAAAATATTTATCATAAGTATCCTTTTTTAGTTGTTATAAGATACTTATACGAAAATTAAACTTTAATGCAATGGTATAATAATTAGTTTTGTATAATTGATTGTCTTTCTTTTTAAAATAAAGATTGTTTTTAGGTTGTTGCGTTCTTAAAAAAGTACGCTAAGATGTACTCATCTAAACAAAGGAGTTCATCATGAAATTTATTACTTGCATTGTCGTTTCTCTTTCCATTCTTCTTTCTGCTTGTGCAACTGTTAAACCTGAAGATAAGAATGTGTTCTATGGAAAAGTTGTTTCTGTCCGTCCTTTCCTTGCTCAAGAAACTCAACCTAATGGTGTTGGTGCATTAGTGGGTGCAACTGCTGGTGGTGTTATTGGTCATCAGTTTGGTAAAGGTGATGGAAAAACTGCCATGACTGTTCTTGGTGTGTTGGGTGGTGCTGTTGCAGGTAGTCAATACAACAAGCAAGTAATTAATGTGCCAATGACTGAACTTGTGGTTCAAATGCCTGATGGTTCTACTTTCAATGTGAATGTAAAAGATTCAGGTTTCCAAGTCGGGCAACAAGTAATGATTACTCAAAATGGAAAGAAAGCTGAAATCAAGGGACTTTGAATTTAAGGGGGAATAATCCCCCTTTGTTTTTCATATCCATCCATTGCAGACAGAAAAAAAGCCACTTCATAGTGGCTTTAATTTTATTGAAGTTCAGGTGGTATAACTCCTGGTGGACACTTCCAAACTTGTGCATTTACTTTGACACATCCATTATTTGCAGGTGCTTTTGCTTTTGGTTTTTCTTCCTGCTTTTGTTCTTCAAATGTTGGAATGATTGGTTTGTCATTTACAACAGGTTGATATTCTACTTTCTTACCTTGTGCTTCCATTTCATCAATCAACTTATCTAATTCATCTTGTTCATCAAGTTGTTGGCTGATTGGTTTTGAAGTATCTATTTTCATGTTTCCATAAGAAGCAACTTTTTGAAGAGTCTGACTTGCACTTGCTGATATTGGTTTGTTACTCAACATTGAAGAGAATGCTTCAGGATTCAACCATAAGGAACCAAGTAATGCTGTAGCTCTTTTATCTTGTTTTACTTGCCATGTGTCACCAATTTTTATTCTGTATTTATAAACAAAAGTTTGTGCAACTTTTTGACTGTTTTCATCAGTGGGATTGTTAGCATAATTTCTTACTGCTTTTTGCATGGTTGAGTATTGTTTAGCTCCACCTGCTCCAAGTCTGTAAAAGTGGTCTACAAGCACTGCCTGTTGGTTGGACTTCAACTTGTTCCAGGTAGAAGCTCCTAACCATGCTATAGCTGCTGTTTCGCTAGGTTTCTTCATCTCATCTACTACAACCAATCCTTGCTGTGGGTTGATGCTTATGCCTGGTTGTGGTGTTGCATCAAGATTGGGTTTTCCGCCTTTAGAAATGCCCATAGATGCGATCTTCTCTACGGTGGACTTATCTAGTCCTGCCTTGGTTGCATACCCTCTATTAGCTCCTTGGCCGTTCAAGCTGATGTTCCAGCCATAAGCTAAAGCCCATCCCATGTTGTCTCTGTATGGATGACTCACAAATCCCTCTGATGTCATCACAAGGGCATGGAAGTAATTGCCACTGTTGAACTCTGCAAGGGCTGATGCTGTGGTTGTGCTTCTATCTCTTCTGCTCTTCTGTGTTGATTGTGCGGGTGTAGAAGAAGCTGTTGCAGGTTGCACCTGGTTGGTTGGTGCTATTGGAACTGCTGAAGGTGTGGGTGTTGGTGCTGATGCAGGAACAGAAGGTTTTGATGGTGCAGGTTCAGACTTGGTGAAATCTACTGCATATTTGTTTTTATTATGTTCTGTTTTTTTATCATCATTACATGCTGTTAAAGCAAAACATGTTGATAAAGCCAATACGATTATTTTTATTTTCATATTTTTTCCTTTTAGTTATAATTTTAGTATATACAAAAAAAGAAAAAACACAATATTAAAGCCACTAAAAAGTGGCTCTATATTTTAAATTTTAATCTTCTTCTCTTTTTTAATATCATTTTTTGGCAATAATTTATTTGAATGTTTTAGATATTCCTTTGCCTTATCAAATCCTTTAATGTTTGAATATGTTACTTCTAATACATCAACAGAGAATTTATAATCAATCAATTCTTTTTTAAACAAATAGTCTTGAATTGCAAAATCTGGTATCAATGACTCAATTTTATTTATGCTGTGTTTTGTCAAAGTAAATCCATAATTTTTTGCTGTTGATTTGAATGAACGAATTATTTTTTCACTGCACTCAACAAAGCAATCATGTCTAAATTCTTCATAATTTAAGTTGTCAAAATTATCTACATAGAAATATTGTCCAATGTAGTAGCACACATCATTGTTAATGGAATGTGTCTCTCTAGGTTGAATATATTTTTTTCCTTTTCTAGTCCATGTGACACTTTCGGGTGAAATAAATACTTTATGAGGACTGAAATCAATTGGTTGATTTTTCTTGTGCAAGATTGCACCTGCTTCAATCATGTAGTCTTTTACATAACTTAAATTTTTCAATGGAATAAATAATCTACATTTATCTAAATCATTCCCATCTTCTTTACATTTTGTAGACCATGCATTCAAATAATCTTCAAGTGTAAAAATATCTATGTCATCCATAAATCTGAAATAGGTTCTTGGACTTTTCAAAAATGCTCCTGTAAGTTGTTTAAATGCCAAACCTAAAGGTTGTATTTCTATCGCTCTCTTTAAGTCTTCAAGTGTTACTAGATCAGGGTCTTCATAAAGAACACTTAATGCGTGTGTTGCTCTTGCTTCACTATTTAATCTACCATAAATAAATTCTGCATTTGAAGAATATCTTCTTGTGTAATGCCTACTAAATATAAAATCATCATCATAATTATTTCTAAAAAAAACCTGTGGAACTTCGGAAAGATTGTTTACATCCTTGTGAATCTGTTCAACATCGTATAAAGCCATATAGTATTCAGGATTGATTTGTTTTTCATATGGCAACTTGTTGTAAATTTTTTCAATTTCCACATGTTCACCATGAGTTCTCATATCAAACAAATATTCTCTACCAAACTCAATCAATACTGATGGGATTTCTTCAGCTATTTCCAAAACCTCATCATCACTGAATTTTTCTTTTGTAGAAGAAGGAATGATTGATAAAGGGATGAAACTATTTAATTTTATCAAATCAATCCAATAACTTGTTTCAAGAGAATTCAAATCTAACCATGCAAGAATAGAATAATCAATTGCAATTCTTGGGTAGATTGCATATTTATACATATCTAATCTTAGATTGTAATTTTGCAGTTCTTCATGTAGAACTTCATCATAAGCATCTTCAAGAAATTCACCATCCTCTTCAAATCTTTCTTTTTTAGGCAAATTTAAAGACAATGATATTTTTTGATTGTTATATAATGAATAACATCTATGGTTCCAATCAATGACCTCATCAAATAATTTATCAACAAGAAGTTCTTGACTCCACTCCATCAGTCCAAATTTTGAAAAATAATCAATCACTCTATGGTTTATTCTTGGCTCTCTCCCAAATTTTTCTTTGAATACCTTTTCATATTTTGTGTAGAAATCAGTGTTTGTAATATTTTTCTTATCGTCATGTTGAGATACAAGGTAATCAAACTCTTCAACATCTTCATTTGTGCCTGTAGAGCCAATAAAGTCTCTGATAATTTTAATTTCTGATTTATTTGAACGTCCTCTTGTGCTACCCCTTAATTTGCTTTCAAATAATTTTGATAGCTCATTATTTCTTATGTCTTTATTGGCATTAAACAATCTTCCTTTAGCACATAAAATAACTTGAGGTATAAACGGTTTTGTAATCAATATTTTATCTACAACCTGTTTACTTTCTTTATCGTAGAATTTAATTTTTGCAGTACCTAATCTCAAGTGCCTCATCATTTGGTTCTCAACACTTAAGAATTTTGAATCAACTAAAGACCAATCATTGAAGCTTTTGTTTGCATATTCATTGTCTGCTTTTCTCTTTGCATAAATTTCTTTCCAGTTATTCATAAACTATCCTTTTTGTTTTAGTTGTTTTTCTTTTTGCAGTGTGGGCAAACTGCATTGCTGTATTTCATCTTTCTGATTGAACTGTTGAATGCATGTCCTTCAGCACACTTCCAAGCAATAGGCTGTGTAGTGTTAATGATGTCCTGGTGTTCAGGTGTAAAGCCCTTGGCACTTCCTACCTGGTAAGCAACATCCCAAAGCTCATTACTCTTCTGCTCTTTAATGTAATCAGCAAACATCAAGAACTTGGCTCTTGCTCGTTGCTCTGTTCGGTTCATCACCTTGCCAATACTTGACCATGAAACTTTCAAACCTTGCTGATGCAATTGGTTTAATAAGTCATTTAATTCTTTGAATAATTCTTGTGTTCTTGTTTCCATATTTTTTCCCTTAAAATTTGTTGTCTATTTTTACAAAATGGGAATCATCAATGGTTGAACAAAAACCATGAACAACAAAGTTATTAAGTTTCATTGATTGTGATAATTCTCTGATTGCCTTTAATGTTTTTGTGTTTAAGACATTAACAAAGAAAAATCCAACATTGTCACAGACTGTTATTAGTGAATTTTTATTTTCCATTTTTATTCTCCATTTTAGTTATATTTATATCTTACGAAAAATAATGCAAAACACAATAGAGAAAACAAATCTTTTTAAATAATTGGATATCTTATGTTTTGACTATTGATTTAATTCATATTTTTTCATATATTATTTAGACAACTACTACAACTAAAGGAGAATATATGAAGAAGTTGATTTTATTAAGTATGGTTTTAGGTTCTATTGGTGTTGCTCATGCTGATTCTGATGTTTGGAAAACAGTACCAATCAACAAAGATGATTATCAGAATGTGCAGAAAGAAGAAGTGAATCAACCATCAAATAGTTTTGATGTTTTTGTTGGTGCAACTCACTCAAGAACTTCTATGGGTGATTCAGGTAGTGGCTACAATATTGGTGCTTCTTATACTTCTTATCAGACTAAGAATATTTTCTTGCAACCAAGTATTCAGTTTGTAGATTCAGGCAATAGCTACAATGACAAATATGTTCTTGCAAACTTTGATGTTGGCTACACTTACACTTTAAATAATGGCATTTCATTAAGTCCAAAAGCAGGTTTAGGCTTTTATAAGGCAATGTATGATGAAGGTTCAAATTATGGTGGTTCATATAACTACGGATTAGAAGTTGGATTAAACAAAACAACTTCTGTAGATATTTCAAGAACTCATGCATTTGGACAATCAAGCGGTCATTATGTGGATTTAACTGCTATAAGTTTGAAATACAAATTCTAATGAAACAGGCAAAAGAAAAAGGACTCAAAAGAGTCCTTTGTTTTTACTGCATTGTGAATTCAATTGTTCTATTTTCAGTTTTGAAAAAAATCTTGTTGTTATCCCTTGATAGCTCAACCTTCTCAAATCTTTTTCCTTGAACCTGTTCAGAATTATAAAACACACTTATTTTATTGTTGCTTTCACTCAAAAAGAATTCATTGTTTTTAACTGAATTCAAAACCAAGGCATTTGCATTGATTGAATTATTAGACTCATAGAATTTAATCAGTCCCAATTCTTCATACTCTAAAAGAGTCCATTCATTAGATTCGCCAATGCAAGTTGTACAGTTTTCAATGCCATAATACTTTGTTATTTTCATGTCTTACCTTTTTTATTAGTTGTCTAATAATGATAAGAAAAACAAAGCAAAACACAATAGATAAAATAATTATTTTTTGATTATTGACTTTATGAATTAAATAGATTAAAACTAGATTATCTTCTTCTTGAAACATCTACAATCTCCTGTAGTAATGAAAAAAGCCCACTTGATTGTGGGCTATTTCATTTGTTTCTCAGAATCTTGTTTATTTCACAGTGAAGTGATTGATGCTTCTTGAGAACATATTCAGGCATGAAAACCTTCTTCTTGTGTGCCTGGAAGGACTGACACACTGCATTCATGAACGGATAGCTATCAGTAGGTTCAACCTGGTTGATGTGGCGGTGATACTCTTCTAAAGCCCAAGGGTTCTTGATATACATGTCACACACATAGTTGATGTAGTCGTCTTGTGTTTTAAAGTCATCAAGAAACCTGAAGTCAAAATCTTGCATAAGTCCTGTTAGTTTGTTTGTTATTTTCATTTTAACCTTTCTTTTTATCTATTATTTTATTGAAGAACTTGCAAAATTCTTTTTGCTCTTTCTCTTGTTGTTCAAATATTTCCTTGTCTCTTGCAAAATAAAATCCATTTACTCCATGAACAATGCTTTTATTTTCCATCACATCAAGCTCTGACAGATTATTGTCTTTATCTTTTAGATATTCAAATAGATGAATTGCATATTCTCTAAACAAGTTGTAGTTGTTTAAATAGATTTCTGCTAAATACTTTGAAAACTCTCTTGGGTGCTGAAAATCTGAAGCAATCAAGAAAGTTGCTTCTTGTTTCAATCCTGTTCTTGGGTTGGTCATCCCTATCTTGTCGCCACGTTTTATCATTGCAATTCCCTTTTTTTAACTCCTTTCTAAATTTATACGAAAATCAATGTGATTTAGCAATAGTAAAAACAAAAAGGATATCAATAAAAAAGCCACTTTTTAGTGGCTTTCTTTTATTTTGCTTTTGCATATTTTTCAAATGCTTTCTTCAACATGCTTGCATACTCATTTACTGATATTGTTTTTCTAGCTAAAGATTTATCTAGAATTGCAATCTCTCTTTCTAGCTCTAGCTCAACATGCATTTCATCAATCTCAGGATCATCAGTAGCTTGTGATAAATCAAAGAACAAATTGCAGTAAAGTTTTCTTCCTGAAATTTCTCTTTTTTGTATTGTCTGAAGATTTGGAAATTTCTGTTTCATGATTTTCCAAAATTGGACTTCACCAAAAGCATTCCAAGATTTTTCTTCACAATATACTTTGTATTTAGCATACATATCATCTTTTTTCATCTTGCATTCTTCAGATAATTCAACATACATATCTTCAATAAACACAAGAACATTTTTACTATTTTTTTTCTCTGCTTCTTTGTTTGCTTTAACACTTTCAGGAATTGAAAAATCCCCTTGTTTTAATAAGTCAACTAAACCATTGATTGCCCAATCAACTAGGATATGCATTTCTTCATCAACAATTCTTTTTGATAAATTTTTAATGATTTGGTCGTCAGCAATAACATTATCAAATTTCATCATGATAAGTCTTCTCCATACGCCATTACTTTCATCGTCAATTTTTGGAAAAGAATTACAGTTAATAATCATTTTTGCTGTTGGCTCGTATGTGAAAACATCCTTATGCTTTTGATTGATAACAATCTTGTCACCACTGATGATTTTCTTTAGCTCTTGCTCGTTTATGGAACGTTTTGGAGTTTCAGGAACAATCACAAGTGATGCATCCACAAGTTCAGCCTTACCAAATCCTGTTAAATCATCAAGGTCTAGTGATGCCACTTTCTCATGCATTCCCGCAACCATGTTTGCATACTCGCTCTTGCCGTTTTTACCTGGTCCCTCAATCACAAGAGCTGTTTGCATACGTGCATCAGGTATAAGTGTTGAACCTGTATATTGAGCAAGCAAACGTTGATCTTCTGCTTTAGGAACTGAGTTGTTCAAGAAGTGTGCAAACAATGATTTCTCAGGAACAGACTTTGGAATGTAAATGTTCTTGTTTCCAAAATCATCAGTGCATGGCTCTTGTTTAGCACCTTCAACCACATTACCAAAATCATCAGTAACTACTGACTCTTTACTATTTAATACTTTTCCTTTGATTTGGTATGTCACACCAATAGCTTTATTTGGCTCAACAATGAAAGTCACACCATCTTCATGAACTTCTAACCATGCATCTTCCATTGGAATAATGATAGTTTTTGGTTTTGGTGGAAGAAATCTATCTTCACTAAGCAATGTTGTTAATGCTGTTGCAAAACATTTTTGTGCAAGCATATCAGTTGCTTCATTCTTTTCATTTTCACGCAACCATTTCATAGCACGTCCAATGCCACTTTTTTGATTAATTTTGCTCCAATATGATTGTTTCCACTCATAAAGGTTAATGTTTTCACCAAATGCACAAACCATATAATTTTCATCAGAAAGAATATAGTCTGCATAAACAGGCTCAAGTTTTACCTTCTCAGGTTTTACATATGACTTGAATCCTAAAGACTTACCTTTTGATTTTTTTTGTTCTGCTTTAGCTTTATCAACCTGTTCTAATTGACTATCACCAAAGATTTCTTTTTCTGCTTCATATTTTTCTTTTTGATATGCAGATGGCTTAAATCCAAATACATCTTCCTTTTCTGCTCTACTATTTTTTGTTTTTTCTGTTCCAAACATGTTCATAATTTATTCCTTTTCTAGTTTTCGTATTGGCTTCTCCTTTCAGAAAGTTAGCCATTAAATCATTTACTGAATTTCAATACCTATTAACTTCAATTTTTCATCAAGAATTTTTTCAACACCTTCTCTTGCCAATTTTTGAAAACTAAAACCATGTTTCTCCAAAATTTCTACTTTCTCTTCTTGAGAAAGAAACAATCTCACACCTCTTGTTTTTGAAGCTACATTTTTTTTCTTATTTCTTGTATTGCTCATTTTCTTCTCCATTAATTAAAATGCTTATATGTTAACATTTAAGCAAAATAAAAAATGAAGTCAATAGTTATTCAAAATTTATTTTAGAAATCATTTCAATGAACTTACTTATTGAAAGTGGAAATTTATTTTTTGTTCCATCTTCAACAATGGCAACTGAAATAAGTTCATCATTCTTGACTACTCGTTTTACCTCTTTTGTTTCATCTTCAAAAAATCTAAATTTTTCCACCACTTCAGGAACAGTAGTAGTTAATGGAACTCTTGCACGATATTTTGAAAGAATAAGTTCAAGCTGTTTTTGTTGAAAAATTTCAGTTGCAACGTGCCTATCTTTTTTATTTTTAAACAACTCATGCAATGGCAAAACCTCATTGATGAATCTGATTTTCTTGTTGATGTCTTTAAGTTCGTTGTTCATACAGTCTCCATTTCATTAGATTTATTTTTAATTTTCTCAGTTACTTCACTGAATTCTTTTAATAATGTAATAACTTCATCAAGCTCTCTGTTTCCAACAATGTCTGCATACATATCAAGTGGTGCTTTTGGAATCCACCAATAGCCAATCTTTTCATGGTTGTTGATGGCTGTGTAATCAGTGATTGCATTACCGTAGCTCACTCTGAATGATGCAAGTGGTGCCTGGTGAAGTATTGAGTGCAAAACGATTTGAACGGCTGTCATTCGCACCATATTGATGTCCAGATCCACCGCACTAACATGAACCTTGGCAATAGCTTCTTTACCGTGTGTCTCATGGATGTATCTGAGAGAACCAAGCAACAATGAACCTGCCCCACATCCACAACAATCTGAAATCCCTCGTTCCTGGCTGAAGTCTTCACCCTGTAGATTGATTGCTGCCAACACATAGGCAACATCAGGTGGTGTTAGGAACTGCCCTAGTGTCTGTCCTAGATACTCGTCGTAGAGCATCCCCAAAGTGTCTGTAAATGGCTCAGATTCCTTTATTAGTGTGATGAAGTCCTGCACTAGCTCCTGAACGATTTCATGGGCTCTAGGCTCGTCCTTGTAGTGACTGAAGCTGATTGCACCAAAGGAACTGCTGAACTGGTACAAGGTGCGTGGAAAGGCTTTTGTGATGAAGTCTTTATCAGCAAGAAGAATGCAGCAATAGTTGATGATGTCTTCAATCACTTGCTTTGGGCCAATGTTGCGACGTTGGAAAGCATTGCAAGCACTTTTAACTTTTTTGCTGAAATCCTTACTTCTTTTTTCTGCATTATTCATTTACTACCTCCAAATATTTTTTGATATGTTTCGTTGTATGGTTGTTGCTCATAAGAGAAGTCATTTGAAAAATTACTTTTAAAGGACTTATCAAGTTGTTGTTGTGTTAGCTGAACTTCTTGTGCCTTTTCAAATGACTCTGCTCTTATAACTATGTGTCCATGTGTGATTGTTTTCTTGATTACAGGGAAGATGAAACTCTTCATGCTGTAAGTCCTTCTGGCAATCCATCAGGGTGAACAGAAGTCCATCCTTTTTGTCCATCTTCAAAAATCTTTAACTTCACATGGGACATGGTGTAAATATCTTTTCGGTCAATATGGTAATGAATCATATATTGAGTATATTTTGCTACTACATCTAACGTTTCTGTATTTCCATCAGTCACACCACACATTTCTTTAACCAAAATATCAAGCCATTCCTTACCTGAAAAAAATCTCAAATTGGCTTCAGAAATTTCTTCATTGTGTTCGTTGTGGTATTGCCTCATGTTTTGCAAGAAAGCATTGAAAACTTCACATGCTGCTTCTTGAATACCCATTGGTTTTTTAGTATTGCAACTGCACTTTGCTTTATTGGATTTTTTCATTATTATTCCTTTCAGTTAATTTCAATTTCAAACTTGGCTTGGTTGTAGTAATACATTCCAATTTTTCCAACAGTATTATTCAAAAATTCTTTCAATTCTTTGATGCCCTTTTTTACTGGAAATGTCATGAATACTTCATCATCATCTTCCATACGATAGAAAGAAAACTGATACACATCATCTTTAATTTCAAGCTCACAACCTTCAGCCACTTTTTCTGAAAGAAGCCCATCAATTAGATTGGCTGCATTAATTGTTGTTTTGATGTAATCAGCAAGAGAATCCAAAGAATCATTTTTCAACTCTGTTGTCATCATCATTGATTTAGTAATGTGTTTAACTTTAAATTTCTTCATGGCATTTCCTTTCGTTAATTTGTTTTTCATCAAGTGCAAGTTGAACAATCAACCTCACTCCATTCATCACTGACTCAATTTCTGCTTGTTCAAGAAATGGATAATCACGAATTACGATGAACCTTAAGATTGCATCATCACAATCAAACTCAAAGTTATTGAACTTATGCATTTCTTCAACAAACTTTTTCGCAATTTGATAGCTGTAATTCATCCTTTCCAATGCTGTTCTACTGTTCATAAAAATTTCCTTTCCTAGTTTTTTTCTGTTAATACAAATCTGAATGGTGTTTTTGTTGTCCTAATCAAGTATTTCAAAAAACTTTTTACTGCTTCAATAGTAGGTGCAACATGAGAAACTTGATTTTGAATGGTGACTTTTAAATAATCTTCACCATCAAGTTGTTCCTCTTCTACTGTTCCTTCACCATCAGTCATAAAGCCCATGATGAAACTCATGGCAAAACCAACCTGGCTTGCATTCAAAACTTGGTATTCACCATTTAATGTTACTTTTGCAAAATATCTTTTCATAATTTAATTTCCTTGTTCGTTACAAATAACTTGTTCACAATCCTCAAAATCAACCAATGTCCAATTTGAAAAATCTAACTCACTTGCCTCATAAGAAGCTAATTCATGTGCTTCATCTTCTGAATTAGCTTCAACTTCAAAATAATTTACAAAATATGCTTTACTAGAAATCTTCACTTTGTATTTCATCATTCACTCCCCATCAATCTTGTGTCTTCAATATCAAACTCTTCCCAAATTACATCCCAAGAGAATAAATCGGAATTCAAAGTATGTTTTTCTGCAAGTTTCTTAGCTTCTTCTTCATTTTCAGCTTCAACATGAATATATGTTTGCTCTGCTGAGTGTCTTGTAACCATTACACTGTATGTTTCCTTCATTAACATTCTCCTTGTTCGTTATCTGCTTCATCATCACCGTCATATTCATCCATCTGAACAACATCAAAACTTCGGATGCAATCACTACTGCACAAATCCCAATCAATTTCACAATCTTCTGCCATTTCAATTGCAATATCTTCAGCATCATCTTCATTTTCAGCTTCAATAATTAATACTTTTTGAACTGGCCAAACTGCTTCAATAATAACTTCATATTTCATACATTCTCCTTAGTTAAACAACCACACAAAATCATCTGCCTTTTCTACTTCTGCTTGAATAACTTTTGAGTATTCAAGTTTTCCACTTTCAGCCTGTTTCATTACTTGGCTTTTTGCTTCATCAGAAGTTTTTGCATCTACTTTCATTACAACTTTTGCATTCACTACAACTTCAAACTGTTTCATCTAATTTCCTTTCTTTGTTTTATTCAGTGTTTTAATTTTAAAATTTCTATCGTTTTTTCTCAGTGCAGGCATGAAGTCACGATCTGTATTGACAACTTGCCTTTGTTTGTGCTAGGCAAAAGCAAAACTCTTCTTGATGACGATTTCTGAATAATCAAAAGCATTGTTGTCTTCATATTCAGCATTGCTTTCAACAAAATCAGTGATGTATTTCTGGATTGCTTTCAAGGTGTATGGCAATTCAAATTCACCACAATCATCTTCGTCATCTTCATTCTGATAGTTCACATAAAGAATCCGTCCACAACGATGTGTTTCACAAAGACATTCTGGATAAAGTTCATGCAATACTTCATTAAAAGCATCTTGAAGAGTGTCATGTTCCAAATCTTTGTGATAAACATCTTCATCGTCATACTTATACAAAACAGTAAAAATAGGTTTTTTCTTCATAATTAAATTTCCTCAATTAATTTATCTTGCTCAACAAATTTTTCACTGATGCGGTATTCATAAGAACCACAATCAACCAAATCATCTTCTTTTCCGTTGTAATAGCGATCTTCTCCACGGTAGAAGCCTTGATTGATCTCATTAAGAATTCGCTCAAGCATTGCAACAACACATGCTTCTGATGTATCAGCAATCTTTACTTCAAGTTTGAAAATTGGTTGGTTCATATCGGTTCCTTTCTTATGCTGAGAAAGATGTGAAGTTGCATTCACCTGCTGATTTTTCTTGCTTGCTCCAGGTGAGTGAACCAACTTTTTTACCTTCAACAATTGCCATTCCTGAAAAAATTTCATCTTGTGTTTTCACACTAATATTGAATGAGTCAAAACACTCAGGATGATTTTTTAGTGCTCCGTATTGTTCATAAATCTTGTTGATGTCTTCTTGAGTTTCAAAACCACTTACACAAAAACCTTCATACATTGAAATGATGTATTTTGGTTTCATGGTTTTTTCAAAAAACTCAACCATATTGAAGTATTTGTATTTGTCTTCACCTTCCTGATAGCAATAGGCAAGCTCTAAACTCCCATCACTCTTTTCAAGAACAAATAACGTTTCAGGTTGAACACAACCCATCTTCTTGTGTTCTTTAATGCCTTTTTTATTCATCTTGTCAATGAAGTAGATAAGTTTTTTATCTTTGATAACTTCATTAATTGGTGTCATTTTTTCTTTGATTACTTTAATAGCTTCTTGTTTTTTCATACTGATTTCCTTTCGTTTGTTTTTCAGTATGGGTATAATAAAAAAATGTCTAATTTTTCTCAGTGCAGGTCTTAAGCTACGATCTGTATTGACAAACCATAGAGTTTTGTGATATGCGGGATGAACTGAAGCAACTCAGAATCACAACTTGGCTGAATGCCTGCTTAGAAGCATCAGGTTGTGAATCCTTTGGTTGTCTGTATGAGAAGACTTCAGGTGTGTCTCTCAGTGAATGGAGTAGGTATAAGAACGGCTACAGAGATAGTGCAGACGGTGCAGACGGTGAGAAACGTGTGTACGGTCCCTCTGATGTCACTGTGAAGAATGTTGGTCGTGACTTACCTGGTACAGCACAAGTCTTCTTTCATGGTCCAGGTGCGTTGCCAATATGGGCTGTTCTAGAAGGTGACTTGAAGAAGTGTGATGAAGTCCTGAATGAATGCCTGCTCTCGCATAAAACCTATGCCTGGATGGTTCTATCTAAGAAGGTAGTGCCTAACATGACACTCAAAGAAAAGTGTCAAGCACTACTAGAAATCAGCATTCCTTCATCATGGTTTGAGAAACATACTCAAGATGTTCCTGAAGACTTGCCTGAATTTTGGTGGGCTGATGAAGATAATCCACCAAATAAAATTGATTTGAGATTTGCAAGCTCTACAAAAATAAGAGAAATGTATTCAAATCTTTCTGAAATGATTAAGAAAGATAAAAACATTATTGCACTTGCTTATAGCAAATCAAATAGAAAAAAATCTGTCATACTTGGAAATACAATCATCAAGCATGTTGGTGAATTCAAGGTTGCACTTCCTCAAAACATAGTAGCTTTTCTTGCTGCTGCTGTTCTGTGTGTTACTAATAGCAAACTTGATGGTGATGTTGAACTTGCTGATATTGCTTTCTTCTTTTTTGAAGGATTGCAAGAAGCAATAAAAAATGAATTTGGTGAAGAAATTCTAAATTACATAAATGAATTTTGGAACTTGTAAAAAACAAAGCCACTTTTCAGTGGCTTTTATTTTGTCATATCTCCACCTTTCGGCTTCTCTTGCTAGTATCCTTAAAAATGTTGATTGCATGACTTCTTGGACATTAAGATGTTCTAGCATTAAGAAAATATTACTATATTAAAAATAGAAGTCAACAAAGTATTGATTATTTTTTAGAATTTCGTAATATAGTTCTACAACTAAAAGAAAAGGAACTATCATGATTAGAAAAATAATTTTATTATCAACAGTGTTGTCATTAACTGCTTGTGCATCTGTTCAATCCACACTTGAGAAAGTGCCTGGAAGCTTCACAAAAGCTGTTCAGAACATCACTAAACCAAACACACCTACTGCAACTGCTCCTGCTGTCCAGGGTGAAGCTCAGAATGTCATGTATGGCAAAGTTCTAGCATTGAAGAAGAAATCTCCTGATGCTGTTAGCTTGGTGATTCAGCTAACTAATGGTGCAACCTTCTCTTTACCTGCTGGTGCTGATGCTGGTTTTAAGGTCGGTCAGAAGGTCAAGATTGTTCAAGTTGGGCATGATGTATCTGTAGAAGCAATTTAATGAACCACAAATAAAGAAGCCACTCGTTTGAGTGGCTTTTTTTATATCTTACTTTTTGAAGACTTCTATTTTGGTGCAAGCTTTTGCTCAAGGTCTTTATGCAATTTTTGTTTTTCAAGAATTTCTCTAACTTCACCATTCAACCAATCATTCTCTAATAGATGTGTGCAATCAAAATATTTTAAAAGTATTTTTGATGCATCTGTTTCTTTTTCGTGTTTTTGCCATTCATAGACTTTTTCACAATAAAACATCACATCATCTTGCAAATCTCTTTCTTCAATATAGTTGATAACCGTATCTATCATTTTTTCATTATAGAACTTGTCTGCATAATACAAACACTTCCCTAAATAACACCAATCTTTACCATAGTCCGACATTCGGATAAGTGAAAAAATATGGTGTAACATTTCAACATTTCCATAAGCACAAGTTTCAATTGAAATGTTTGAAAACTCACTTGCATAAAGATTTTTATTGTCCTCTTTTAGAAATGCTTCAGTGTTTTTTTCTTTTATATAGTCACACATTCTGAACATTTTTGTTGTGCTTCGTTCTCTCATCCTATCTCCTTATTTAAAAAAATCTTTTGAATATTGGCATTAAGTGGTAGATGTCATGAAAAAATCTAACTGAACAAATAATGCCAAGAATGTAATAAGTCACTTCCCCATATTGCTTAAGTCTATCAATCATTTTTTCTTCCCTCCCACATTTCAAGGAACTCTTTTTTGAAATCATAATATTTCACTTTTGAACCACTCCAATAAGATTGACAATTTCTTTGATACATTTCTTCAAACTTCGTTCTTTTGCTCCAATAAAAGTCACTTAGTTCATCAAGCATATCTTGCTGATAAGCAAACAAGAATGGTTTTTTTATTTTATAACCAGTTTCTCTATCGTGAAATCCATATGGGTATCTGTGATAGTCATATTCCAATTCTTTACCATGAAAGCAATCTTCATGAAGTGCTGAATACATAGTCAATATTTTGTTGATTTCACAACATCTATTGCCTGAATGCTCATTCCACTTCAAATACAAGTAATCAGTAAAATTTGATAGAAGATGGATTTCCTTTGGTTCAAATCCATCTTTCAAGAACTTCTCTAACCTCTCTTTGCAATGCTCTTGAAACCTGTCCTTGTAGTGCTGTAGTCGCTTGGCAAGTGTTCCAGGTAAGGTATCCACATAGAAGGTGGTCTTGTTCTCAAAAAGCTCCTGGTTGCTGTTCACATAGGTTTCCATGATGTGAAGCTTGGTGCTAAAGGATCGTGGTTGCTCCACCTTGAAAATGCTCAAGGTGAGTGATTCAAGGGTGTTCATGTTCACATGGGTGAAGCTGTAATCAGGTGATAGATTTGTGTCTATCTCCAATCCAACAACTTCATTATTTTTATTTGCCCATTTTTCATCATTATTTTTGTATCTGTAAATAATGCGATAAACAACATCAAGTTTTTTATCTTTCTTGAACTGATGTTCTTCATCTCTTACCCAAAATTGATGAATAGTAGGTTTTTGCCTTGGATATAAATCAATTAATTTTTCTGTATAGCCATAATTCTTTAAAGCATACTCATTCATTGTTGCTCCCTCTTTGAAAAACCTCTTTTGTATGTATCTGAAATAGAATTAAATCTAAAGCCACGTGCCATTTCATCTTCTGCTTCTTCTATGGCATTGATGATTGCTTCTTCTTTTGTGTTTCCATTAATTTCAAACTTAAACCATTTACCATCAATTCTTGCAAATTTAACTGTCCAAACTTTTATTAAATTCATAATCTTCTCCATTTTTCTAAAATAATAAGGAAACTACTAATTTTTTTACATGCAGTTTCCTCATCATCATCTGTATTGACTTTTTTATTTTTTGTGATTGACGATTAATTTAGAAATTTTTTGTCTTTCACAATGAATGTGCATGTGTCGTTCTTGATAGTGACTGTTGCACCTTGGCTGATGTAGTCAGCAATCTTTAGTAAAAGTGCATCCCCTTGAACTCCCATGACTGTAGGTGACTCTGCTTCACCTCTATAAGCTCCTTCTTCATCTAGAAAGAAGCTAGTTGTCTTTCCTGCTTTGTAGTCAGCAACCTGGCTCTTGGTTGGCTTGAAGTATTCACGATAGAAGTAATTCACATACTTGCATTCATTGTTATTCACATAAACACTTCCACCTACTAATGTTGCTGTGTCTTTAGCAAAAGCATTTCCCATTAAAGCCACACATAAAACCAATAATAATTTTTTCATTTTTCTTCTCCGTTGTAGTTATATTTATATATTACGAAAAATAAAGCAAAACACAATAGCAAAAATTAAAATAGATATCATATATTTATTTTCTTTCACCACCTATTGATTTTAATATTTTTATTTCGTATAACTTAATCATAACTAGGAGAATAGATATGAGTAAGTTAAAAGAGAAGATTTTTGAATATTGTTATTTTGTTGCTTATGGAATAGTGATTTTGTTATTTATTCCTGCATACATTTTTTGTGCTGTGTCAACATTGGCTTTGGTAATTGCTTGCATTCCACTAGGCATACATGATTATTGGAAGAATGGTAAATTGGATATGCAAGATTATGCTCCTGTTTCTTTTCTTGGTTTTTTTGCTGGTATAGTTTCTTATGTATATTTTATAATCTATGCAATATTTAATTTTCACTCCATGCAATCCACAATTTTAAATCTTATAAGTTAAAAAAAAAGGACTCATTCTAGAGTCCCTTTTTATTTATGCTATTCTTTTTTTCCACTCTCTTTCATTAATTTCCATTGCTTTTTCAACAAGCAAATCTATGTGGTCTTGTGTGAAGTTGAAGTATTCTTTGGTTTTATAAATACAATCAGAAGAAAAGCAATGTTCAGTGTTTGGGTAGTTATCGTATATGACTTTAACAATGAATTCTTCTTCTCCACGGTATTCAAAAAATACTGCTTCTAAGAAAACAACAACATTTTTACCTTGACTCATTTTTTCGTTAGCTTCAGCTATTGCCTTGATATTTGAATTGATAATTTGTGCTTTCATGACTATTCTCCTTTTTATTTTAATCATGTAATAATTATATTAAAAATAATGCAAAGCACAATAGCAAAAAACAAATTATTTTAAATTGGATATCCTTGCTTGTTGATTATGTTTTTAATTTTCGTATTATTTCCTTATTGCTTAACTAAAAGGAGAAAATATGAAAGCAAAGTATAATGTTTTTAAAGAAAGAATAGAATTTGCAAAACAATCAAACATGGTTGAAGAATTGTTTAACGACACATTAGATACATTCCATTGTTATGTATGCAAGTTTGTAGAAGATGGATTGCCTGTGAATTTGGCATTCTGCAAAGTAGTTTCGGAAGTCACACCTGGATTAGTCAATTCAGATTTAGTTTTTGATAATTGCGATAGAATCGGAATTACTGACGATGAAGAAAAACAATTTATGGTTGAATTATATAATGGAATAAGTTTAGCAATATTTGATAGTTATCTTGAATTCATCAAAACAAAGAATCCAACAAAATACAAAAAACTAAAAGGAACACTAACAATAAGTGGAAGTTTCACAATAACACCTTGCTTGTGAAATAAAAAAAAGCCCCTGATGGGGCTTTTTCTTTATCTGTATTTTCTGTATTCAATGCCTACAAAATCCATTAAATATCTTAGACAAGCATCTGATTTATCAAATTTGATTTTTTCAGATAATTCAGTTGCATTGAAATTTTTAGTGGCTTCACCCATTTCTTTTAGAGCATTGATGAACTCAATGTTTTTTCTCATTGATAGTTGTCTCTTCTTTAATTTGAATGATGCAGGGACAAGTTCTTCTCTTTTTTCCATGTTCTGAATTGCCTTTTCCATTCTTCTTATTTTTGCATCAAGTTTATTTCCTTTGCACAATCCTTGCTCATGATTTTTTACATCTTCTTCTCTTGCAAAATCATTACATAATCTTAATGCCAATCTTGAGAAAACAGAATTCAATGACTCATTGTTTAGAAAAATCTCATTATATATAGATGACTTATAGCCATCTTTTGCAAAAATAATTTCAGTCAATAATGACACTGATTTTTCTTTACCTTCTTCATTATCAATGAACTCCCTAAAGTTATCTCTTATCCATAGCCAATCTTCATTCTCAATTTCAGACATTACCAAATCATTAGTTAAAACGATTTCATTATTTATTTTTAGATGAATTTTGTATTCTCTCATATCATTTCCTTTTTAGTTGTTGTTATAAAATGATATGAAAATATAAAAGCAAATCAAGTATTCATAATATAAATATATAGATATCCTTTATTGTTGACTTGATGCTTTGATTTCGTAACATAGAAGTAAGTCTTTATAAAAGAATAATAATAACTATAGGAGAAGAATATGTTAAGACGAATACTTTTATTTTTATCAATGCTTTTGTTTGCTCAAACTGCATTGGCTAGTGGAGCACCTGATCTTTTCACACCATCATCAAATGATGTGAGTATGAAAATACTTGGTTCAATGTTTGGTGATTTATTTTCAAAATATACATCAGGTGGTGTTGATGTATTGAGTGGCCCAATGGGTGTCTTTAATCAAGCAGTGTTGATTGTTGGTGGAATACTAGCAACATACACTTTATTAGCAGGAACTTTAGGAACTGCACATGATGGTGAAATGCTTGGAAAAGGTTTTTCATCAATATGGGTTCCAATCAGATATGCCTTTGGAACTGCATTAATCATTCCAGTGCAAGGCGGTTACTGTGGGGCTCAGTTGTTGATTGCCTGGTTGGTTGCTCAATCTGTTGGTATGGCTGATGGTGTTTGGAACACATACACATCAACTAGCAACACTGCAAAGATGGTTGTAGTGGGCTACAACGCCCCTGATTTGAAGAATGCAGTATGGAATGCATTCCAAAGCTACTCATGCATTGAAGCATACAAAGCTTCTCTTACTCATGCTGATCCAATCATTGTTGGTAACAATGCTGCTTCAACAATTGGTGTCACTACAGAAGAAACTGCTGACTCATTAATTTATAGTTTTGGTGATAAAACAGGTAATTTGTTTGAAAAAGATGTTTGTGGAACTGTATCTGTTCCAAAATTAAAAGTTCCAACTATTACAACTTCAAAAACTTTTGATCAAGCATTAGAAATTGATTTTTCATCTGCACCTGCATTAAATGAAAAAATACAAGCTGTACAGAAAGCTCAACTTTCTAAAGTATTATCATTACTTGATGCTGAAGCTGTAAAAGTTATTTCTACAAAACAAGCTATTGATCCAGCAGGTGTTAATTCAATTCTTGCTTCATATCAACAAGCTTTATCTGATGCTGCGCAAAGTGCAGTTGCTTCAATAGATGGATTGAACACATTACAAACTAATGCTCAAAAAGGTGGTTGGATTTCTCAGTTCTACTACTTCATGCAGTATTCATACTTGTACGATCAAATCTCTACTTCTCTTTCTGCAACTCCAAGTGCTACAGGTCCAGTGAATGCAGGTAATGGAAAATATTCTAGTGATTTATCAGACTACATTAAGCCAATTGCTGACACTGTAACCCGTGGTGGTGGAACAGTTGTGTTTGGTGGTTCTTCAGATCAAAGCAATTCCAAAACTTCTGATGAAAAAGGTTTCTTTGATAAAGTCAAAGAAATGTGGAATAAATTTAAAGCTGATGAAGTTGCAAAAAGAATTTTCATGGGTGCTGAAACTCACTTCCAGGCATCAAAAGGTGAACATCCAATCTACACAATGAAAAGATTAGGTGACAACTTAACTGCTGTTTCTTCAGGTGGATTGATTGCAGGTGGTGGAATCATGTTCACCTTGGGTGCTCATCCTGGTATCTCTGCATTCGTTCAAACTCTCATGATGATTGTTCTTGTCCCAATGTTAGTGACTGGGTTCATGTTGAAATACTTCCTTCCTTTCATGCCTTTCTTGATGGGTATTGGTGTGATTGGTGGTTGGTTGATGGGTGTTGCCATAGCAATTATTGCGGCGCCATTGTGGGTTGTAGGTCATTTGAATCCACATGCTGATGATATGGTTGGTTCAAGTGGTCAAGGTTATAGACTTGTTTTAAGTATGACTTTAAGACCAACTTTAATCACATTAGGAATGATAGTTGTATTTACTGCAATCATTGTTGTAGGTGGATTTATCAATGAAACATTCTTGCTTGCTTTTAATTTATCACAATCAGGTTCAAGCATTTTTGGTTGGTTAATGGCTATTATTGCTGCTCCATTATTATATTTTGTGACTATGTATAAGTTCATTCAAACAATGTTCGTATACATCCATAAAATTGCTGATGAAGTTCTTGAGTTCATTGGTGGTGGTGGTCATTCTGTTGGTGGTAGTGCTGACAACATGGGCGATCATTCTTCTCACAATGCTGGTGCTGCTGCTGCCGGTGCTGCTGCCGGTAATCTTCTTTCTAGTATGAGAAGAAACCCAACAGGTAATGGTGGTGGTGCAGGTGGTGATGGTGCTACTACTGAACAAGTAAAAGGTGGAAAAGGTAGTGGCAAAGCTTCTATTATGGATAAAATTCTTGATAGAGAAAAACAAAACCCTGGAATGTCACCTGGTCAAAACAAAATCAATTCTTTAGTGTCCGGTGGTCATTTACAAGACACTCAAGAAAACCATCAAATGAAAGCTGAATATGGTTCAATGATGAAAGCTTTAGGTGGTGAAAATAGTAAATTAGGACAAAGACTTTCTGAAACATTGAAAGCAAATGCATCAAGTTATTCACATGCAAACATGACTCCTTCTGAAATATTAAAAGATTCTATGAGTTCAGTGATTTCAGGAAGTTATGGAAGACAAGCACTTGAAGCTATTCAAGCATCTACAGGTGGTGAAATGTCAGGAAATAATTTTGAACATGCTTTAGGTGAATTAACCACTGCTAAAGAACAAATATTTAACAATGCAGATTTAAGCACAAGCGAAAAACAAAAAACTTTCTCTGATGCTGCTCGTTCTTTGAAAAATGATTTGAAAGATAATGCTCAAGCAATGAAAGATGGAACTGTCACAAAACAACAGTTATTTGCTAAAAACTTAGGTCAATTTACAGGTCAAGAAATGCCTGCAAATCCAAAAACTCCTGAAGCTCCTGCTCCACAAGAAAAGGAAGTTCCAAAAGTTGATGATGTTCCAAAAATTGATGACACACCAAAAACACCAAATGAGTGATGAAATAAAAAAAGCCCCATCAGGGGCTTTTTCTTTGGTTGTTCTTTTTTATTCAATGCGAGTGAGAAAACCATTCCACACATCACTAACATTCATCAAATAAATTTCTTGCCACTCATTAATTCTGAAACCATCACCTTTATTCAAGAAAGTGATGTCAAGAATTTCATCAACTTCAGTATGTGAGAATTTCCAAGGGAAGTATTGATTGGATTCAGCATAATCAAAACCATCATTCCATGCTTTATTTACATCATCATCTTCAGTTGCAAGGTCATCAATACTTTCTGCATAACCTAACCAAACAAAAGCTTCTGCAAGAAGCATGTTGTCATCACAAAAATCTCCAGGGCGAAACTCATTGCTTTCACATTTCTTGATTTCTTCATCCTTAAGAACACAACGAACAAGAATAGAATAAACAAAGCCAATAAGTTTTGCATTCATTTCAGTTTTCATTTGATTACTACCTTGTTTGCTGTTTAGATGTGTCTACTATAATAAATAAACAAATTTACGTCTACAAATAAACGTGGATAAAAACAATATTGCGTCTAATAAACAACCAACAAAATATTTATTTTAATTTCATCATCCCATTGCAGACAAAAAGAAAGCCACTATAAAGTGGCTTGTGTTTATCTTGTAAGTTCATTTTTATTTTCCAGCATGAATTTTATTTTTGTTTGATAACCTGAACATGCAGGGTCTAATAATCTTCCAAAATCTACTACCTTCATTGTTTTTTCACCTGCTGCTATTTTTGCACAAATTCTGTGCAATCCATCAACCAAGCAATCACCTGAAACAACTGCATATTTTGTTGGTTCTTGAAGTGTGACTTTATAATATTTCATCAAATCATCTGAAGACATTCTTGATAAGTATCTTTTTGTGACTTCTGAATCAATCTTTGTTAAATCAATTGTCTTTACTTCAACTTGTCTTTTGAAAAAATCTTTTTCAGTCGCCTCATTATCAACAAAACAACTATGAAGATTAAACATTTCTTCTCTTATTGCTCTATCCAAATTTCCAATCATTATTTTCATTATTTTCTCCTGATTACCCAATAAATAATATTGCATAAATTATTTTAGTCAATCCTTTTGATGATCTAATAATATGATTTGCTATTGTAATGATTACTTAGTATGCAAAATTTTCCAGAAGAAGGACGGAGCCTTCCCCATTCGGGATTTTCCTGCTGTTGGTGGTCGTCCAGGTTGCACCTGGCTGAACTCGTTCGTGCATTTTTGGGGAGTCTGAATAGTGATAAAGACCATAAAAAAGGCTCCATATGGAGCCTTTGCTTGTTCATCTACTCATCGCCATCATCAAGAAGTCCTTCCTTGACTTGATAATCAATTCTATCAATCACATCCTTGATGGTGTCAATTAGGCTTGAGACATCAACATTAGAAATCTCAAGTTCTTCACCTCCAATGGTCTTGCCATTTCTATGAACTATGTCATGTCTTTGACTGATTGCCTTCTGTATTACTGACATAGATTCAGTTGGGAAATCTACATCAAGAACACTTTTATAAAGAGAAATTGTTTTACTTAGATTATGGAACAATGTTTCATCAATCAATTGAGAAACCGTGTTCTCAATATCATCCATAATCTTGAACACTTCAGCATAATTACTTTTCTTTTCTTTTAGTTGTTGGCTTGACTCTACAAATCTTCTTAACAGTGCAGGTCTGCCCAACACATTCTTCTTGATGGTATCTGAAAGGTATGACTCCATTGAAGTGATGACATTGGCAAACAAAAGCCTGATAAGAGTTTGATTATCTGCATTGGCAAGCAACCCTTGAATATTCTCTATGGCAGTGGAGAAGTTTCCATAGATGTTTGTGTTTGGTTGCCTGTATTCAATCAGGTCATCAAAGTTGTTTGTCCATCCTCCCAATACCAACTCAGTAGCATCAATTTCACAAATTGCTTCAGGGTCAACAACTTCAGCAACGGCTCTGAAAAATGCTTCAAATGACTCACAAGGAAAAGTCAGGTCAACAGGTGAATCTTCAAAGGCAAAATTCGGCTTATTAATCATGAAATCAATGATAGGGTCTTCATGGGTAACAGGGTCTTTCCACTGGTCGCCTTGGTGCTTCTTCTGAATAATCGCTTTCAACCTTATGAGCCAGTCATTAAGATTGGCATCTTTTAGCAACTCAGAGTGTTTGGCATAATCTAGACCAAATTCTTTTGAATAGTAATCCAACTCTTCAATCATCTTTGCTGAAGATTTCTTGAATTCATGTTGAACTCTATTCATATCATATCCTGCAAGCTCCAATCTTTTTATTAGAGTCTTTGCATTGATACGATAGATATAGCAAGTTTCCTCTTCATCATCATCAGGATTGATAGACCAAATGAGAGGATTTCTTTCAGAGACTTTTCTTTTAAAAATGTCTCTATCCTTCTTCTTGAAGTACCAAGTGTGTAGATGGTTCTTATCCCAAGCAACGGGATAACCATCAATAGTGAAGTGTGCAAAGCTTCCCATGTGGTTATCCTTTAGCAATCAAGAAAGAAGAGTTTCAAAGGCTTCTTCAAACTCAGGTAATCTTTCCGTACTGTTGTAGAAGGGAAGCCCCCAAACAACATATTTTTTATTGGAAAATAGTTGTTCAACTTCAAAATGCTCTTTGATATTGACTAGGAATTTTTCTTTCCACTCATCAGCCTTCAGTAAGTGTGTACCTTTTGGTTCAACAAATACTTGATAGTGCATTGTGTCTGTCTTTTCCTTCCCAATCATGTAAAGGATGAAGTCAGGTTCAAATGGTCTTCCATCTTCAAAAGCATAAATTTTGAAGTGTTTTTCATTTCGAATTAAATAGGCTTCTGAATAGACCTTGGAAAGCTCCTTGTACCTCTTATCAATGTATTGAATCAGAAGTTTTTCTTCAGAAGTTCCAAAGCAGTCATCAAAAGCAAACCATGCTCTTGTTGTCAAATCCAAGTGATATGCCGTTTCAGTAGCATCACTCATTGATTTGCCAAACTCTTTATCTTCACCATCATCAAGCATGAAATTCAAGCTCTTGTCCGTGAATACCTCGCGGATCATCCTTGGTGAGAACTTCTTACTTCCCTTGTATTCAATCTTGTCAGAAGCAATAACACTGCTGATAGCGTTGAGTACCTGGATGCTGGCATCAAGCATTTCTTCAGGCTTGAGATTATTAACCTGGTCTGCCAATCCTGTGATTTCTACCTTGACTCTTCCAAGATAGCTATCTGAAGTGATAAACTCTTGGATTGATTTCAGGTTTGGCAAAAACTTTTTCAATGAAGAGAATTCGTAGAACTCAATTCTTTGAATGGCTTTCCGAATAATTGGTGTACCAAAGTCTTTCAGGTAGTAGTCTTTACCTTCCTTGTTGGCTCCCTTGTCATTGCCTTGAGCATCAAATGCAACAACACTCTTTGTATAACCAGTTCTCAAAGAAACACGATGGGTCTGATTGATGATGCTGCTTTCAAGCCCCTTGATTTCTTCTCTTGTGTACTTGAGTCGGTCGTTCAAAAACAGGTGGCCAGCTTTGAATAGGGCAGTTTCCTTGAAGCTGCTCTTCAGGTGAATCTTTCGTTCCTTGGTTTCCTTTGCCTTCATACCGATTTCTTGAAGTGCGGTATTTAGCTCTTGGATGTACTTAGGGTTGTATGCACTGTGATAGTAAAGCTCTTCACAGATTCGCATTTCATGGTCTAAGTCTGAGTCAAACTTACGGCCAAACAATGGTTGGTCGTTTTGCGTTTGGAATGGGCAATAGCGGGCTCCACGTCCAATCAACTGTGCTTCACTCATCGTTGTCTTACCTATCTTTCCACCCTTACTATCGCGGGTATCGTATAGGCGCACGATGTCAAATAGGTTGAGAACATCCCAACCTTCATTCAATTTATCCACTGCAAAAACTGCTCTGAACTCATTGCTTTCCAATGAATTCACTGCAAGCTGTTTAGCTTCAGAATCTTCTTTACTATTGACGGAAATCAGCTTCTCTTCAGAGAAGTCTTCTTTCAACTCAATAATCAAGTTTTCAAGTGAAATGTTGTTGCTTTCAAGATAATTGAAGACAGTGAGAATAGTTTCTTCACTGCTCCTATTCTTGATAGCCTCAAGTGTTTCAGGTTTCAGTGTTTTAATGCATGTCTTGAACTCTTCAAGAAAAGCTTGACTGTCCTTGATGGTTTTTGACTTCAATAGAATTACAGGCTTGATGTGAAGCTTGTTTTTCTCAAAAATCTTTCTTCTATATTGACTCAAAAGCACTGCTTGAAGTGCTCGGTCAATTGGTGATAGGTCGGCTTGCAAAACCTTCACTTCCTTGGAATAACCATCCTTCCTGAACTCTTTCAGTGGATAGTCAAATAGAAGCTTAGGTTTGTATTTGGCATTCAGGTTTTCATCACTGAAATCAACAGTGGCAGTAAATTCAAGTAAAATATTGGAAGGATTAGCACGGAAAATTCTTTCAACTGTCCCTTCCCAAGACACAATTTCAAAAAGCTCTTCCTGGTCTACTTCCTTACCTTTTTTGGTGTCAGCATTGATGTGATGGGCTTCATCAGAAATCAGAACAATCTTCTGATCTTCAAAATCATCATAGGTCAAGCTGTTTTCTCGTGGAACATTCAAAGCCATGTGCAAACCTTGGATGGTAGAGAAAACAATATTGATGTCATCAGGATTGACACTTTGGAAGTTATCTACTTCACGAATAGCAACCCGTTTTTCACCAAAGCTGATGGTGTCAGCAAACAGATATTTCTTTGAAACTGAATTCAGGAAGTTGTCTCTGGTCTTCTCAATGATGTTGCTGTTATTCACAAAGAACAGGAAGTTCCTGTATCCCTTTTCATAAAGGTAGGCAATCAAGCCTGCCATCATCAAGGTCTTACCACTGCCTGTTGCCATATGAAAGAGTAGTTGATGGTTCTGCCTTGGCTTACCATCAAATGCTTCTTGCCAATAGTTCAGGAAGAACTTGAAAGCTCGTTCCTGGTATGGTCGCATAGGGAAGGAAGGGTTCAAGTTGCCAACAATGGAATCAGGCAGCTTGGTTGCTTCAATCGTTCTCTTACCAAGTTCCTCTATGAGAACTTGGAATAATGTTTTAGTGTCAGCCATTCCACTTCCTTAACCAAAGAATTTTTTGTTCAATGCTTTATCTGCATCAGAAATGGAATATGTTTCATCATCAATTTCTGACAAAGGAACATAGAGCATGTTCTTATCAAGAGTCTCAATGAGAAACTTTCTTTGGTCTTCAATACTCAATTCAATGAATTCACTTTTTGATTCATCAAATGCCTTGGGATTAACACGGTAAGACAAGAAAGCCTTCTCTTGCATGGTCTTCCATGTTTTTAACAAGTCATCTGTTGTCTTTGCTGATTGAATGGCATCAACAAAAACTTGATTAGCTTTCGCAAGCTCACAATAAACAAAATCACCTCCACCAGTCCAATTGACTGATTTGCTGATTCCAAGCTGCTCACCTTTCACAACCTCTGCAAGTCTTGGGCATGTGATTTCATCAATGTAATCAAGCTGCTCAACACCAACCCACTTACGGTTTAATTTATGTGCTGTTGCAAGAGTAGAGCCTGAGCCTGAAAAGAAATCCATTACCCAATCACCTTCATCTGAAGCCAAACGAATCACTTCAGCAAGATACTTTTCATTCTTGGCAGTCTTAAAGCCGTGGTCACTGTTTGCAATGGGTACACCACTCCAAACGGTATCTCCAATTCTTCTTTCTGCTGGTGCTCGCCAGTATTGCGGCTTTCCATCATCAGGCGACTTTCTGATAAAGGATAGGGACTCACCTGTATCTCTCCAATACTCGGCTAGTGTTCTACCGCCACCTTCTTCAAGGAATCGCTCATAGTTGGCAACTGCTTGAAGAGCTCGTTCTTCTCCCCAAACCCATTGACCTTTATTGATTTTGGTACCAAGCAATTCATATTGCATGGTCTTCCGTTCTTCGGTACTCCATGCATGGTGCCAATGACCTTCAACATTGCCAAGGTCATGTTTATCAACCCAATACGGTTTAAAGCTGACTTCAGGGTTCTTGGTGTACCAAAACAATGTGTCGTGTCTGACTTGAAGCTTCTTGATGGTTTTAAATTGCTTCTGAAGTCCCTTAACTGCTCGTCCTGGAAGAATGATTTCATTTCTGAAATTCTCTCTTCCAAAAATCTCATCCAACAACATCTTCACAGGATGATTGTTGTCATGGTCAATGTGAACAAAGATTGAACCATCATTTGCAAGTAAAAGCTTTGCAATCTCTAAACGGTTCTTTAGGAAAGTGAACCATGTTGATTGTGTGAAGGTGTCGTTATACTGAAAACTATCGTTCTCAGTATTAAATGGTGGGTCAATAAAGATGACTTTAAACCTGCCGTGGTGGGTCTTCAACAAGGTGTGCAGTGCCAACAGGTTATTACCCTTAATCAAGAGATTATCTTGAGAAGAGACTGTTGAAGGAACGGATTGACCATCTTTTGTAAACTTCTTCCAATTGGAAAATGCTTTTGGAGCAAGCAATCTATCAATTTGGTCAGGTGCAAGAACCTCATTCCAAAAGACTTCATCCCTTTTGGCTTCAACCCTATCTTGTCCACCTTCAAGAACACAATCTTTGTAGGGCCAAGCAAGAACAACTTCTTTTGAGTCGTTCAAGTATTCCTCATCTGCAACAAGACCAATCTTGTTTTTGAAAGCAGTAAAACTATCGGGCAAGAATTTCTTATTACTAACAAACTTTTGAAATCTAATCTTATCAAATACAGTTATACCTTCAACCTCAACGAAAAAATGCTTTCTCAAAGATTGATTTTTCAGTAGGTGAGAAATAAGAACAGGGTCAAGATTCAAGGCAAGTTCAACTACCTTGTTTTTCATTAACTTACCCTCAGAAACCAAACGGTCATCAATAGAAAGTAAATCAATGAGTTCTTGGAATAGGTTTTGCATGGAATCCTCTTAGCCTTATTTCGCGTTTTGCGATTCAATTAGTGCATCAAAGCACATAAGGAAGAAAACAATCAATCTTCTTCCTTATTGGCTCTGTCAACGAGAAAAGCCCCTTACGGGGCATTTTCTCTTAGTTGGCATGTTGATTAAGCCAAAGCTTCCTCAACTGCAACCTTCTTAGCTTCTTCCAAAGCCTTCTTCTTGGCTTCAACATCCTTTTCAGTCGGATACTTGTCACCGAGTTTTGCAACCCATTCCTTGGTCAGCTTCTTGGTCTTGTCATCCTTGATTCCAAAGATGTCAAGGAAAGCGGTCAGGTTTGCATACTCAGGCTTGTTACCCTTCTTCATCGGTTCCCATTCAAGCAGGCTTGCAACAGCTTCCTTGAATTCAGGCTTGAATTTCTTGCCATCCTCTGTTTTCATTTTCAACAGAACTTTTTCAGCATCCTTGTTGAACAGCTTGATGAAGTCAACTTCCCAACCCTTGGTGTTCAGTCGTGGCAGGTTGCCAACCACTACGGTGTAAGTAGTGACATCAGCAGGCACACCATTAACTTCACCAAAGTCTTTGATGTTGAAGGTGCCGAGTGTGAAAGTGGGCTTGACAGTTGCAGCAGCAGTAACAGTGCCACCAGCAATAAAGCTCTTCAATTCAGCAGGCTTGAAACCCAAAGATTTCATCACTTCAACCATTTTGATGAACTCTTGCTTTTTCGGTTCACGTTCTTTGGTTTTGCGATGTGCAGAGATTTTGCTTTGGAATTCTGCCAATTGCTTTTGCTCGTCCTTATTCAAGGGCATTGCAAAAATAGTGCTCTTTTGAATAAGAGCATTATATTGTGCGAAACCATCAGAACCCAAAGCTTCTTGGTTCAGTTGTTGGGCAGCTTGCATTTGTTCAACAGAAAACATTTCCATTTTAAATCTCCACAAAAGTAAAAAGTTGGTTGCCTGACACTCAACACAACTAACTCTGTTTCGTGTGTTGATGTATGTACTTTAGTTGTTCCCAAGTTCTGCGTCAACAACTTTTGAAGAAAAAAATCATCTTTTTTTGTTACATGGAAGTTCAAAAGAAGTTCATAACAACTATCTCACAATGTAAAACATAAACATCATTCTTATAACTTTAATTTATCAAAGTCATCATCCATTAGCAAAAACGTATCAACCTGGTAGCTCATAACTGCTCTTCCAGGTGCAACCATGCAGTTGACATCACCACTCAGCAAAATTTGACCCTCAGAAACAGCCCTACAAGCCACGTTCTCACACTCGGACATGGTGATGGTACAAAAAGTGTTCCGTGTTGCTGTAGAGCCTTCTAGACCCATTGCTGACGATTGCACAATTTTTAAGCACACACACCAGGTAGAGAACCACACAAAAAAGCCCCATGTAGGGGCGTGATGTTCATATCCATCCATTGCAGACAGAAAAAAAGCCACTATCTAGTGGCTTAGGAATTTGTTTTCATAGGTTGAACTCAGGAAGATGTTCTTCAGAAATATCAAAGTCTTGAATTTTATTTTTCTTGAAGTCCTCAAAAACTCCCACATACCATTTTACATACCTGTCTTGACTCATCTTGCTAGTTGAAGGAATCAGCTTTTTAATATTGGCAAAATCATCTTTAATTTTTTCAAATAAGGAATTATCGCCATTGTAAGCAATCATCAGGAATGCTTGCCTGAAAATAGCAGTGAAGATTTTCTTATCTACTCCACTTACTACATCATCATACATATTGGCAACACCCTTGACCTTTACTGATGAAATAGTCAAACCATCTTCACCATCAACATAGAAGTCAAAAATATCTTCAATTGGGTTCAAGTCTTCAAGAACTTCATCAGTTAGAAGATTCTTGTTCTCAGTGAAGAATTTGAAATACCGTTCAAAATCCTCTTCCTCTTCAAAAAACTCAGGCAAGTCAAACAGAAACTTGATTGTCTCAACATCATCCTTGATTACATCAACAAGTCCTTCATAATTTTCAAGGAAAAGTTCAGAGTGTTTTCCAATCAAAAATGCTTTGATGTTTCCATGCTCAACATTAGTTTTCACTGTCATAAGATATTTGAAAAAATCAATATCATTTTCAGTGTCTAGTGAGTTGATGACATTCGTAATGAATTCATGTTGCAAGTTCAAGGTTGCAACTTCCAAATCATCATCAGAAACATTTGCATCTGCCAAATCTTTTTTTAATTTTTTTTCAAGTGCTTCAGTCCAATAGGAAACAATGGGACTATTTGACTTGAACCCATCCTTGAACATCTTTGCTGTTGCATTGATAGTGGATTGTGATAATAGTTTGAGTTCCATCATTTTCCTTTGGTAACTTTAATTAGGATGTCAAGAAGTTCTTTGTTTTCTTCTTGAGTTGCCATTCCATGCTTACTTTTCAGTGCCATTTCTAGAACTGAAAAATCTACATCAATTTCTTCTTCTTCAACTTTATCAGCTAACAACTGAATAAGCTCAAGATTTTCTTCTTCAGAATTTTTATTGAACTTGTACCGCAACTTCAAGGCTTCAATCCTGAACTTGCTAGTTCCCTGAACTTCTTCAACACCTGGAACAACATTAGAAGGCTTGGAAGTAGAACCTGAAAAATCTTGTCTATTATAGTGTGCTGTCATTTCCGCTGAACTATGTCCAACTTGTTGTTGAACATGTTGAGGTTTAATGCCATCACTTTCAATAAATTTTTTATCATTGTGTGCCTTCACATGTGTTCTTGCAAAGTAGGTTTGATTCCTAATATTTGCAATAGAAGACACAGCAATAGGATTGTCTGTTAGTTCAAGCATTCTAGAAATGAACTCATTGCGCAAATCCCTGAACTGGATGTGAGGTGTTCCCGCTGCTATTCTTGCTCTCTGCCACATGGTTTTGAAGCCTTCCAAACTGTACGAAAAGATACGGTCACTATCTTTTTCTTTACTATCTTTTTTTGGAATTTGTTTAAGAATTTCAATAGCAACAGGTAGAAGTTTGATTTTTCTTGGGTCGCCATTTTTTGTTCTTCTTTGGAAGTAAAAACCTTTTTCAAGATTCAAATCACTCCAATTCCAAAAAATAACTTCTGAACGTCTACAACCTGTTGCAAGTGCCAAAGTAAAAATTCTAATCATGTCAGGATTTCTCAAATCCTTAAGTGCTTTTTCTAATTTCTTTTCTTCTTCTTCTGACACTCGTACTTCACGAATAGTAGTAGGTGACTTAATCTTATCTTTTAATGTTTTATCAATCGGATTTTTTATTTCTTTGTATCTATCACCCAAAAGATAAAGTTTGTTATACATACTTGAAACCATGCTCAACTCTCTTGAAACAGTAGATTTTTTTACTGTATTGAGTCGTGCTTTTATGTATTCAAACCAATCACCTGTTGTCAAATCAAAGATTGACATTTCACCAATAATTGACTTTTTTGGTGCATGAATAAGTTTTCTCATGTTCATGGGCAACATTGCAATCATTTGATTGTGTTTGTGCCAATCAACAATTTCAGTTCTGCAAATTACTTTTATTGAAGTTTCATAAGTTGAATTGTTCTTCAAATCAACTTGATTGTCTGTATTCTTCTTGATGTGAGTTTCAAACCAATACTTCATGAACTCACTCAAGGTTTCACTATTTGCATATTCTTCTACAACTTCAGAAATCTTTTTATCATACTCTTCATCAGAGTATCCAAAAACTTGATTGCTGATTTTGTTAAAACTATCTTTTATAAGTTCTTTTTTATCTTTTGTTTTATCTTGTTTTTCGTTATAACCTAACTTCAAATCTTTGATAAGTTGCCTACCTGCTGCACTTCTTGAGTTTGCAACAATCTCTCTTGCAACTTCCAAATCATCAAACAAAGCATTGAAGTTTGGAAGTTCTTTTGTATTGATTCGCACCTGGAACTTAACAACTTGTGAACCATCTTGGTTCTTATAAGTTATTGCACGAATTCCTTTCTCAATTGTTTTGCTTTCAGTAGCCATGACTACTCCATAGGGATATGAACCCCACAATTATAGTCTTTTTCCACATTAGTAGCGATCTTTTCCAAAAAAGCTTTTGCCAAATTTTTTCCAAGTCCACTTTTTACAACACTAGGCATATATCTATATAAATCATAGACTTAGGCGATTTTCACCATTTTAGTGCAACCTGGATGAATCGAACCCCACGTTTAGAACAGACATAAAAAAAGCCCTTGAAAATCAAGGGCTTAGTTCGTTTTTTGCAGTAGATTTTGGCTTAGATTTTTTCCATAACACTATTATGTCAAGGTGGTGCTCTAACCAGCTGAGCTACGTGCCTGTCGTCGAGTTGGCAATACTAAAGGCCTGGCCGCGAAAATGCAAGCCCCTGACCGCATGAATCCGCAAGACCGGCTGCCGCAAAGGCCGCCCGGCCACAAGCACCCGGCCCGCCTCAGTTGCCCCGTCCATTGACATCTCTGCGGGGATTTTCCCTGCTTAAGCAACAGCCTCCTCCGCTTGCTGTATACTAGCGCGCTGATTTTGCAAAACAAATACACCCCATGCTGAAGTTTACCGTACACAAAACATCCGGCGGCGCACGGCGCGGCACACTGGAACTCAACCACGGCACCGTGGAAACCCCGGTTTTCCAGCCCGTGGGCACCTATGGCTCGGTCAAGGCCATGAGCCCGGTGGAGCTGAACGACATCGGCGCGCAGATCATTCTGGGCAACACCTTCCACCTGTGGCTGCGCCCGGGTCTGGAGGTGATCGAGCAGTTTGGCGGCCTGCACGAATTCATCGGCTGGGACAAACCCATTCTGACCGACTCGGGCGGCTTTCAGGTATTCAGCCTGGCCGACATGCGCAAGCTGACCGAGGAAGGCTGCACCTTCCAGAGCCCTATCAACGGCAACAAGCTGTTTTTGAGCCCGGAAATCTCGATGAAGATCCAGACCGTGCTCAATTCGGACATCGTGATGCAACTGGATGAATGCACGCCGGGCCAGGTGGATCATGCCACCGCACAGAAATCGCTGCAGATGAGCCTGCGCTGGGCCGAGCGCTCGCGCCGTGCGTTTGACGACCTGAAAAATCCCAATGCCCTGTTCGGCATCGTGCAGGGCAATCTGTATACCGACTTGCGTCAGGAGTCGCTGGAAGGCCTGCTGCAGGTGGGCTTTGACGGCTATGCCATTGGCGGTCTGTCGGTGGGCGAACCCAAGCCGGAAATGTACCGCATGCTGAACGAGCTGAACGGCATGCTGCCGGCCGACAAGCCGCACTACCTGATGGGCGTGGGCACGCCGGAGGACCTGGTGCACGGCGTGGCCAACGGCATCGACATGTTCGACTGCGTGATGCCGACCCGCAATGCCCGTAATGGCTGGATCTTCACCCAGTACGGCGACGTGAAGATCAAGAACGCACGTTACAAGGATGACAAGAAGCCGCTGGACGAAGAATGCGGCTGCTACGCCTGCCGCAATTTCAGCCGCGCCTATCTGCACCACCTGCACCGCGTGGGTGAAATCCTGGGTGCGCGCCTGAACACCATCCACAATCTTTACTACTACCAGGAACTGATGCGCGAAATGCGCAAGGCGATCGAAGAAGACCGCTTTGAGGATTTCCGCCTGGAATTCGCTGCCAAACGTGCGCGCGGCGTCGCCTGACAAGGGGAACCGCCCCGCTCACGCACAGGTCAGACATGCCCGACGGTTGGAAAAACCCACATAGCGTGGCTACAATGGCCGGTTTGTATCAACAACACCTAAATAACAAGGGAGCAAACAATGCCCTTCATCGATAAAGCTTTCGCCGCCGGTGCCGCACCGGCCGGTTTCGACATCATGTCTTTCCTGCCCATGATCGTCATTTTCGTTCTGTTCTGGTTCCTGATGGTTCGCCCGCAGCAGAAGAAAATGAAAGAACACCAGAAGATGTTGTCGGAAATCCAGAAGGGTGACGAAGTCATTACCCAGGGTGGTGTTCTGGGCCGCGTGGTCAAAGCCGGCGAACAGTTCCTGACCCTGGAAATCGCCAATGGCGTGGAAATCAATGTGCAGCGCCCGGCCGTTACCGGCAAGGTGGAAAAGGGCACGCTGAAGTCCCTGTAATTCCCCAGGACGGCCGTCAGCCCGGTAATAACGGGTGACGGCCAGTTTCGTTTCCTACCTCCGATATCACTCATGAACCGCTATCCTCTCTGGAAATACCTCGTCATTGCGGTAGCCCTGATCATTGCCACGATCTACACGCTGCCCAACTTCTACGGCGAGACTCCTGCGGTACAGGTCTCCAGCACCCGCCAGTCCATTCCGGTGGACACCGCCCTGATGGGCCGCGTGGAAGAGGCTCTGAAAGCCCAGAACATCAGCCCGGACGGTCTTTATCTGGACGGCAGCAGCCTGAAGATCCGCTTCAAGGACGCCGACACCCAGATCAAGGCGCGGGACGCCATCCAGCGTGCGCTGGGTGACAGCTACATCATTGCGCTGAACCTGCTGCCGGCCTCGCCGCAGTGGCTGGCCGACTTGAAAGCCTACCCCATGTTCCTGGGCCTGGACTTGCGCGGTGGCGTGCACTTCCTGCTGCAGGTTGACATGCAGGCTGCCATCGACAAGACCATGGAACGCTACGCCGGCGACATCCGCCGCGAGCTGAAGAACAAGCAAGTGCGCTACGGCACCATCAAGCGCAATGGCAATGTGCTGGAAGTACAGCTGCGTGATGCCGACACCCTGAAGGCCGCGCAGAACGTAGTCAGCCGCACCCTGCCCACCCTGGTGCTGAACAGCGACGATGCCAATTACAAGCTGACCGCCACGCTGAAGCCGGAAGAAGTCACCAAGATCCAGAGCGATGCGGTCAAGCAGAACATCTCCACCCTGCATAACCGGGTAAACGAACTGGGTACGTCCGAGCCCATCATCCAGCAAGCCGGCCCCAACCGTATCGTGGTGGAACTGCCTGGCATCCAGGACACGGCCCGCGCCAAGGACATCATCGGCCGTACTGCCACGCTGGAAGTGCGCATGGTGGAAGACGACCAGGGCAAGGTCAGCGATGCACTGGCCGGCAATATCCCGGCCGGTTACGACCTGCTGGACGAAGCCACCTCGCGCGGCGACAGCAAGATTCTGGTGAAGAAGGACGTGGAACTGACCGGCGACAACATCAACGACGCGCAAGCGGGCTTTGATGAAAACGGTGCTCCGGCAGTACACATCAATCTGGACTCCACCGGCGCTTCCATCTTCCGTCAGGTAACGGCGGAAAACATCGGCAAGCGCATGGCGATGATCCTGGTGGAAAAAGGCCGTGCCGAAGTGGTGACTGCGCCTGTCATCCGTTCGGAAATCGGCGGTGGCCGTGTGCAGATCTCCGGCAGCATGAACCCGGCAGAAGCCAATGACACCGCCCTGTTGCTGCGCGCCGGTTCGCTGGCCGCGCCGATGAACATCATCGAAGAGCGTACCGTCGGCCCGAGCCTGGGCAAGGAAAACATCGAGAAGGGCTTCCACTCCACCCTGTGGGGCTTTGCTGCCATCGCGGTGTTCATGGTGATCTACTATGGCGTGTTTGGCGTGTTCTCTGCCATCTCGCTGGCGGTCAACGTGTTCCTGCTGCTGGCTATCCTGTCCATCCTGCAGGCCACGCTCACCCTGCCCGGCATTGCCGCCATTGCGCTGGCGCTGGGTATGGCGATTGATGCCAACGTGCTGATCAACGAGCGCATCCGTGAAGAGCTGCGCAATGGCGTGCCGCCGCACTCGGCCATCCAGGCCGGTTACGGCCATGCCTGGGCGACGATTCTGGACTCCAACGTCACCACCCTGATTGCCGGTCTGGCCCTGCTGATTTTCGGCACCGGCCCGGTACGCGGCTTTGCCGTGGTGCACTGCATCGGCATCCTGACTTCCATGTTCTCCGCCGTTCTGGTATCGCGCGGCCTGGTGAACCTGTGGTACGGCCGCCGTCGCAAACTGACCTCGCTGGCCATTGGCCAGGTGTGGAAACCTGAGAAATAAGGACGGGACAGACAATGGAGCTTTTCCGCATCAAACGGGATATCCCGTTCATGAGCTACGGCAGGTTGACCACGGCGATTTCGCTGGTCACCTTCATTCTTGCCGTGTTCTTTCTGGCTACCCGCGGGCTCAACTACAGTGTTGAGTTCACCGGTGGTACCGTGTTGGAAGTGCAGTACCAGCAGTCGGCCGACCTGAACCTGATCCGCGATACCGTGGACAGCCTCAAGCTGGGCGAAGCCACCGTGCAAAGCCTGGGCAGCAGCAGCGACGTGATGATCCGCCTGCCGAACAAGCCGGGCACCACCTCTGCCCAGCTGTCGGAAAAGGTGATGGGCCTGCTCAAGGCCAAGGACAGCACCGTGCAACTGCGCAAGGTGGACTTTGTCGGCCCGAGCGTGGGTGAGGAGCTGGTTTCCCACGGCCTGACCGCTGCCATCCTGGTGTGTCTGGGCATCATGGCTTACCTGGCCCTGCGCTTTGAATGGCGCTTTGCCGTGTCGGCCATCATTGCCAACATGCACGACGTGGTGATCATCCTTGGCTGCTTTGCCTTCTTCCGCTGGGAATTCTCGCTGACCGTACTGGCCGGCGTGCTGGCCGTATTGGGCTACTCGGTGAACGAATCGGTGGTGGTGTTCGACCGTATCCGTGAAAACTTCCGCAAGCCTGGCCTGCGCGGCAAGACCACGGCCAGCATCATCGACAATGCCATTACCGCCACCATGAGCCGTACCATCATCACCCACTTTTCTACCGAAATGATGGTGGTGTCCATGCTGGTATTCGGCGGCCCGGCACTGCACGGCTTTGCCATGGCACTGACCATCGGCATCGTGTTCGGCATTTACTCGTCGGTACTGGTGGCCAGCCCGATCGCGCTGTGGCTGGGTGTCAGCCGCGAGCACATGATCAAGCCGACCAAACCGAAAGAAGAAGCGGTGGTCTGAACCTGACCCTGCATCTGCTGTAATGACTGGCCGGCTTGTCCGGCCAGTTTTTCATCCCCCACAGAACAAACCGGTGTCCCATGGAAGCCATCACTTTTCTGCTCGACTTCATCCTGCACATCGACGTCCATCTGGCCCAGCTGGTGGCCCAGTACGGCGTATGGATCTACGCCATCCTGTTCCTCATCATCTTTTGCGAAACCGGCCTGGTGGTGACGCCCTTCCTGCCGGGCGACTCGCTGCTGTTTGTCGCCGGTGCGCTGGCTGCCATGGGCAAGATGGATGTGCACATGCTGGTGCTGCTGCTGACCGTGGCCGGCATCCTGGGCAATACCGTCAACTACACCATCGGCAAACTGCTGGGCGCACGGCTGCTGCAACGCTTTCCGCGCCTGATCAAGCCGGAATACCTGGCCAAGACCCACGCCTTTTACGACCGTCATGGCGGCAAGACCATCATCTTCACTCGCTTCGTGCCCATCATTCGCACCTTTGCGCCGTTTGTGGCCGGCATCGGCAGCATGGGCTATCGCCAGTTCACCGTGTACAACGTGACCGGTGCGGTGCTGTGGGTGGCCGGCTTCTGCTATGCCGGTTACTTCTTTGGCAACCTGCCCTTCGTGCGCAAGAACCTGGAGCTGCTGATCTTCGGCATCATCTTTGTGTCCTTCCTGCCCGCCATCATCGAGTTCTGGCGGCACAAGCGCGCCGCACAGCGCCAGTAAGCCTTGCCCGCTCCCGCCCGCTGCGGCGGGAGCATTGCCCTACCCTTCCTGCCAGTCCGGCATTATCATCGACGGCCTATGAAACGCATTCACAAGCTCCCTGATCACCTGGTCAACCAGATTGCCGCTGGCGAAGTGGTGGAACGCCCCGCCTCTGCCCTGAAGGAAATGCTGGAAAACAGCCTGGATGCCGGTGCCAGCAAGATCACCGTCGACCTGGCCCAGGGCGGCATCAAGCTGATCCGCGTCACCGACAACGGCGGCGGCATTGCAGCCGATGATTTGCCATTGGCGCTGGACCGCCACGCCACCAGCAAGATTGCCTCGCTGGATGACCTGGAGCAGGTGGGCACGCTGGGTTTTCGCGGTGAAGGGCTGGCCAGCGTGGCTTCGGTCTCGCGCCTCACCCTTACCAGCCGTCCCGCCGACAGTGCACACGCCCACCAGATCATCGCCATCGACGGTGCTCTGCACCCGGTCGAACCAGCCGCACACGCGCCCGGCACCAGCGTGGAAGTGGTGGACCTGTACTTCAACACCCCGGCGCGGCGCAAATTCCTCAAGAGTGAGAACACCGAATACGCCCACTGCGAGGCCACCTTCGAGCGCATTGCGCTGGCGCATCCGCAGGTGGAGTTCATGCTGCGCCACAATGGCAAGGTGATCTGGCGCCTACCGGCGCAAGACATGCAGGCGCGGGTGGCGGCCCTGCTGGGCAAGGACTTCATTGCCGAAGCCATCACGGTGGAAACCGCTGCCGGCAGCATGACGCTGAACGGCTTTGTCGGCTCGCCCACCTACTCCAAGGCCAGCCGCGACGCACAGTATTTTTATGTGAATGGCCGCTTTGTGCGTGACAAGACCGCCCAGCACGCGCTGCGTCAGGCCTACCGCGATGTGCTGCATCACGAGCGCCACCCGGTGTATGCGCTGTTCCTGTCGATGGACCCGGCCGGCGTGGACGTGAATGTCCACCCCACCAAGATCGAAGTGCGCTTTCGCGAAAGCCAGGCCATCCACCAGTTTCTGTTTCACAGCATCAACAAGGCACTGGCCGCCACCACCGCCGGTAGCAGCAGCCCGGTACCGGCGCAGGGCGACATCAACACCAGCGCCAATGTCAGCGAGCCGCAAGCCACACTGTTTCCGCCGCGTAGCCCGGCCCCGGCATCCGGCAGCAGCCACACCCCGGCGCGACCTTTCAGCTACCAGCAGCAGAGCATGCCGCTGCATGTGGCGCGCGAAGCCATTGGCACTTACGACAAGATGTTTGGCGGCCTGCGTGAAGAAGAAAGCCGCCGCCTGGCCGAGGAAGCAGCAGTACCAGCCAGCCCCCTGCCCGCCATGCTGTCGCCAAGCCAGTTGCAAGGCCTGCCGCAAGCCAGCGAGGGCATTCCGCCGCTGGGCTTTGCGCTGGCCCAGCTGCATGGGGTCTACATCCTCAGCCAGTGCGAGGACGGGCTGATCGTGGTGGACATGCATGCCGCCCACGAACGCATTGTCTACGAACGGCTGAAAACCGCACTGGAAGCCGACACCATTCCGATGCAGCCCTTGCTGCTGCCAGTGTCGTTTGCCGCTGACCGTATGGAAGTGGCCACCGTGCATGAACATGGCGAGCAGATGAAGCAACTTGGTGTGGAACTGGCACCGCTATCCCCCACCCAGATTGCCGTGCGCGGCGTACCAGTGTGGCTGCAGGATGGCAACCCGGTTGATCTGGCCCGCGCCGTGCTGAAGGATGTGCGCGAATTCGGCCTCAGCCAGGTACTGACCGAGCGCCGTAACGAGCTGCTGGCCACCATGGCCTGCCACGGCGCAGTACGCGCCAACCGCCAGTTGACGCTGACCGAGATGAACGCCTTGCTGCGCGACATGGAAAGCACCGAACGCTCCAACCAATGCAATCATGGCCGCCCCACCTGGTCGCGCCTGAGCATGAAAGACCTGGACAATCTGTTCATGCGCGGGCGCTGAACCACACCGGACCACAAGACAGAACACCTATGGCCAAACTGTTTTTCCGCTACGCCGCCATGAACAGCGGCAAGAGCACCCAGTTGCTGCAGATCGCCAACAACTACGAAACCATGGGCAAGCAGGTTGCCCTGTATACCGCCGTCATTGACGACCGCTTTGGCGTGGGCATGATTTCCTCCCGGCTGGGCATCCAGCGTCAGGCACACACCTTTGCCGGTGATACCGACTTTTTGTCACTGGATTGGGCCGGCATCAGCTGCATCTTGCTGGACGAAGCGCAATTCCTGACGCCGGATCAGGTCTGCCAGCTGCACCGGCTGGCCCATACGCGCAATATCCCGGTGATCTGCTTTGGCCTGCGGGTGGATTTTCAGGGCCACCCCTTTGCCGGGTCCACCTGGCTGCTGACCCGCGCCGAAGAGATTGAAGAAATCAAGACCATCTGTGCCTGCGGCAAGAAAGCCACCATGCATATCCGCATCAATGCCGATGGCAGCCGTGTGGTACAGGGCCCGCAAGTAGAGATAGGCGGCGAGGCGCGCTATCGCGCCGTGTGCGGCCGCTGCTTCCATCAGGGCTGACCCGCCGGCCCTTGCGCCGCCCGGCAGCCTTGCCCCAGACTGCCAGCCTCCGCCTCGTTCAACCATGACGCTACCGCCATGCATACATTCTTCTGGCACGACTATGAAACCTTCGGCGCCGTGCCGCGCCAGGACCGCCCCTCGCAATTTGCCGGGGTACGTACCGATGCCGAGCTGAACGAAATCGGCGAACCCGTCATGCTGTACTGCCAGCCCGCGCCAGACTACCTGCCCGCGCCGGAAGCCTGCCTGCTCACCGGCATCACCCCGCAGCACTGCCTGCAACACGGGGTAGCCGAGCATGAGTTCGCCGCGGTGATCGAACGCGAACTGGCCGCCCCCGGCACCATCGGCGTGGGCTACAACACACTGCGCTTTGACGATGAAGTCAGCCGCTTTCTGTTCTGGCGCAACCTGATCGACCCCTATGCCCGCGAATGGCAGAACCAATGCGGCCGCTGGGACATTCTGGACCTGGTGCGCGCCACCTATGCGCTGCGGCCGGAAGGCATTGAATGGCCACAACACGAAGACGGCCGCCCCAGTTTCAAGCTGGAACACCTGTCCGCCGCCAATGGCCTGCTGCACGAAGCCGCCCACGACGCGCTGTCCGATGTGCGCGCCACTATTGCCCTGGCGCGGCTGATCAGGCAAAAGCAGCCCAAGCTGTTCGACTATTACCTCAGCCTGCGCAAGAAAGACGCGGTAAAGGCACAACTGAGCCTGCACAAACCGCAGCCGCTGCTGCACATCTCCGGCATGTACGGTGCCGAGCGCGGCAATCTGGCCATTGTCTGGCCGCTGGCCCAGCACCCCACCAACAGCAATGAAGTGATTGTATGGGACCTGGCTTTCGACCCGGCCATGCTGCGCGGCCTGAGTGCCGACGACATCCGCCAGCGCATCTACACCCGCACCGAAGAGCTGCCGGAAGGCATGACGCGGCTGCCGCTCAAGACCATCCACATCAACAAATCGCCCTTTGTCGTGGCCAACCTCAAGGTACTGGGCGCAGACCGGGCGGCCCACTGGGGCGTGGACATGGTGCAGATACAACAGCACGCCGCCAGCGCCGCCGCCCTGCCCGACCTCAGCCACACCTGGCGGCAGGTGTATCGCCGCGAAGCGGGCGAGCCGCGCGATGTGGACGAAAACCTGTACGGCGGCTTTGTCAGCAATAACGACCGCAAGGTGCTGAACAAGCTACGACTGAAATCCGCCGCCCAACTGACGGGCGAGATGGCCTTTTTCGAAGACGCCCAACTGGGTGAATTGCTGTTCCGCTACCGCGCACGCAACTTCCCCACCAGCCTGTCAGATGCAGAAAACCAGCGCTGGCGCGACTGGTGCCAGCACAAGCTGCAGGATGGCGTGGGCGGGCGCAACCTGGCGCAGTTCCAGCAGGAAATGGCCGCCGTGCGCGAGCGCGAGCTGACACCGGCCCAGCAGGACATCCTGCAACAGCTGGACAGCTACGCCGCCAGCCTGCTGGCGCCACAGCCGTAAAAGCGGTTCCGGGGCGGATGCAGCTGTGCGACAATCCCGCCCCAGACCCAGCCAGCACAAAGACCACACCATGTCACTCACACCCGACGCCATTCTGTTGATGGGCCCCACCGCTTCCGGCAAGACCGGCCTCGCGCTGGCGCTGGCCCGCCATTTCCCGGTGGAAATCATCAGCGTGGACTCAGCCCTGGTGTATCGCGGCATGGATATCGGCAGCGCCAAACCCACACCAGACGAAATGGCCGTCTGTCCACACCATCTGATTGACATCATCAGCCCGCTGGAGACCTATTCCGCTGCGCAGTTTCATGCCGATGCCAACCGGCTGATCGTTGAAATCCGTGCGCGCGGCAATATGCCGCTGCTGGTGGGCGGCACCATGCTGTACTACAAGGCGCTGCTGGAAGGCTTGTCCGACCTGCCGCAAGCCGACCCGGCCCTGCGCGCCGAACTGGATGCCGAAGCCGGTCGCATCGGCTGGCCCGCCATGCACGCCAGACTGGCCGTGCTGGACCCGGACACCGCCGCCCGCCTCAACCCCAATGACGCGCAGCGCATTCACCGTGCGCTGGAAATCTGCCTGCTCAGCGGCCAGACCATGTCCAGCCTGATTGCCCGCGGCAAGGAAGCCGCCGCCGACTTTAACTGCCTGCCACTGGCACTGGTGCCGGAAGAGCGCAGCTGGCTGCACCTGCGCATTGCCCATCGCTTCGAGCTGATGCTGCAGCAGGACTTTCTCTCCGAGGTTCGCCGCCTGCGCCAGGACTACCCGACGCTCACGCCCGACCAGCCCTCCATGCGCTGCGTGGGTTATCGCCAGGCATGGGACTATCTGGACGGGCTATGCAGCGAGGCGGAATTTATCGAACGCGGCGTGGCCGCCACCCGCCAGTTGTGCAAGCGCCAGCTCACGTGGATGCGCAGCCTGCCGGTGCTGCCGGTCAGCGCGCAGCGCGCCGACCTGACGGATAGCGTGCTGCAGGCCTGTAGCGATTTCATCACCGGCAAGCCGGTGGCGGATACATTGCGCTACACAGGCAGTTTCTGAGTACCAGACTCACACAAGAAAAAACCCGCCGTAGCGGGTTTTTCCTTGTTCAGCCGTAGTGTGCTCAGCTGGCAGCCACCAGCTTGATTTCCACTTTCCATGCCGGGTTGGCCAGCTTGGCTTCCACAGTGGCACGCGCCGGCACATTGCCAGCCGGTACCCAGGCGTCCCAGGCAGCATTCATGGCATCGTAGTCGGCCAGGCTTGCCAGGAAAATGGTGACATCCAGAATCTTGCTCTTGTCCGAGCCCAGTTCGGCCAGCAGGGTGTCGATCTGGGCCAGTACATTGGCAGTTTGCGCCTGGGCGTCGGCATCGGTGTTTTCCGGCACCTGACCGGCGAGGAAAATCATGCCGTTGCACACGGCGGCTTCGGCCAGACGGGCGCCCTGTTTGTGACGATAGATGCTCATTCTTCTTCCTTTGCTGCAAGGTGGGAAAACGCAGATTCTACCGCTAAAGCAGGCGGTACACAGTGCCTCCCCCTGGGCGAACACGGTGCCAGCTGCAAAAAACCGGCGTAAAAACGGCAAGAACGCACCGCGGCAGCGGTGATGACACAGTCGCGGAACTTTTTTGCTGCGATGGCACAAAAAGCCGTCAATCGCGATTGACACCCGCAAACAGCGGGGACTAGAATCCGCGCATCTTTTTAATTCAGGTCTACTGCCTTGGACTGCCCCAGTCATCAACAAACTGTTTTGAGCTGATCCGCCAAGACCTGCGCCGTATTCCCCCGCCGCCGTCTTGTCAGATCAAGATGGTGCGCACCTGCTTTACCCCCCTTGTTTTATCCCCGTGCACCCCGCCCTACCAGTTGCCCGTGCAGCATTGCGCTGTCGCTAAGCCGTGCCTTGTCGCCCAGCTTGCGCTTGCAGCCAGATGCCGCATTGCGTTGCTGACTCCGCAGCCTCTGCGTCCGACCCGGCCACAGACGAGAAAGGAGCCGCCATGCCATCAGACAGCGATCGATGTCCTTCTTTGCCCATGAAATCTTTCACGGGTAATGCCTGATCCGTCTGCATCCGACACCATCAGGCAGCACCCGAAGCCACTTCAGGAGCCTGATCATGCACTACGCAATGCTGCTGTCCACAGAACAGAACCAGGCCCGGCAACTGCCGAACCACTATGAATTCGCCTGCCACGATGAAAGCGTGTGGAGCTGGATGTACCGCCATCTGCGCATCGCCCTGCAGGGCTGCAAGCAGGCTTGAGACTGCCTGCCCGCCGACGTCCGGCAAACAGTGATTGACCGGCATCGCCCGATGCCAAGACCAGGAAAAGGACAAACATGGACCCCTACCCCAGTAGCGCGGTCGCACAGAGCAGCATGACGGCGAGCAGTACGATGAGGATGCCCTATCGCCACTGACATCCCCTTCTCCTCCCGCCTCCCCTCTGTGTGACCTCCCCGACCCGGCCCTTGTGCCACGCCGTATTGCCGTACCGACCTCGCCACGACAAGCCAGCAGGATGCCTGGATATCTCGCGTTTCATGCCTGCCATGAGACCAGACATCCATACCCCCTGAAAGGCAGATCCGAGCCGTCGGACCGCACCAGAATGCTTATGCAGTAACAGTTTCAGGGAGTAACACATGTCCAATCAAGATAACCGCACCGCCGTACTGGATAGCGCCCACATCGGGGACATCCGCGGCGCGCTGGGCACCATTCGTCACAACGACACCGATGCCCGCCATGGCTGGATGGCCAAATTCAAGACCCTGCTGGCCATTCTCGGCCCCGGCCTCATCGTGATGGTGGGAGACAACGATGCCGGCGCCTTCAGCACCTACGCCCAGGCCGGACAAAACTACGGCACCTCGCTGCTGTGGACGCTGGCACTGCTGATTCCCGTCCTTTACGTGAATCAGGAAATGGTGCTGCGCCTGGGGGCCGTCACCGGCGTGGGCCATGCCCGGCTGATCCTCGAACGCTTTGGCAAGTTCTGGGGTGCCTTCAGCGCCATCGACCTGTTCCTGCTCAATGCGCTGACCATCGTCACCGAATTCATCGGCATCAGCCTGGGGATGGATTTTCTGGGTGTACCCAAAATTGTCGGCGTGGGCCTGGCTGCGGTATTCATCATGCTGTCGGCCAGTACCGGCGACTTCCGCCGCTTCGAGCGCTTTTCGCTGATTCTGGTGGCCGGCAGCCTGCTGCTGGTTCCCATCCTGGTGATGGTGCACCCGCCGATGACCCAGGTGGCGCATGATTTCCTGGTGCCGCAAATGCCGGCTGGCGGCAAGCTGGCCGACGTGATGCTGCTGATCATCGGCATTGTCGGCACCACCGTGGCACCGTGGCAGCTGTTCTTCCAGCAAAGCTATCTGATCGACAAGCGCATCACCCCGCGTTTCATCTCCTATGAGCGTGCCGATCTGTGGCTGGGCATTGCACTGGTGGTGATTGGTGCGGTGGCCATGATTGCCTTCACCGCCCAGGTGTTCATGGGTCATCCGGAGTTCGGCAACTTCCAGGATGCCGGCGCGGTCGCCAATGGGCTGGCCAAATACTATGGCAGCCTGCCTGGCACGCTGTTTGCCATCGCCCTGATTGACGCCAGCATCATCGGCGCCATGGCGGTATCGCTGTCCACCGCTTATGCGCTGGGCGATGTACTGAGCCTGAAACACTCGCTGCACCGCAAGCCGGGTGACGCCAAGGGCTTCTATGCCATGTATTGCGGCCTGATCGTGCTGGCTGCCGCGCTGGTGCTGATTCCGGGCGTACCGCTGGGCCTGCTGACCAATGCCGTGCAAACCCTGGCCGGCGTGCTGCTGCCCAGCGCCACCGTCTTCCTGCTGTTGCTGTGCAATGACAAGGATGTACTGGGCCCGTGGGTGAACGGCCGCTTCTTCAATGTGCTGTCGGCCATCATCGTGGCGGTACTGGTGCTGCTGTCCATCATCCTGACTGCGGCCGTGGTCTTCCCCGACATGTCAGGCGAAACCATCAGCAATATCCTGATTGGTGGCAGCGTGATCGGCCTGATCATCGCCATCGTGGTGAACGTGCTGCATGCCCGCGAAGAAATGGAAAAGGGCCAGGTTGCGCATCACAAGGCACGCAAGGTGGATTTGCATCACATGCATACCTGGCGCATGCCGGCGCTGGACCAGCTGCCCCCGCTGGTGCTGTCACAGCGTAACAAGCTGTGGATGGCCGTGCTGCGTGGCTATCTGGTCGTGGCCATGGGCATGGTGATCTACAAGGTTGTCGCCTCCATGCTGTAACACCCTGGCAGGACCCCATGGTCCTGCCCTACCCTCGCATGACAGCTGGCGGTTTCGTCAGATTGCAACCGCCAGCTGTTACACATACGCCTGCACCAGACCATAACAACAGGAGGCTGCATGCACTTCGATTTTTCTGTCTTTACCCATTCCTTTATCGCACTGGTCACTGCCTTTTTGCTGGGCTCGGCCATCGGTTACGAGCGCCAGGTGCGCCAGCGTACTGCCGGCCTGCGCACCAATGCACTGGTTGCGGTGGGCGCAGCTGCTTTTGTTGATCTGGCCATGCGGCTGGGCGGCAATGAAGGCGCCACTCACGTGGTGGCCTATGTGGTATCCGGCGTCGGTTTTCTGGGGGCCGGCACCATCATGAAGGAAGGCCTGAATGTACGCGGGCTGAATACCGCCGCCACCTTGTGGGGTTCGGCCGCTGCCGGTGCCTGCGCCGGAGCAGGCCTGCTGGATGCGGCATTACTCGATGCCATCTTCGTGCTGGCCGCCAACACCCTGCTGCGACCCGTGGTGAATTCCATCAACCGCACTCCGCTGGATGATGAGCACAGCGAAGTCACCTACCAGCTGTGCGTGATCAGCGACGAGGAACAGCAAAAGCTGGCTTTCTCCATGATAGACGCGCTGCTGGAGCGGGCGCAGTACCCGCTGGGTGATGTGAATGTCGAGCCATTTGGTGATGACGATGTGGAAATCACCGCCACCTTGCTGTCGACTTCGGCCGACTCCGCGGTACTGGAAGGGATTGCCGCCCAACTGACTGCCATGCCTTACATCAAGCAGGCCTACTGGAACCAGAGCATTACCGAATAACCATCTTGTTTGCCCATAAAAAAACCCGCCAGGACGGCGGGTTTTTCTTGTGCCAGACCAAAGGCATCAGGCCACGGCGGTCGTACGCAAATTCAGGGCAAAACGCTCCAGCGCGGCAATGCCGGATTGCTCGGCCCGCAGGCACCAGTCCTGCAGCTCGTGCAGCAGCTGCTCACGCGTCAGCGAGGAGCGTTCCCACAAACGGCACAGCTCCTGACGCATGGTATACACCGTTGTCAGCGTAGGGCTGTGCTGCAACAACAGTTCCAGTTGCGCCTTGTCACACTCCGGCGTGTCTTTGGCATCCTGTTTCAGCCAGATTTTCATCTTGCGCGACAGATCGTCCATATCGGGCAAGCTGACTTGTTCCAGCTCCTTGCGATACACCTCTTTGAGCTCGCGCGCATAACGTGCGGCAATGGCATAGCGGTTGGAAATGATGGCCTGCAGATGTTCCAGGTCCAGCTGCGGACGGCTGGCATCCTGAGCCAGACGCGGTGCCACGCGGCGCACCTTGGCCAGATGGCAGATTTCCAGCATGCGGATATACATCCAGCCGATATCAAACTCGTACCATTTGTACGACAGCTTGGCCGAGGTGCCGAAAGTGTGGTGATTATTGTGCAGCTCTTCACCACCCACGATGATGCCCCAAGGGAAAATATTGGTGGACGCATCTTCGTTCTCGAAATTGCGATAACCCCACCAGTGGCCCAGGCCATTGATGACCCCCGCCGCCCAGAACGGAATCCACACCATTTGCACCGCCCAGATGGACAAGCCGGCCGGGCCGAACAGCAACAGGTCGATGGCCAGCATCAGGAAGATGCCCTTGCCAAAGTGTGGTGTGTACAGCTTGTGCTCGATCCAGTCATCGGGCGTACCGTGACCGAACTTGTCCATGATGGACTGATCCTTGCAGGCGGCGCGGTACAACTCCACGCCTTCCCACAACACTTTCCTGATACCCAGGATTTGCGGGCTGTGCGGGTCTTCCGGGGTTTCGCACTTGGCGTGATGCTTGCGGTGGATGGCGGCCCACTGCTTGGTCACCATGCCGGTGGTCAGCCACAGCCAGAAACGGAAGAAATGGCTGGGCAGCGGATGCAGGTCCAGCGCACGATGCGCCTGATGGCGGTGCAGAAAAATGGTGACCGAGGCAATGGTGATGTGCGTCAGTACCAGGGCAACGACGATATACCCCCACCACGGGAGATCCAGCAAACCGTTAAGCCAAAACATGCGGGCAGACAACCTTGTAAATGGGCAATCCTCCATTTTAACCAATAGACATGGCAGTGTCAGGGTGTTTTCTAAGGTTCGACTTGCGGCGTGCATGGTGTACCATAGGGCCTTATTCCACACACCCTTCAGAAAAACGCTTGTGTTGCCAAAACGACGTCTGATTATTGCGGGAGCCACCCTTGGTGGCCTGTTGGTGTTCAATGGCGCGGCTGCCTTCTGGGCCGGCATGAAAGCCGAAGACACGCTGGAAGAACAGTACAAGATGCTGGCCAGCCTGCCCGTATTCAAGGTGAAGTCCCACAGCTATGACCGCGGCTGGTTCTCCTCCACCGAAACCACCGAGCTGGAATTCAATCGCCGCCTGTCCGGGCCGTATGAGAGCATGCTGCCGGACAACTTCAAGCCCTTGTTGAACTCCACCATCAAGTTCACCAACCACATCAAGCATGGCCCCTTCCCCGGCCTGTCCAGCCTGGATTTCCGTCCTGCACGCGCGCTGGTCACCACGGAATTTGCCATGAGCGATGCCACCCGCAAAACGCTCAAGACCTTCTTTGGCGACAAGGACCCGATCACCATCACCAACCGGCTGGGTTTTGGCGGCGGTGGCGCACTGAACATCAATGTGCCGTCCTTCGACTATGAAGAAGCGCTGTCCGGCGTGAAGATGAAATGGAAAGGCTTCGACCTGAAGCTGGACTATGCATCGGGCTACAAGGAATACAAGACCGAAGCCAATTCGCCGGGCTTCCTGCTGGAAGCCTCCAGCAAGGGCAGCCTGGCCTTTGACGGCGTGCGTTATGTGTCCGACATCCGCCCCGGCGCCACCGGCATCAAGCTGGGCACCAGCGAACTGACCGTGGGCAATGTGCAGCTCAACTGGAAAGACAGCGTTCCTTACAGCATCAAGCTGAACGAACTGGTTTACCTGATGACGCGCATGCGGGTGGGTGAATTCATCAACCCGTCCGGCGAATTCAAACCGTCGGCGGTATCGCTGAAGAATTTCCGCTACCAGATTGTCAGCAGCGAGCAGGACGAATTCGTCAATACCCGCGGCAAGCTGGACTTTGCCGAGTTCAACTACAACGACCAGCACTACGGCCCGATGCGGCTGGACGTGTCGGCCAACCATCTGCACGGCCCCACCCTGCTGAAACTGGATCAGGCCATCAGCCAGATTCCGTTTGAAGGCGTGGACCCGGCGGTGTTGCGCAAGCAGTATATCGACACCATCAAGCAGACCGGCATTCCGCTGCTCACCAACAATCCCAAGCTGGTGATCAACGACTTCTACCTGAAGATGCCCAGCGGCGAAACCACACTGCAAGGCAGCCTGGGGCTGAACGGACTGCAGCAGGCCGACCTGAACAACTCCACCGCCTTCCTCAAGCGTTTTGAAGTGGAAGCCAGGCTGAGCCTGCCGCGCAAGACCCTGGAAAACCTGGTGGTGGCGCAAGCCCGCACCCTGTTCATGGTGGACCAGAGCGCGGAAGTGCAGCCGAACATGGGTGAAGTGGAAGACCTGGCGCGCAATCTGCTGGATAGCCAGCTGACGCAGTGGAAGGATGAAAAATTCATCAATGAAGACAAGGGGCAGATTTCCACCCAGCTGAATTACAAGGGCGGCAATCTCACCATCAACAGCAAGAAGGTTGCCCTGCCATGGGAAGAGCAGGAAGACCCGGCGCCGGATGCCTCGGCACCGGCAGCCAAGAAACAGACCAGTGCTGGCAAATAAGCAGTCGGCACAAATAGCAAAGGGGGCCAGGGCCCCCTTTTTTTACGCCACTGCCGACGTCATTTCATCACAACATGCCCTGCCCACTCAGGCAACAGCACGCCCCGGATGACAGGCACTCATCTGCTGCAGCGTTTCCTTGCGCAGCTGGTTGGCACAACAGGCACACTTGCCGCACTCGGAAGCCACACCCAGCTCTGCCCGCAGGTCACACATGCGAGTGGCACCGTCTTCTACTGCCTGACGGATCTGGCTGTCGGTTACCGCGTTGCACAAGCAGACATACATGGCACAAACCCTGAATGAGAATAATTCTCTGTATGGTATTTTCAAATAATAACGATTGTCAATTACATTAGGAGCAGTCACATGCAATGGAAGCCGAATACCACAGTGGCCACCATCGTGGAACGGGATGGTCGCTATCTGATGGTGGAAGAAGAAACCGAGCAAGGCCTGCGCTTCAACCAGCCCGCCGGTCATCTGGAACACGGAGAAACCCTGTTTGCCGCCGCCATCCGCGAAACGCGCGAAGAAACCGGCTGGGAGGTGGAATTACAACACCTGGTGGGCATTTACATGGTGGACAAACCGGACAGCGACATTACCTGGCTGCGTTTTGCCTTTGCCGCGCGTGCGGTGCAACATCACCCGGCAGAAATACTGGATGCAGGGATTGTCAGCGCGCACTGGCTTACTTACGATGAAATCGCCGCCCGCCTGTCGGAACACCGCAGCCCGGTTGTCATGCAATGCCTGGATGACTACCGGCTGGGACAACGCTTTGCCCTGGACCTGATACACCATCAACCCTGAAGCTGGCGGCAAGGGAGGAAACCTTGCGCCACCTTCACCTGCTGCTACACCGCTGCCTGTGGCTTGGCATGCTGCTTGCCGCCGGGACGCTGCATGCGGACCCCTTGCAGCTCTGTTATGATTACGGCTGCGCCAAACAGCTGGAAGTGGAAATTTCCGAAGAAGCCCGCGACTGGCTGGCCCGGCTGTTCGAGCATCCGCAGGATGCCAGTACCGAACGCAGCCAGATCCAGCGTGCCGTCCAGGCCCTGTACTGGCTGTCGGCACAAGACAGCCCGCTGTGGCACGACAAGGGTGGCGACCGCTTCGACAACGATGCCGACGGCCGCATGGACTGCATCGATCACAGCCATAACGACTCAGCCTTCCTGCAGTTCCTGGCAACCCAGGGCTGGCTGCATTTTCACCGGGTCGACCCCATTGTGCGACGTACCCGCTGGCTGGTGACCCAACACTTTGCCAGTCATATCACCGAGCAGGACACCGGCCAGGAATGGGTGGTGGACAGCTGGTTCAATTCATTCGGGGAACCACCCGTAGTGGTGCCCCTGGCTCTCTGGAAAGAAGGATTTTCCCCGTGACGGGTAAGAAACGTATTGTCGTCGGCATGTCCGGCGGTGTGGATTCGTCGGTAACCGCCTGGCTGCTCAAGCAACAGGGCCATGAAGTCATCGGCGTATTCATGCAGAACTGGGAAGACGACAACGACGACGAATACTGCTCCATCAAGCAGGACGCACTGGATGCCATGAGCGTGGCCGACATCGTCGGCATCGACATGGAAATCGTCAATTTCGCCAAGGAATACAAGGACCGCGTGTTCTCGTACTTCCTCAAGGAATACTCGGCTGGCCGCACCCCCAATCCGGACGTGCTGTGCAATGCCGAAATCAAGTTCAAGGCCTTTCTGGACTACGCGCTGGAACTGGGTGCCGACTGCATCGCCACCGGCCACTACGCGCGCAAGATGGAAAAGGACGGGCTGCACTACCTGATGAAGGCAGTGGACCACACCAAGGACCAAAGCTACTTCCTGTACCGTCTGCAGCAACACCAGCTGGCCAAGGCCATCTTCCCGCTGGGCGACATCCGCAAGACCGAGGTGCGCAAACTGGCCGAGGAAGCCGGCCTGCCGACAGCAGCCAAGAAGGACTCCACCGGCATCTGCTTTATCGGCGAGCGTCCGTTCCGCGAGTTCCTGCAACGTTATCTGCCCACCCAGCCGGGCCAGATGGTGACAGCTGAGGGCAAGGTGGTGGGCGAGCACATGGGCCTGATGTACTACACACTGGGTCAGCGCAAGGGCCTGACCATAGGCGGCAGCAAGGATGGCAGCGGCGAACCGTGGTTTGTTGCCGGCAAGGATATTCCGGGCAACAAGCTGATTGTGGTGCAGGGGCATGATCACCCGCTGCTGCTCAAGCCCACACTGGCGATGAGCGATTTGTCCTGGACGCTGAACGGCGCACCGGCAGCCGGCGAATACGCGGCCAAGAACCGCTATCGCATGGCCGATGCTGCCTGTTCGCTGTCGCCGGTGGTGGATGGCCAGGCCACCCTCACCTTCCGCGAAAAACAGTGGGCGGTGACGCCGGGCCAGTCTGCCGTGCTGTACGACGGTGATATCTGTCTGGGCGGCGGCATCATCCAGTAAGCAAGCCCGGCATCACACCAAGCCTGCCACGCGCAGGCTTTTTCACGCCCGGCTGGCGCGCAGGAATACCGAAAACAGCTCGGATTGCGAATTGATGCCCAGCTTGCTGTACAGATGTTTCTTGTGCACACGCACGGTTTCCACCGATATCTGCAAGCGCTGGGCAATCGCCTTGCTGGAATGACCGCCCAGCATCAGCTGGGCAACCTCGTTCTCGCGCAGGGTGAGGCCCTGCCCCTCCAGCCCGACCGGGGCTGCCTGCGGCGCGGCCACAGCAGGCTTGCTGGCGGCCAGTTGCTCAAAATGCAGGCGCTGGCGCATCAGGGCCAGTACCCAGGGCTGCAACAGGCTCAAGGTCGCCATCTGCTCCGGGCTGAAGCGCTGCCCTGCCCCCAGCGACAGGCACAAGGTGCTGCCATCCTCGCCGGGCAGGTTGAACTGCACCTCGTCCTCGACAATGTTCAGGCGGAAATAGCGCTGGTAGTAATCGGTGAAGGGGAAACGGTCCGGCGCTACCTCGTCCAGCCGCAGCAGCCCGGCATGGCGGTACTCCAGGCTGGCGACATAAAACGGGTCCAGCCGGTACAGTCCCTGCAGATAATCCTGAAACAAGGTATCCACCCCGCCATCGGCCATGGCCTGCTCGGCCAGCACCGTGGGCGGGCGGTCCGGGTAAAACAGCAGCACCACCCAGCTGTCAAAAGCCACATAATCGGCCAGCACCCCCAGCAGGGACGGCCAGAACACCGGTTTGTCCAGCTGATCAATCAAACGCCCCACTGTGCGATGCCAGGCGATATCCTGTATTTCCAAGGCCACGACTACCCCAATCTGGTTACCCACTTGATGTAATTTTCATACGCTTGACAGCAGCCGATACTGAGCCCTGCGCTGACAGCTTCTCAAGCTAGCACGCTTCCAGACTCTCCAACAGCCTCCCTGCAGACAACGGGGCAGCGCCAGCGATGTAGTCTGACAACATTCAACCAAGGAGACAGCATGATTGTAGAACTGGCCCAGCTGCCCGGTGTCGATGGCGACATCCCGGCCAACACCGCCAGCGCCCTGGACGCCATCGCCCGTTGCGGGCCCGATACCCGCCTGCTGGTATTCCCGGAAACCTATCTCAGCGGTTTTCCCACCACCGACAATATCGCCACACTTGCCCAGCCCATCGACGGCCCGGCCATCCGCACCATCCAGCAGGCGGCACGCGAGAAAAACATCAGCATCGCCATCGGCTTTGCCGAGGCGCATGAAGGCCGCTTTTACAACACCACCGCCCTGCTCACCCCGCAAGGTGTGGCACTGGCTTACCGCAAAACCCATTTGTGGGCATCCGACCACGGCATCTTCACCCCCGGCGATGCACTGGTGAGCTGCGAGTGGGAAGGCCTGCGCGTCGGTATCCTCATCTGTTTCGATATCGAGTTCCCGGAAACAGCCCGCGCGCTGGCACAGCAAGAGGTGGACCTGCTGATTGTCACCAACGGCAATATGGACCCGTACGGCCCGGTGCATCGCACCGCGATCACCGCGCGCGCCATGGAAAACCAGTTGTTCGCAGTGATGACCAACCGCTGCGGCAGCGGTGATGGCCTGCAATTTGCCGGCGAAAGCGCGGTGATCAACCCCTTTGGCCAAGTGGTAGCCAGTTGCGGACGCGACCCGCAACAGCTGCGTGTGGCACTTGACCTGAAGCAACTTGAGGCCAGCCGCCGCGATTACCGCTATCTGCATGACCGGCGCATTGCCCTGGCAGGTGAAGTCATCAACGGCGAAAACGGCCAGCGCAGCTTCCGCATCCGGCACTAGCCACGCCCTAGCAATCACTGGCAGTCAAAACAAAAGAGACAGGCTCATGACAACAAACACAAACATGAGCAACAAAGGAGAAACAATGGAAACGAAACAACTGGAGCGCTCGCTGACGCTGGGCTCCGTGGTGCTGTTTGGCCTGGCGTACATGACGCCCATCATCGTGCTGGGTACCTTTGGCATCCTGGCGCAAATGACCGATGGCATGGTCCCCGCCTCCTATCTGGTGGCGCTGGTGGCCATGTTGTTTACCGCCTACAGCTATGGCCGCATGGCAGCGGCCTTTCCGGTGGCCGGTTCAGCCTACACCTACACCCGCAAATCCATCCACGCCAAGCTGGGCTTTCTGGTGGGCTGGGCGGTGTTGCTGGACTATCTGTTCCTGCCAATGGCCATCTGGCTGATCGGCGCAGCCTATCTGGCGTCGGCCTTCCCCAGTATTCCGATGGCCGTATGGGTGATTGCCTTCATCGTGTTCACCACGCTGATCAATATCGTCGGACTGAAGATGGCCAATACTGTCAATTACCTGATGATGCTGCTGCAATTCCTGGTGCTGCTGGCCTTTGTCGCGCTGTGCATCCACTATGTGGCGGGCGATGCCAGCAAGCCCTTGTGGAATCTGGCGCCCTTCTTCCGTGGCGACATGAAGCTGCCGATGATCATGGCTGGTGCCGCCGTGGCCTGTTATTCCTTTCTGGGTTTTGATGCGGTCAGCACACTTACCGAGGAAACCCGCGATGCACGCCATACCATTCCGCGCGCCATCATGTGGATTACCATCATCGGAGGGCTGATTTTCGTGGTGGCGTCCTACTTTGTGCAGCTGGCCCATCCGTCCAGCCAGTTCAAGAGCGTGGATGATGCTGCGTTCGAAATTGCCAAGAATATCGGCGGCGACCTGTTTGCCAGCATCTTCCTGATCGGCCTGATCATCGGCCAGTTTGCCTCCGGGCTGTCGGCGCAGGCCAGTGCCTCGCGTCTGCTGTACGCCATGGGCCGCGACGCGGTGCTGCCGCAGTCCGTGTTCGGCAAGCTGCATGCGCGCTTTCGCACCCCGGTGAACAATCTGGTGATTTGTGGCGTGGTGGCCTTGCTGGCACTGAAGCTGGATGTCACCACCTCCACGTCATTCATCAACTTTGGTGCTTTCCTGGCGTTCAGCTTCGTCAATCTGTCGGTGATTGCGCACTACTACGTGCGCCAGCGTCGCCGCGCACCGCGTGACTTCTTCTTGTTCCTGCTGTTTCCGCTGATCGGCATGCTGGCCGACCTGTGGCTGCTGGTCAGCCTGGATAGCCGTGCCATCATGCTGGGCCTGATCTGGCTGGCGCTGGGCATTGCCTATCTGGCCAAGCTCACCGGCTTCTTCCGCCGCGAGCCGCCGGAACTGGATTTTGTCGAAGCCGAAGGCTGATTTTCTGAGCAATACACGCAAAAAAGCCCTGATTTCTCAGGGCTTTTTCTTTGGCATCAAACCTGCGCGGCTTACACCGACAGATAGGACGACTGCTTCAGACCACGGCAGAACTCGGCAAAGAATACATTGCGCTCGTCGCTGGACAGATCGGCCGCACGGGCTTTTTCCTCGTAGCGGTTGAGGATTTCCTCCGGCGACAGGTGCACATAGCGCAGCATGTCTTCGATGGTGTCATGCTCTTCCACGCCGGCAAATTCCAGCTGACCGTTGTCGCGCACATAAACGTTGACCGAGTCGGTATCGCCAAACAGATTGTGCATGTCGCCCAGGATTTCCTGGTAGGCACCCACCATGAACACGGCAATCAGGTATTCCTTGCCGGGTTCGACATCATGCACCGACATGCTGGATTCGATGCTTTGCTGGTCGACATACTGCTTCACCTTGCCGTCCGAATCGCAGGTCAAATCCTGCAGCACGGCGCGGCGGGTGGGCTGCTCGTCCAGCCGGTGGACCGGCATGATGGGCAGGATCTGGTCGATGGCCCAGGTATCCGGCAGGCTCTGGAATACCGAGAAGTTGCAGAAATACTTGTCCGCCAGCTTGTCGGTCAGCTCGTCATACACCTGGCGCTGCGAACGCTGGCTGGCTTGCAACTGGCGGTGCAGGCGACGGCACAGGGTGGCGTGCACGTCCTCGGCCATGGCTTTTTCCTTCAGCGAAATGCGGCCGGCGGAGTACAGATCGGACACGTCGGACGCGTAATGGCTGGCGCGGTAATAGATTTCCGTCACCATTTCCTCGTCGGTCAGCTCCATCAGCTCGAACAGCTTGCGCACCGGCTTGGCCAGTACCGACAGGTCGTCCACTTCCGGCACGCTTTCCGGCAGGCGCTCCACGTCGGTCACGTTCATGATCAGCACCGCGTGGTGCGCGGTCATGGCGCGGCCGGATTCGGACAGGATGCGCGGGTGCGGAATGCCGTTTTCGTCGCAGAACTCGGCCAGCATCGACACGATGACCTGGGCGTATTCGTCCATGTCGTAGTTGATGGAGCTGGCATTGCGCGAATGGGTGCCGTCATAGTCCACGCCCAGACCACCGCCCACATCGACATGGTCAATCGGCAGGCCCAGCGCACGCAGTTCGGCAAAGTAACGCACGGCTTCGCGGAAGCCGGCACGGTAGTCGCCGATATTGGCAATCTGCGAACCCATGTGGAAGTGCATCAAGCGCACGCAGTCGGACATGCCGGCAGCGGCCAGCTTGTCGGCAGCAGAAATCAGCTGGGCCGCGGACAGGCCGAACTTGCCCTTGTCACCACCGGTATCTGCCCATTTGCTGCTGGCCAGCGAGGACAGGCGCACGCGCATGCCCAGCATCGGGCGCACGCCCAGCTTCTGGCTTTCTTCAATCGCCAGGTCAACTTCGGATTCTTTTTCGATGACGATGAACACCTGATGGCCCAGCTTCTGGCCGATCAGCGCCAGACGCACGAACTCGCGGTCCTTGTAGCCATTGCAGATGATGGTGCCGCCCTTGGGGGCCAGCGCCAGCACGGCCATCAGTTCCGGCTTGGAGCCGGCTTCCAGACCGATGGACACGTCGCGGGTGGCGATGATGCTTTTCACCACCGCTTCTTGCTGGTTCACCTTGATGGGGTAAATGGCGGTATAGCGATTGCCGTAGTTTTGCGTGGCAATGGCGTTGTCAAATGCGCCGCACAGGCGGGTCACGCGGTCTTGCAGGATGTCCGGAAAGCGTACCAATAGCGGCAGATCCAGCCCTTTTGCTCCCAGTTGACGGCTCAATTCGTGCAGATCAATACGTGTGGCATGGCGCACATTCGGCTGCACCTGGATGCATCCGTTGTCGCCCACGTCGAAATAGCCCGCCCCCCAATGCCGGATGCCGTACAGGCTCCGGCTATCAGCCACAGTCCAAGCCATGAGATTTTCCCTCAATGATTCGATGGATAACCCCGCTCCTTAGTGCGCGGCTTTCGGGCTACAAAGCTTTTATGTGGGCCTGGGATGTCGGAGCGAAACAATTGATTGTCGGTGTTTTGCATTGCAAAACGAGCGCGGATTTTAACAACATCACGCAGCTTGACAAGTAAAAATTTGATGACGGAACCACAGCGGCATTTTTTGGGGCAAAGCCGTGTCCGGCACAGCCCGGCGTGACGGCAAAAAAACGGCAAATATGCTGCCTGATCAGGCTTTTGACAGCATATCTTCCATTTTGTAGTGCTACACGATAATCATCATCCAACTGGCATGCAAAGGCAGATCAACAACGTGCTTTACAGCGCATCCTTCATCCGATAATAGGCCATGCCCAGCACCAGTGCTGGCGTGCGCAACAGCTTGCCACCGGGAAAGTCGCGGTGCTGCACGCGGGCAAACACATCCAGCCGGCCTGCGGTGCCGGCAATGGCTTCGGCAATCACCTTGCCGGCAATCCCGGTGACATTGACCCCGTGGCCGGAAAAGCCCTGCATGTAGTAGATATTGCCCGCCAGACGGCCCAGGTCCGGCGCGCGATTGACGGTGATGTCGCAAAAACCGCCCCAGGCATAGTCCACCTTCACATCAGCCAGCTGCGGAAATACCCGCAACATATCGCTGCGCATTGCCCCGGCCAGATCGTGCGGCTCGCGCCCGGAGTAACTGACCTTGCCACCAAACAGCAGACGGTTGTCCGCCGACAGGCGGTAATAATCCAGCACGAAGTTGGTATCGCACACCGCCATATTGTTGGCGATCAGGCTGGCCGCGCGCTCACGCCCCAGTGGCTCGGTGGCAATTACATAGGTGCCGGCCGGCATGATCTTGCGCTCCAGCTGCGGCAGCAGCTGGCCAATATAGGCATTGCAGGCCAGCACCACGTGCTGGCAACGCACTTGCCCCTGTTCGGCATGCACCACCGGTTGCGCGCCCTGCTCCAGTCGCAATACCGGGGACTGTTCGTAAATCTTCACCCCGGCGGCGATGGCGGCACGCGCCAGACCCAAGGTGTAGTTGAGCGGATGCAAGTGGCCGGAACGCGGATCAAACAAACCACCCTGATAGCGTTCGCTGCCCAGTTGCTGCGCCAGCGTAGCCTTGTCCCACAGCTGCATGCCGCCATAGCCGTATTCGGTTTCAGCCTCGTGTTGCCAGGCTTCCAGCTCCTGCATGTGGCGTGGCTTGATGGCGGCATTGCAAAACCCACGTGCCCAGTCGCAGTCAATGCCGTGTTTTCTTACCCGCTCATCGATGATGTCCACCGCCTCCACCGACATATCCCACATCACCCGCGCCAGTTCGCTACCCAATTGGGCACGCAAGGTGTCGGTGCCGCAGGCATAACCGGCAATCACCTGTCCACCATTACGTCCGGAAGCACCAAAACCGATGGCGCTGCCTTCCAGCAAGGTGACGGAAAAACCGCGCTCGGCCAGGTTGAGCGCGGCGGACAAACCGGCCAGCCCGCCGCCCACCACGCAGATATCGGCACTGACCGCGCCTTGCAGTGGCGGGCAGGCCTCCCAGTGGCTGGCACTGGCCTGGTAGTAGGACGGCACGGCAGGCTGATGGGCGAAGCGGAGCATGAGAACCTCGGTGACAGGAAGTTGAATTGCGTGAAACAAAAGCCATGACTACGGGCGTAAAAAAAGCGGACACACTGATGATGTATCCGCTTTTACCTGCTGGATTGACCTTACATGGTCAGGATGACCGGTGCATCGGCACGCCAGCTGACAAATACCGGGTCGCCCCAGGTGGGAGCGGTTTCGTCGGCATCGTACCAGCGCGAGGACGGCACAACCGATTTCACTACCTTGCCACTGGCCAGCTTGATGTGGAACACGGAGTAGCTACCCATGTAGGCAATGTTTTCCACCACGCCGGAGGCCATGTTCGGGCCGGCTGCCACAGTCTTGCGGTCCAGGCGTACGTCTTCCGGACGGACACTGGCCCACACATGCATGCCCTTGGGACCGGTAATGCCGTGGTCTATACGCACCACACCGCCCAGTTCCTGCGAGGTGATTTCCACACGGTCGGCTTCATCCACGGTCACCGCACCTTCGAACATATTGGTTTCACCAATGAATTCGGCGGTGAAGCGACAGTTGGGGTAGTCGTAGATTTCGGTCGGGGTGCCCACTTGCAGCAGCTTGCCTTCGGACATGATGCCGATGCGGTCTGCCATGGTCATGGCTTCTTCCTGGTCGTGCGTCACCATGATGCAGGTTACGCCCACCTTTTCGATGGTGCTGGCCAGTTCAAGCTGGGTTTGCTGACGCAGTTTCTTGTCCAGTGCGCCCAGCGGTTCGTCCAGCAGCAGCAGCTTCGGACGCTTGGCCAGGCTGCGCGCCAGTGCCACACGCTGTTGCTGACCACCGGAGAGTTGATGCGGCTTGCGGTTGGCATACTTGCGCATCTGCACCAGGTCCAGCATTTCATCCACACGGGCGCTGATTTCCGCCTTGGGCAGCTTGTCCTGTTTCAGGCCAAAGGCAATGTTTTCGGCCACGGTCATGTGGGGGAACAAGGCATAGCTCTGGAACATCATGTTGACCGGGCGCTCGTACGGCGCCAGGCCGATCACATCCTCGCCATCGAGGATGATCTTGCCCGAAGTCGGGTTGTCCATGCCTGCCAGCATGCGCAGCAGGGTGGACTTGCCGCAGCCGGAACTACCCAGCAGCGCGAAAATTTCGTGTTGTCTGATTTCCAGATCAACATGGTCGACAGCAACGTGGTCGCCGAATTTTTTGACCACCCCACTGATTTTCAGATAAGGCTTGTCATTGGCTTGCACTTTCTGAACCTGCTTGGCAGCCTGTGTACCAGCATTTGATTGAACCGGCTTATTGGCCGCTACAGCATCCGTCATGATTTTGCTCCCTCCTACTATTCCAGCCCAGGCGGCTGATTTCGCGTGTCCGCGACCTGAATAACGGTCAGCTTACAGAAAAGGCAGGTTTGCCACCTTTTCACTCGCACCTAAATCCGCTTTCAAAACAATACCAGTCCCCACCGTGAATGGGCAGTGTCTGGCAAAGAAAAAGCGGGAAAAACGGTCAAACCGGAAACGATACCTTCATGGGGGGGCCTACTGAAGCGGGCGTAGCCTGTATTGCCGTGATGAACGGCAATGCGTGCTGCGACAAAATTCATGCTGGCTCCTCCCCTACTCTCCCGAACGATCTGGTCAGCACTGTGCATTGATCACAAATGGGCTTAAACATCCCGTCATGTCATGCCAGCATTACTGCCCAAAGCAGTCTATACGCTGCTCTTTTGCTGGAGAGAAGCCTAGCTTACGTTTAATAAATTTGACAAGCCTCAAGACGAAACTTGATCAAAAGTGAGTGAGCAATGTGGCTTTCAGGCCTCACAGTGCTGCATTTGGGAAAAAAAACCAGAATAGGGACTTCACATTTGATACAAAACAGGCTTTCCGGGCCGGCATGTTTAATTCATCGAACAAGTCCACCGGCAGGATGCGCCAGGCGTCGCTCGACAAACAGGCTGCTGCCCGGCTGCTTCTTGGCCTGCTTCTTGGCTTCCGCCGTGGCAGCACCGACTTCGTAATGCGTGGGAAACTGGCCCGGCGCCACCCTGACCACGCCCACCGACAGGGACGTCAGTGGAAAATGCATCTGCTCGCCATTACGGCCCGGCATGTCAAAACCACCACTGGCCAGATGCACGGGGTCAAACATACCTCGCACTGCCGCGTCGAATTGCTGCAACATCTGCTCCAGCCGTGGCCGCCAGTCTGGCGATTGCAGCAGCAAGGCAAAATCGTCCCCGCCGACATGACCGACAAAGTCACGGTCGGCATCCGCGCAATCCACCAGCAGCCGGGCCAACAGGCAGATCATCTCGTCTCCTGCCGCATAGCCGTACAGATCATTGAAGGGTTTGAAATTGTCCAGGTCGGCATAGGCCACCACAAAAGGCAGCTGCGCTTCCAGCAAGCGGTCTATCGCTTCGGACAAGGGGACATTACCGGGCAAGCCGGTAAGCGGGTTGGCATAACGTGCAGCGGAAATCTGCAATTCGGTCATTTTGCGCATCAGGGCAAAGCCGGTCCCCATGCCCAGATACTGCCCGTTTTCGGTAATGATGAAGCCATCCACCAGATAACGCTGCTCGGATGCCACCACCAGCGTGGACAAATCATGCACGTTCAAATCGGCATTCACGATCAAGGGCTGCTTGTCCATCATCGTGGTGCAGGGCTTCTTGCCGTAGAGTTCGCGATTGAATGGCCTGGCAAAGCTTTCCAGCAGGTGATGACGCCGCAGCAGGCCAACCGGCACGCCATCCTTTACCACCGGGATGGCAAAACGTGCCGGATCGCGATCGAACAGGCGATAGGCCGCCTCATTGGGCACATCCGGCGTCAGGCAGGGTACTTCCTGCAACAAATCCCGCGCCGTGGCCTGCATTTGCCAGGGCATGCGGTTGCGACCGCCCTCCCACACCACGCCGTTGACGTGAATCTGCAAATCGAGCGCCGGCACGGCACTGGGCCGCGCCAGCAGATAACCCTGCCCATAGCGCACGCCCAGCCTTTGCAAGGTGCGCAGCTCGGCCTGGGTTTCAATGCCTTCGGCCACCAGCATGGCGCCGGACTGGCGGGCAATGTCCACCATGGAGCGGACAAATTGCTCTTTCAGCGGGTCCAGATGCAGTTGCTGGACAAAGTGTTTGTCCAGTTTGACAAAGTCCGGCCGCAGCTCGGACCACAGCCTCAGATTGGAAAAGCCTTCGCCAAGGTCATCCAGCGCAATGCGAAAGCCGTTGTCGCGGTAATGCGTGGTGGCAAGGCGCAAACTGTCGTAGCACGCGGCAGGCGTGGTTTCGGTGACCTCAATGATGATGCGCTCGGCCGACAGACCGATTTTCTGCAGGAAGGCCAGCGTTTCACCCTGACGATGTTCGGGCGCCAGCAAGGTGGCCGGACAGATATTCAGGAACAACAAACCGGACAGTCCCAGTTCGACAAAACGTTCCATGGTGACCTGGCGGCAGCTTCGATCCAGCATCACTGTCAGCTGGCAGCGTTCGGCCTGGTCGAACAGGCTGACCGGCGAGTGCAGCGGGCTGTTGGACGGCCCGCGGATCAGGCCCTCGTAACCCAGCACCCCACCGGTGGTGAGATCGACAATCGGCTGGAATACCGGCTGCAGGCGTCGCTCGCTGATGATTTCTTCCAGTTCGTGACAGCGCGAAGCCAGCTGGGCCAGTTCGGTCACTTCCCTTTGCGGCGTACAGTCCATAGCGATGGTTTGATTATCCGGCCAATGTACAAACCGGTACTTTAAACCGTACAAATGACAATCTCTTTACCTGGCCACGGGTAAATCTCAACAAAACGGCCGCTTGCTGGCTCTCCATCAGCAATGCGGCCTAGAATGACAGAAACGACCATCCGCGCAAGCCATCAACCGCAGGAGCCTTCCATGCCCCACCTCGCACTCGGCAGCCACTCGGTTTTTTATGAAATCAGCGGTCATGGCCAGCAGGATTTGCTGCTGTTCAACGGCATCACCATGTCCACACCGGCCTGGGGCCTGATGATGCCGGCACTGGAAAGCCAGTATCGCGTAATCCGCTTCGACTTTCTGGGCCAGGGGCAAACCGACAAGCCTGTCGCCGAGAAATACACGCTGGCAGAGCAGGCTGACCTGGCTGCCGCCCTGCTGGATGCCTTGCAGCTGTCGCAGGTCTTTCTGGTGGGGCTGTCCTATGGCGGCATGGTGGCCCAGCACTTTGCCCACCGGCACGGCCAGCGCGTGCGCAAGCTGTTGCTGGCCTCAACCCTGGCCTGGTCGGATGAGGCCAACAACCGCATCAGCCAGAGCTGGATAGAATCCAACCAGGCAGGCGGACTGGATTTGCGTTACAGCGCCAGCATACCCTGGCTGTTTTCCAGCCGTTTTCTCACCGCCAACGCGGCCATGCTGGAGGACATGAAAACCCTGGCCGGCATGGTGGACTGGGATGCAGTCATCCGCCTGATCAACGGTGTGAAGGAACATGATGCCCGCAACTGGCTGCCGCAACTGCAGATTCCTTGTCACATCCTGCTAGGTGCGGAAGACCGGCTCACCCCGCTGTATCAGGCAGAAATCTTGCAGCAACGCATTCCGCATGCCACGCTGGAACAAATTCCGCACGCTGCGCATGTCCTGCATATCGAAGCGGCAGAAGCCTTCAGCCGCAGCATCATCCGCTTCTGCCAGCCCTGACGGGGCCAACAGTCAAACAACAACAAAGGAGAACCCCCATGGAAGAGGCCGTACTGCTCAAGGTAAGCCCGCAAGGCATTGCCACCATCAGCCTGAATCGTGGCGAGTTGCACAATGCGCTGGATGACAAGATGGTGGACTTGCTGACCGCCACCCTGGAAACACTGGCCGAAGACGACAGTGTTCGTGTTGTGGTACTGACTGGCGAGGGCATCAGCTTTTCGGCAGGCCATGACAGCGCCTGGCTGCGACGCCTGACCGAATTTGATGAAAGCCAGCAAAGACGGGATGCCCAGCGCCTGTCCCGTCTATTGGAAACGCTGGACCACCTGCCCAAACCCACCATTGCACGGGTACAAGGCTCGGCCTTTGGCATCGGTGCGGCACTGGTTGCCTGCTGCGATGTTTCCATCAGCGTATCCGAAGCCTTGTTCTGCTTCTCCGACGTGAAGCTGGGCATCATTCCGGCACTGGCAGCACCCTACATCATGCGTGCCATCGGCCCGCGTGCCGCGCGCCGCTACTTTGTCACGGCAGAACGCATCAACGCAGGCAAGGCACGTCGCCTGGGACTGATTCACCAGACGGTGGAAAACGATGAACTGGATGACGCGGTGGAGCATATGTGCCGCCAGCTGCTGCTGAACGGCCCGCACGCCATGGTGGCAGCCAAGCAGCTGATCCGCGACATCGAGCACCGCGACATTGCCCCCGCCGTCATCGACCTGACCATAGACCGCATGGTGGCCTTGCGGCGCAGCGATGAGGGACAGGAAGGCGTCAGGGCATTCCTGGAAATGCGCAAACCCGGCTGGATAGACTGAATTGCCCAGAAACGGCATGCCCGTTCATCAGCGCGGCATGCCGGCTGCACGCCGGGCGGAAATGGTTACAATCAGATATCGTTTCTTGCCTGGACTGCCGATGACCACTCAGCCATCCCGTTTTCTGCAACACGTGCTGCAAGCCAACACAACCACCCTGCCGGAATGGCAACTGGCCGCTGGCGTGACTGCGCGCTGGCATGCCGCCAATGTGGTGGAACTATTCCCAGCAGGCCAGCACAGCAAGCCCGCATTCATTCTGTTGTCCTGCGGCATCCATGGCAATGAAACCGCACCCATCGAAGTAATCGACGCCATGCTGGCCGATATTGCCAGCGGCACCCTTCCCTTGCACCACCGGCTGCTGGTGGCATTTGGCAATCCTAAAGCCATGCAGCAAGGCGAGCGCTATCTGGATTACGACCTCAATCGTCTGTTCAATGGCGCCCACCAGCAGCAGCCTGATGCACAGGAGGCCGCTTGTGCCGCCTTGCTGGAGCAAGAAGCCGGCCGTTTCTTTGCCCAGGCTCCGTCCCATGCACTGCGCCTGCATTACGACCTGCACACCGCCATCCGTGGTTCGGTATATGAGAAGTTTGCCATCTACCCCTTCCTGCACCAGCGCGCGCATGATCCGGCCCAACTTGCCTGGCTGAAACATTGCGGCATCGAGGCGGTACTGCTGCACAGCAAACCGGCCAACACCTTCAGCTATTACACCAGCCACGCGCATCAGGCGCATGCCTTCACCCTGGAACTGGGCAAGGCCCGCCCGTTTGGCCATAACGATCTGTCCCGCTTTGCCGGTATCGACCAGGCCCTGCGCCAATTGGTGAGTGACACCACGCCGCCGCTGGCTGACTATCAGCCGGGTGACTATCCGCTGTTCCGAGCCAAGTACGACCTGATCAAACACAGCGAGGCCTTCCGCCTGCACCTGGATGCGCAGGTTGAAAATTTCACAGCCCTGCCTGATGGTTTCCTGATTGCCGAAGATGGTGCAGAACGCTATGTCGCTGATGGCGGGGCGGAACGCATCCTGTTCCCCAACCCCGGTGTCAAACCCGGCCTGCGGGCCGGCATCGTGGTGGAACCTGCCACCCTGTAATCGCCCGGCAGAACCATTAAAAACGGCTACCTTGTGGTAGCCGTTCTGGTTTTGTGCTGCCTGAGGCCGGGCTCAAGACATGTAGTTGAACAGGGACAGGCTGGTCACCTTGTTGTACACCAGCTGACTGTACTTGAGCGAAGTCTGGGTCTGGGTAAAGCTGGTGATGGCACTGGGCATGTCCAGATCCTGCAAGTCACTGATGCCACTCTTGTACTGCAAACCCAGCTGGGTCCCCATGTCCTGCACGCTCTGGTTTTCCTGACGACGGGCACCAATCGACGCAATATTGGTGGCCAGGTTCTTCTGGGCGCTATCCAGTGCCGAAACGATATTGCCCATGTCGGTACTGTAAGTGGAAGGCTTGGGGTTCTGCGCCAGCAGGTCATTGAGCGACTTGAGCGCATCAAACACTGCCGTCGGGCTCGTTGCATTGCCAAAAATATTGCTGCCCGCATCGGAAATCTGCATGCTGCGCGAGGCACTGATGGGGACATTACGCTGACCGGTGTCCCCCTGATAAGTCGCGGCGTATGTTGCATCCAGCACAAAGGGCGGCGTATCCACCTTGTTGCCACTGAACAGGTAGTTGCCCTTGCCGTCGGTAGCATTGGCGTAACCGGTCATTTCGGAAATGCCCTCCTGCACCTGCTTCTGAATCATCAGCAACTGGTCGGACGACAGGACGGTGTTGCCCGCCTGGATGGCGGAAGCTTTCAGACTGGTCAGCAAGTTTGATGCATTGGTCAGCTGCGACTCGGCCAGCGACAAGGTGGACTCCACCGCCTTGGTATTGGTGATGAACTGGGTATTCATCCCGTCAGACTGGTTCAACTGCAGGATGCGTGCAGCAGCAACCGGATCATCGGCCGGGGTGACCACACGCTTCTGCGTATCGAGCTGGGATTGCAAGGACTGCAACTGCGACTGCAGCGATTGCATGTCGTAGGTGCCGGTCAGGTAGGAAGTAGCGGTACTGATTCTCATGATTCAACCCTCGCCTCAGCCACCCATTTGCAGGATTTGCTGGAATAGTGTCTGTGCAATCTGGAGAACCTTGCCAGATGCCTGATATGCCTGTTGGTACTTGATCAGGTCGGCGGCTTCCTGATCCATATTCACGCCGCTGACATTGGAGCGGGAAGTCGTGGCCTGTTGCAGCAAGGTGGTCTGCGACGACGATGCCAGTTTCACCGTATTGGTGGCATTCCCCACAAAGCTGACGGTGGTCGAATAGTAAGTCTGGAAAGACTGCAAGCCGGTATTGGTGCCATTCTTGTTATCGTCAACAATCTTGCGGGTCTGCAAACCCATCATCTCGCCCAGGTTGTTACCGTTACCGCTGACTGCCGTGCCGGTGGGCACCGGAGAGACATTGATGGTCATGCCGGCCTTCATCTGGCCGGACAGCTGGAACTTGATACCCAGGTCGTTGGCAGGCGTGGCATTGTCCACCAGCTTGTAACCGTTGGATACCGTCGGGTCCGGCACTACGTTGAAGGTCTGACCGTTGTCCGGGCCACCGGTCAGCGTGGCAGTAATGCTGGTTGCAGTGGTGGCATTGATGGTCATGCCGGTCAGGCCGGTAACCGGGTGCGTCGATACCGAAGGCGGCGACGATGTGCTGGCCCAGCCATAGGTACCGGGCATGCTGGCCCACACACCGGACAGCGTGACGCCGGTACCGGACGGGGTGATGCCACCACTGCCCAGTTGCAAAGAAGACGAGGCAGCCAGCTTGGTAGGATCGGACAACAGCAACTGCATATTGGCCACTGCATCCTGCGGATGCGAGGCGTAACTGGTCATGTCGGCAAAGATCAATCCGCCCTGATTGCCGGACAGATCACGTCCCAGCTGGTTCTGGTAATTCATGGCCGTGGTGAAATCGATGGCCAGCGTGCCCAGCTTCTGCTGGGTAGACAACAAAGTACCGTCACGGAAATCCAGATAACCCGCCAGCTGACCACCCGCCAGGGCGGTACTGGGCACCACGGTATTGGTGCCATTCGGGTTGGGATAGGTAACCTGCACGTTCAGGGGGTTGGTGGGGTCGTTCTGTGTTCCCAGCTTGGTGACATTATTGCCCATCACCAGCGCCTGGCCATTACCGATGAACACGCTGTAGGTACCATCCGATTGCGGCACGGCCTTGGCGCTGACCAGTTTGTTCAGCTGCTCCATGGCCTGGTCGCGCTGATCCATCAGGTCGTTCGGCTGTTGCTGGGTATTGGCGGCAGCGGCAGCAGCAATCTGATTGTTCAGGTCGGCAATATTTTGTGCCAGTGCATTGATACTGTTTACCGTACTGGTAATTTGCGAATTGGCTCCGGCCTGCATTTGCGACAGGTTGTTGCCAATGGCGGTGAAATTGGAAACCAGCGCCTGCGACATATTGACCACAGTCTGCCGGCTGGGCACCGAGGACGGGTCTTGCGACAGGGTTTGCAGACTGCTGTAAAAGCTCTGGAAAGAATTGCTCAGGCCAACCGTAGGATCAGACAACAGGTTGTTGATCTGGTTGAGCTGGGAGAGCTGGCTGGAATAATAATTACTGCCAGCCTGGGCAGTGAGCACCTGGGTATCAAGATACTTGTCGTAGATGCGGCTGATGCCGGTAATGTCCACGCCCTGACCCAGGTAGCCGAAGCCTTCCTGTTGCGGCATGCGCGCAGCCTGACTCATCACCTGGCGGTTATATCCGGGCGTATTGCCATTGGCAATGTTCTGGCCAACAACAGACAGGGCGGTTTGTGCCGCATTCAGGCCACTGACGCCAATGGAAAATATATTTGAGCCCATTTTTTCCTCTCTGCTGTTATATCGACTGCAACTGCTTAAACTTTAATCAGGACCGGACCGACTGCTGCGCCAGCGTGGCGGCAACATCCACCAGCTTGCGCGCATAGCGCGGATCGGTGGCGTAACCACCGTTTTGCAAACCTTGCGCGAAACCGGCCACATTACGGCCCTGGTTGAGCACAGCCTGGTAACGTGGCGATTCCTTGAGCATGCGCGCATAGTCGCTGAATGCATCGGCGTAGGAATCGTAGGAGCGGAAGCTGTCCACCCGTTTTTGCGGCACACCATTGACGTATTCGGTCGTGGTGATGCTGGTGGACTTGCCTTGCCAGTCTCCAGTCGCCTTGATACCAAACAGGTTATGCGAGTTGCTGCCATCGGCATTGCGAATGGCGCGCTTGCCCCAGCCGCTTTCCAATGCGGCATGAGCCACCACAAACTCCGGTGCCACACCCAGTTGCGCTGCAGCTTGCCGCGCATGCGGCAACAAGCCCTGTACAAAGCTCTTGCTGTCACCGCCTGCCGTAACCGTTGTCGCCGGTGTTGTCGTACTGCTGCTGGCAGTGGCCGCCTCGGCCTGTGCTGCCTGATAGGCCTTCAAGGCAGAGGACTGGCTGAAGCGGCTAACCAGCACAGGACCGGATGAAGCAGGCCGTAACTGTGTGGCATCCGCGCCGGGGTCAAGACCTTGCTGCTTGGCAATCTGCTGGTAAACCAGGTTGGCAATGCCCATCCCTCCGGCTTTGCTGAGCGACTGCACCAGTTGCTGGTCCAGCATGCCGCGGTAGGTGTCCATGTCGGAATCCTGCTCGTCATCAAACTTGGTCTGACGCATGGTCTTGAGCATGGTCCCCATCAACAGGGCTTCAAACTGCGACGCGGCCTCCTTGGCAGCACCTTGCGGGTCCTTGGCCATACGCGCACGCAGGCCGGACATCTGGGTCGGGTCTACCGCCAGTTGCTGGTTCTGTGCATCTGCTGCCGTATAGCTAGGGGAAAACTGCGTCGTCATGTCTCGCTCCTTGCCGCTCACATAGCAAGAAGCGGGCCAACGAAAAAGGCCCCGCTTGCGGGGCCTTTTGCCAGCATGAAATCAGGTGCTCAGATGATCTGCAAATCAGCCTTCAGCGAGCCTGCAGCCTTCATCGCCTGCAAAATGGAAATGAGATCTTGCGGGGTGGCACCAAGCGCATTCAATGCCGATACCACCTGGTTAAGATTGGCGCTCTTGGCTACTTTCAGCACCTTGCCGCCATCGCTGGTGACGCTGACGTTGGCCTGATTGGTGGCCACGGTCTGACCACCGGACAGGGCTGGTGGCTGGCTGACCTGCGGGTTGTTGCTGATGGTGACTGTCAGGTTACCGTGGGCAATTGCACATGGCTCCAGCTGCACCGCCTGGTTCATCACAATGGAGCCGGTACGGGCATTGATAATAACCAGAGGGGAAACTTCTGCCGGGTCTACGGCAAGATTTTCCATCCGCGACAGAAACTGCACGCGCTGGTTGGAATCAAACGGCGCACGCACTTCCACCAGTCCACCATCCACCGCACGGGCAGTGCCACTGCCAAACGCCTTGTTGATGGCCTGCACCACGCGATTGGCCATGGTGAAATTGGCTTCCTGCAATTCCAGGTTGATGAATTCGCCATTACCCAGCGCGGTAGGCACTTCACGCTCCACCGTAGCACCACCGGCAATACGCCCTACGCTCAGTTGATTCACCTGCGCCTTGCTGCCACCGGCGGAGGCTCCCGCGCCGCCAACCAGTACATTACCCTGGGCCATACCGTAAATCTGGCCATCCGCACCCTTGAGCGGAGACAGCAGCAAGGTGCCGCCACGCAGGCTCTTGGCATCACCGATGGACGACACTGTCACGTCCAGCGCCTGGCCTTTGCGGGCAAATGGCGGCAGCGTGGCGGTCAGGCTGACTGCCGCTACGTTTTTGGGGTCAACCTTGGTTCCGGGCGGAATCTGCACGCCCAGCTGGGTGAGCATATTGGACAGCGACTGGCCGGTAAACGGTGAGGACGTCACCTTGTCACCACTACCGTCCAGACCCACCACCAGGCCGTAACCCAGCAATTGGTTGGAACGCACGCCGGCGATGTTGGTGATGTCTTTCAGCCGTTCGGCCGCCAGCACTTGCGCCCCCAGCATCAGGCAAGTCAGTGCAAGCAGGAATTTTTTCATGATGTCATCCAGTCCTGGCCATCAAATGGGAATGATGCTGAGGAAAAACTTGGCCAGCCAACCCGGCTCATTATACAGGCGGTTATTGCCCTTGGTTTCCTGCTCGATGCGGGCATCTGCCACCTTGAGTGAAGATACCGAACGATCCGCGGCGATATCCCGCGGATTGACCACCCCGGAGAGGCGGATGGATTCGGTATCGCCATTGATGCGCACCACTTTTTCACCACTGACAATGAGGTTGCCATTGGACAGCACTTCAATCACCGTCACGGTAATCGAGCTGACAAAGGTGGTGGCCACCTGATTGGTACCCTTGCCGGTATTGCTGGCCGAACCGCTGCCATTAAGCGATGCCCCCAGTCCCTTGGTGAGGCTGCCGGGAATAAAGGGCAGCTGCATGCCACTGGAAAGGGTATCCGACAAGGCAGAAGAACGGGTGGCCGTGGTCTGTTCCGACTGTGAGGTGGACGACTTTTCCTGGATATTGATGGTGAGCGTATCGCCTACCAGCGCTGGCATCTTGTCCTCGAACATGGCGCGATAGCTACCCGACTGGAAGATGGAACCATTGGCAGGCAGGGTAGCAGCCTGTGGTTGCGGCCGCGCAGTCATTGGCAGGGTCACCAACGGGGGCTCCTGGGCTGCACACCCGGCCAGTACGGCCACCAGGCCCAGCGTCATCCATTTCAGCATGTTCATATCGCCCTCCTCTTGCATGGCACCTGTTTCATTACGCCATGCCTGCCCTTTGATTGCACAAGCACCTGCATCAGGACGTTGTTGGTCGCGCACTTTCTGCGTGACGGTCAACGTCCTTGTTCAAACTTACATCTGCGTCAGTTTCTGCAGCATCTGGTCGGCCGTGGTAATGGCCTTGGAGTTCATTTCAAAAGAGCGCTGTGCGGTAATCATGTTGACCAGCTCTTCCGTCACATTCACATTGGAACCTTCCAGGAAACCCTGCATCACCACCCCGCGGCTGTCGGTACCCGGGTCGCCATCCTGCGGATCGCCGGACGAAGCACTTTGCAGATACAGGTTATTGCCCACACTCTCCAGACCTTGCGGATTGATGAAGGTAGTCAGCTGGATGGTGCCGGCCGTTTGCGGAGACGGGTTATTGGGCAGGAAATACTGCACCACCCCGGCATTGGATACCGTGATCTGGGTAGCCGTGCTGGGAATGTTGATATTGGGGTTCAACTGGTAGCCGTCAGAGGTGACGATGTCACCACTGGAATTTCGCTTGAATTCGCCATCACGGGTATAGGCCGTGGTGCCATCCGGACGCAGGATGCGGAAGAAGCCGTCACCGGTGATGGCCCAGTCCAGCGGCTGGCTGCTTTGCGTCATGTTGCCCTGGGTAAAGTTCTTGGCGGTAGCAACGGCAGTGGCACCGGTACCCACTTGCAGGCCGGTGGGCGTGGTGCTGCCATCGGCCAGTTGGGCGCCCGGCTGACGCAGGGTCTGGTAGTAGAGGTCTTCGAACACAGCGCGCCCGCGCTTGAAACCGACGGTATTGACGTTGGCCAGGTTGTTGGAGATTACATCCAGATTGAACTGGCTGGAGTCCATCCCGGTTTTGGCAACATAAAGCGCACGCATCATGGCGGTGTTTCCTCAGTATTCTTGTTGGTATTCGGTTTGGCGTAATGCAGATCAGCCCATGGCCAGCAACTGGGTGGCTTTCTGATCGTTCTGATCAGCGTTCTGCATCAGCTTGATATTCATGTCGTACTGACGACCGTGGGAGATCATCTGCACCAGGCTTTCCACCGCATTGACATTACTGGCTTCCAGCGTTTCCGGCACCAGTTTGACATTGGTATCGGCGGTGGCGGTGTCGCCATTATTCATGCGGAACAAGCCGTCCGGCCCCTTGTACACTTCCTTGGCACCGGGGTTGACCAGCTTGATCTGGCCCAGCAGCTGCGGGGTACGGTCCTTGCCGTTTTGCGGCACACCGACCACCGAACCATCCTGTCCCAGCTGTACCTGGTAGCCGGCAGGAATGGTAATCGGGCCGCCATCACCGGCGATGGGCAGGCCACTGCGGGTGCGCATCATGCCGTTGGCGTCCAGCACATAACCACCGTCGCGGGTATAGGCCTCGCTGCCATCGGCAGCCTGTACGGCAAAGAAACCGGGAGAGCCCAGGGCAAAATCGCTGGGGCTGCCGGTATGCATCAGGCTGCCCTGACTCATGTCGTGGCCAATGGTGTTGTCCACCACATAGGTGCGGGTGGGCGCACCAGGCCCCACCACCGGCAAGGCACGGAATGATGCCAGATCGGCCTTGAAGGCATTGGTATGGGCATTGGACAGATTATTGGCCGTGGTTGCCTGCTGCAAATCAACATGTTTGGCACCGGTCATGGCCAGGTACAGCATCTTATCCATTGAATCCCCGCTTCTTCAGGCTGTGGTGATTGTGATCAGTTACAGGTTGATGATGGTCTGCATCAAGGTGTCTTCGGTCTTGATGGTCTGGGCATTGGCCTGGTAGAAGCGCTGCGCCGTGATCATGTTGACCAGCTCCGCCGTCAGGTCGACGTTGGAATCTTCCAGGGCCTGCGACTGCACGGTGCCGGCATTGCCGGAACCCGGCGCATTGTAGGCCGGCACGCCGGATTGCAAGGTTTGCTGCCAGCGGTTGCCGCCTTCATTCTGCAGGCCTTGCGAGTTGGTGAAGGTAGCCAGTGCCACCTGCCCGATGATCTTGTTCTGACCATTGGAGAAGCTGGCCATGATATTGCCGTGGGTGTCGATGTTCATGCTGCTCAGGGTACCTGGCGCATAGCCATCCACGGTTTCGGTCGGCGTACCGGAAGCCTGGGCCACCTGGGTGGAGCCTGTGTAGTCAATGCTCAGGGTAACTGGCGAAGACGAACCGTTCACCGGGGTGGGGCTGAAGGTAACGCTGAACGGCGTGGTGTTGGTCAGATTACCCGACGTGTCGTAATTCATGGTGTAGGTATTGGGCGTGGTAGCCGGGTTGCCGTCCACATAAGCCGTTACCGTCCATGGCGTGCCACTGGTGGTAGCCGTGCCCTTGACGTAGTACAGGGTCAGGTTGTGCTGGTTACCCAGGCTGTCGTATACCTGCGCGGCATTGGACCAGTTGAAGGTCTTGGTATTGGTGGGGTCCAGCGGGGTGACTGTCGGGGTAGTCAGCCGCGAATCCACATTGACACCCATGGTGACCTTGGTGGTAGCTGCCGGGGAAATCAGGTTGGTTTGCAGTTTCAGGTCGGTCACCGGGCCCTGGGTTACCACGCCATTATTGGCCATCCAGCCTTGCAGCCGATCGTTGCCATTGACGATGTAACCATCCTTGTCCACCTGGAATTGGCCGTTACGGGTGTAAGCCAGCGAACCGGTAGACGAGGTAGGGTTCTGCCGTACGATGAAAAAGCCATTATTGTTGATGGCCAGATCAAGACTACGTCCGGTCGGGGTGATATTACCGGCGCTAAAAGACTGGGTTACTGCATTCACCTGCGAGCCGATACCGGCACTGGTACTGGCCACACCGTAAAAGCTGGTGGAAAACAGATCGCCAAATTCGGTACGCGAGCTTTTGAAACCCACGGTGCTGGCATTGGACACGTTATTGCCAATGGTATCCAGCTGCGAGGACGCCGAATTCAGACCACTCAGACCTTGTTGAAAACCCATGGTACTACTCCCCGAAACCTGATTACGCTAATGAACGGATTTAAGACAGCTGGGCGACGTTGGCAAGGCCAACGCTAGTGCCATCCTTCATGATCAACTGTGGCGAACCGCTGGCCCAGCTCACTGCAGTCACTGCCTGATTGGCATAAGGCGTGGCCGTGACGGCAGTGCTGCTGGCGCTGGTAGCCTGGGCAGAGAAGGTGTACTTGCCAGTGGGCAGCTGATTGCCATTGGTATCCTTGCCATCCCAATTGAAGGAATTCAGGCCAGTGCTGGGGCTCTTCACCGTGAGGGTATCCACCACCGTGCCATTGGCATCCTTGATGCTGACGGTGTAATCGGTAGCCGCGCCACTCAGATTGACCGCCCCTTGCACCGAACTGCCGCTGGTGAGGTCGAGCGCATTGCCCGGTACCAGCGCCTGCTTGCCAATCATGGTGGCAGCCATCAGCGACTGGTTGGCGGCCTGCGACTGCACCAGGCTTTGCATGGCCGTGTTGAGGGTCTGCATGCCGGACACCTGGCTGATCTGTGCCATCTGGCTGGTGATCTGGCTGTTGTCCATCGGATTCATCGGATCCTGCGCCTGCAGCTGGGTCACCAGCAATTTCAGGAAGCGGTCCTGAATGCCCTGGGCACTGGTATCGGTATTGGCATTGGTCGAGCCGGTGCCGCTACTGGAATTGCCGTTCAGCACTGCATACGGATTGGACGAGGAATTAACCGAGCTGGTCATCGCATGGGCCTTTCATCACTGACCCAGCTGCAGGGTTTTCTGCAGCAAGGTCTTGGCGGTATTCATCATTTCCACATTGGTCTGATACGAGCGCGAAGCGGAAATCATGTCGGACATTTCCTCGACCGGATTGACATTGGGCATGTTCACATAGCCCTTTTCGTCCGCCAGAGGATTACTGGGGTCATACTTCAGACGCGGCGGCGTCTGGTCTTCCACAATCGAAGTCACCCGCACCCCCGCCACTTGCGGCTGGGAGGCACTGACCGGCAAGGCCGTAAACACCACATGACGGCCCTTGTAAGGCTGACCGGTGGAGCTGGTGGCACTTTCCGCGTTGGCGATATTGCTGGCCACCACGTTAAGCCGCATCGACTGGGCGGTCAGCGCGGAACCGGAAATGGCAAAAATATTGGCAAGAGACATGCTTACTGGCCTCCACCGGTAATGGCGCTGTTCAAGCTGGAAATACGCTTGCTCAGGAAGGTCAGCGTGGACTGGTACTGCAGCGCGTTATCGGCAAAAGCGGCGCGCTCCACGTCCATGTCCACGGTGTTACCGTCCAGGCTTTGCTGTACCGCATTGCGATACTGCACGGCAGGCTTGCCGGCGGCACCGGCGGCATCACCCGGCAAGTGACGCGCATCGGTCACATTCATGGCCAGCTTGTTCTGGCTGCCCTGTGCCGATTGCAAGGCCTGCTTGAAATCAAAATCCACTGCCTTGTAATTGGGGGTGTCAGCGTTGGCAATATTGCTGGCAATGACTTCCTGGCGGTATGCGCGCAGATTGAGCGCCCGCTGCTGAAAATCGAATTCCTTGCCAATCTTGTCCAACATGACCATGCCTCCCTGAATGTGCACTCTCATTAGCAGGAATCATGCCAGCCAGATCAAAAACCGTAGATGCCTGATTTTATTGACTGGAAGCCTTGTAGAGCTCCACATGAGGACGGCACAAGCCCGGACAGGCGGCAAGTTTTGCCGCCACGTCTGCGCCACTGCCGCCAGCGGCAAAAACAAGGCCGCCGCTACCTGATGGCAGCGGCGGTCTTGTGTTACCGAGCCGGACACCGGGGCGCCGGGAGCAGGCATCAGCCCTCTCGCACCTCGAAGTCATGGGTGATATCAGCAGTCTTGCCCAGCATGATGGAGGCCGAGCAGTATTTTTCTGCCGACAGCTTGATGGCACGCTCCACCACTTCCGGCTTCAGCTCACGCCCGGTCACCACAAAATGGAAATGAATCCTGGTGAACACCTTGGGTTCGGTATCTGCGCGTTCGGCTTCCATTTCCACCCAGCAGTCGGTCACTTGCTGGCGCGACTTTTTCAGGATGGAAATCACGTCATAACTGGTACAGCCAGCCGTACCCAGCAACAGCAGTTCCATCGGCCGCGGGCCCAGATTCCGGCCGCCACCTTCCGGCGCACCGTCCATCACCACCGCATGGCCGCTGCCGCTTTCGCCCATGAAACACACGCCATCCACCCATTTGAGTCTTGCTTTCACTACCAGTCCCTTCCTGTTTTGTTGCGCGCAGGTGCGCCTGATTGGCACAGACTATCATTCCGGATTTGGGCAGACAAAGATTAGCCGGTAAAATGGAAAGATTGCCCCGTTATAAAGCCATCATGCTGGTACTTGGAATCGAATCATCGTGCGACGAAACCGGCGTTGCACTGTACGACCTCACGGCGGGCCTGGTTGCCCACCAACTGCATACACAAATGGCAATGCACGCCGAATACGGTGGCGTGGTGCCAGAACTTGCCAGCCGCGACCATATCCGCCGCGTCATCCCGCTGACCGAAGCCTGCCTCGCCGACGCTGGCAAAACCCTCGCCGATGTCGATGCCATTGCCTACACCCAGGGCCCCGGTCTTGGTGGTGCGCTGATGGTGGGAGCCAGCGTGGCCAATGCGCTGGCCTTCGGCCTGAACATTCCGGTGATCGGCGTGCATCATCTGGAAGGCCATTTGCTGTCGCCGCTGCTGGCTGACCCGCATCCGGACTTTCCTTTCATTGCCTTGCTGGTTTCCGGCGGGCACACCCAGCTGATGGCGGTACATGGCATCGGCCAGTATGAAGTACTGGGAGAAACACTGGACGATGCCGCAGGTGAAGCCTTCGACAAGACGGCAAAGCTGCTGGGTCTGCCCTACCCCGGCGGCCCGCTGCTGTCACGCCTGGCCGAGGAAGGCGACCCGAACCGTTTCAATCTGCCGCGCCCCATGCTGCACAGCGACAACCTGGACATGAGTTTCTCCGGCCTGAAAACTGCTGTGCTGACGCTCAGCAAGCAGGTTGAAGCCGAACACGGCCAGATTGACGAGCAAACCCGCAAGGACATTTGCCGCGCCTTTCAGGAAGCCATTGTCGAAGTGCTGGTCAGCAAATCGCTCAAGGCGCTGAAACAGAGCGGCATGAAAAAGCTGGTGGTGGCTGGCGGTGTCGGTGCCAACAAGCAGTTGCGTGCCGCGCTGGATCAGGCCGCCAGCCGCCGCAAGCTGGAGGTGTACTACCCGCCACTGGCACTGTGCACCGACAACGGCGCGATGATTGCCTTTGCCGGCGCCATGCGCCTGCGCCATGCCACCGCACCGGGCAGCTACTCCATCAAACCACGCTGGGACCTGTCCACCCTTCCCGCTGCTTAATATCCCGTCGGCACGGCGCGCTGTGCCGCACAGAAACCAGACATGATCCAATTGAAAAACCTCAGCCTGCGTCGCGGGCTGAAAGACTTGCTGATCGACGCCAGCCTCACCCTCAACCCCGGTTACAAGACCGGCCTGGTCGGGGCCAACGGCGTGGGCAAGTCCAGCCTGTTTGCCCTGCTCAAGGGCGAATTGCATGCTGATGCCGGCGATGCCGACATTCCCAAGCAATGGGTGATGGCGCACGTGGCACAGGAAACCCCGGCGCTGGACACTGCCGCCATCGACTATGTGCTGGATGGCGATCAGGAATTGCGCCAGCTGGAGGCCGAACTGGCCGCCGCCGAAGCGCGTGATGACGGCAGTGCCATTGGTCATCTGCATGGCGAACTGGCACGCATTGAAGCCTATTCCGCCCCGGCCCGTGCCGCCAAGCTGCTGACCGGCCTGGGCTTTGCCGTGGAAGCGCACCGCAACCCGGTGAAGAGCTTCTCCGGCGGCTGGCGCATGCGGCTGAACCTGGCCCAGGCACTGATGTGCCGCTCCGACCTGCTGCTGCTGGACGAACCCACCAACCACCTGGATCTGGAAACCGTGCTGTGGCTGGAAGACTGGCTGCAAAGCTATCCGGGCACCTTGCTGATCATCTCGCACGACCGCGACTTCCTGGACAGCATTTGCAGCCATATTGCCGAAGTGGCCAACCAGACCCTGACGCTCTACACCGGCAATTACAGCCAGTTTGAAACCATGCGGGCGGAAAAACTGGCGCGTCAGCAGGGCGAATATGACAAGCAGCAACGCCAGATCGCCCATCTGGAATCCTTCATCACCCGCTTCAAGGCCAAGGCCAGTAAGGCAAGGCAGGCACAAAGCCGGGTGAAGGCGCTGGAAAAGCTGGAGCGCATTGCCCCGGCCCACGTCGCCTCGCCATTTGATTTTCACTTCGACAGCCCGGACAACCTGCCCAACCCGCTGCTGCGGCTGGACAAGGTGGATATCGGCTATGGCAGCACCACCATCCTGCGTGGGCTGTCGCTGTCAGTGGAAGCCGGCAGCCGCATCGGCCTCTTGGGGGTGAACGGTGCCGGTAAATCCACGCTGGTGAAACTGCTGGCGGGCGACCTGCCACAACAGGCCGGCGAGGTGATCAAGGCGCAAACACTGAAGATTGGCTATTTCGCCCAGCATCAGCTGGAAACCCTGCGCGAAGACGAATCGCCGTTGCAGCACATGCAGCGGCTGGCCCCCACAGTGCGCGAGCTGGAACTGCGCAGCTTTCTGGGCGGTTTCAACTTCCGCGGCGACAGCGCCACCGATCTGGTCGGCCCGATGTCCGGTGGCGAAAAAGCCCGTCTGGCACTGGCGATGATCGTCTGGCAAAAGCCCAATCTCTTGCTGCTGGACGAACCCACCAACCACCTGGACCTGGAAATGCGCCATGCGCTGACACTGGCCTTGCAGGATTTCTCCGGCGCGCTGATTGTGGTATCGCACGACCGCAGTCTGCTGGAATCCACTACCGACCTGTTCTGGCTGGTAAGCGACGGCACGGTCAAGCCGTTTGATGGCGATCTGGAAGACTACCGTCAGTGGCGTCTGGCCCAGCTGGCCGAAGGCAACAAGCCATCCAGTGGCGACGCCCAGGCGGTCAACCGCAAGGAGCAGAAGCGCCAGGAAGCCGAAGCCCGCCAGAAACTGGCCCAGTTGAAAAAGCCCCTGCTGAGCAAACTGGCCAAACTTGAAAAGCAGCTGGAGCAACTGAGCGGCGAGAAAAACCAGCTGGATGCCTTCATGTCTGGTGAAGACGCCTATAGCGATGCCAACAAGGGCAAGCTGGCCGAAGCCGTCAAGCGACTGGGCGTGGTCAGCAGCGAACTGGCGCAGGTGGAGGAAGACTGGATGCTGTTGCAAGAAGAGCTGGAAGCGCTGGAGAGCAGCGCCCAGGCCGACTGAAACCATTGACTGCCAAGGGTTGTGGCCACGCCACCACGGCCACAACCTTGCAGCTGGCTGCAATTATCCACAGCAATCAGCGGATAACTCTGTGGATAAGTACTGAACAAATAAAAAAAGTCTTTTATCGTGAGCCACTTGCTGGCGCTGCCTAGAAAAAAGGCAGATCAGCAAGATTCAATGCCTAATTAGACGAGCCTGCAAACAAGGCAAGCCAGGATATTGAAAAATTCTGCTAAGTCATTGTTTTTAATTAATTATATATAATATATATGAGCAATTTAATTGCATTAATTATAATTAAAATTCCATAAGCATAAAGACTTCATTGCCAGATCTTTTCCACATCAACTTCACTGCCAGCTCATGCATCCGGGCCAGCCTGCTGCAACAGCTTGCCAGGATTCATGATGCCGTTCGGATCAAAAACCGCCTTTACCCCACGCATTAGGGCAATCTCCTCTACCGAACGTGTTACGCCCAGATAATCGCGCTTGAGCAAGCCCACGCCATGCTCGGCCGACATACTGCCGGCAAACTCCGCCACCAGCGCAAACACCTGCTCATTGACCTGCTCACAGGCATGGCGGAAATCCGCCAGCGCCCAACTGGCCGGTTTCAGCACATTGATGTGCAGGTTGCCATCGCCGATATGGCCGTACCACAACACCTCGAAGTCCGGATACTCGCGGGCCAGCACGCCTTGCAAACGCGCCACGAACCCCGGCAGCTGGCTCAGTACCACCGAGATGTCATTCTTGTACGGCGTATAAGGCGTGATGGCGGCGCTGATGCCCTCCCGCAAGCGCCACAAGGCCCTGGCCTGCTGCTGTGACTGGGCAATGAGGCCATCACACACCCAGCCCTGCTCCAGGCAAGCAGAAAATACCTGCAAGACAGCTTCTTCCTGCGACTGGATAGGCGTTTCCAGCTCCAGCAACACATAGAAAGGCTGTCGCTCTGCCAGCGGCGCTGATGCCTGCTCGGCAGCCAGCACGTGGGTCAGCGCCAGATCAGAAAAGAATTCGAAAGCCTGCAGCGTGAGTGCGCTGCGAAAGGCGTGAAACACCGCCATGATGTCCGCCAGCCCGGGCAAGGCCAGCAACAGCACCGTGGAGGACGGCGGCGGGTCGGTCAGGCGCATGGTGGCAGCCACCACCAGCCCCAGCGTGCCTTCCGACCCGACAAACAGATGGCGGAAGTCGTAGCCGGTATTGTTCTTGGCAAGGCCCAGATTGCACTCCAGCACGTCGCCGCTACCGGTCACCACGGTAAGGCCAGCCACCCAGTCACGGGTCATGCCATAGCGCACCACCCGGATACCGACTGCATTGGTCGCGATATTGCCGCCAATCTGGCTGGAACCACTGGAAGCAAAGTCCACCGGATAATAAAGACCGTGGTCGGCGGCAAACTGCTGCAAGGCGGCAGTGACTACCCCGGCCTGGCAGCGCACGGTGCGCGCCAGCGGGTCAAAACCGTCCATCCGGCTCATGCGCTCCAGTGACACCACTACCTCGCCCTGCACGGCAACCGCACCGCCAGACAGGCCGGTACGGCCGCCAGAGGGGACAATACCCACTCCCTGCGCATTGGCCCAGCGCACCACGGCCTGCACTTCGTCGATACTCACCGGAAACACGATGGCAGCCGCCTGCGGCGTGGTGTAGCGCGTCCAGTCCTGGCCATAGCGCGCACACGTTTCTGCATCAAGGTGAATACGATCGGCAGGCAGGATGTCCTGCAAGCTGGTCAACTGGGCGGCGGTAAGCACGGCGAGGCTTTCTGATAAGGGGAACAGGCATGGTCATGCCGGAGTTGGGCTCCAGCCTAGCACAAGCAGCAGGCATGAAAAAAGCCGCTCCCAATGGAAGCGGCTTGTGGCTTGCTGGCCGGAAATCAGGCGACAGCAGGCTGCTTTTGCAGCATGGCCACCAGTTCGGCAATCTTGCGCTTGAGTTCGCGACGATCAACGATCATGTCGATGGCACCCTTTTCCAGCAGGAATTCGGAACGCTGGAAGCCTTCCGGCAGGGTTTCACGCACGGTCTGTTCGATCACGCGCGGGCCGGCAAAGCCGATCAGCGCGCCCGGCTCGCCAATCACCACATCGCCCAGGAAGGCAAAGGAGGCGGACACACCACCCATGGTGGGATCGGTCAGCACCGAAATGAAAGGCAGCTGGTCATCGGTCAGCAGTTGCAGCGCGGCACTGGTCTTGGCCATCTGCATCAGTGAGTTCAGGCCTTCCTGCATGCGCGCACCGCCAGATGCCGCCACGCAGATGAACGGGGCCTTGGCTTCGATAGCGGCTTGTACGCCACGCACGAAGCGCTCACCCACCACCGAACCCATGGAACCGCCAATAAAGCGGAACTCAAAGGCTGCCACCACGGCCGGCATGGAGTGGATGCTGCCTTGCATCACCACCAGCGCATCGTCTTCGCCGGTACTGTTTTGCGCGGCTGCCAGGCGATCTGGATAGCGTTTGCCATCCTTGAACTTCAGAATGTCCACCGGTTTGACTTCGGCACCGATTTCACGGCGGCCTTCGTCATCCAGCAGCATGTCCAGCCGCTGACGGGCATTCAGCGGATGGTGATGATTACATTTCGGACAAACCTGCAGATTGCTCTCCAGGTCGGTGTAATACAGTACGGCTTCACATGCCGGGCACTTGCTCCACAGCCCCTCCGGTACCGCTGAAGGCTTGTCAGCGCGAGAATCGCGCTTGATCTTCGGCGGCAGGAGCTTGTTCAACCAGCTCATGCTGACTCCTTGCTCAACACAACCCGGCCAGACCAGCCGGGTTGTCAGTAAAACGGGGTGATGTCACCCCGTTTGCGTGTTCCTTAAAGAATGGCAGCTTTCAATTCCGCTACCAGACCGGTCAACCGCTCTTTGGCAGTTTGTTCTGTAGCCGCCTCGATTTCCTGCACCAGTCTGCTCCCCACCACCACGGCATCGGCCGTCACGGAGATGGCCTTGGCTGTGGCGGCATCGCGAATGCCGAAGCCAACGCCGATGGGAACCTGAATATGTGCTCTAAGGGCGGCAATTTTACGCGCTACATCGTCAATGTCCAGATTTCCTGCACCGGTGACGCCTTTGAGCGACACATAATAGACATAACCACGTGCGTGACGGGCGATTTCGCGCACCCGTGCCTCTGGCGTGGTAGGGGCAATCAGGAATACCGGGTCGAGGTCTGCCGCGATCAGCGCGGCAGACAGATCTGCCGCTTCTTCCGGCGGGCAATCCACGGTCAGCACACCATCCACCCCTGCTTCACGTGCCGCTGCGGCAAACGCAGCATAGCCCATGACGAATACCGGGTTGAGATAACCCATCAGTACGACTGGCGTGGTGGTGTTGGTTTTGCGGAATTCCGCCACCATGGCCAGCACATCGCGCAGGCCCACCTTGTGCACCAGTGCGCGTTCCGATGCGCGCTGAATCACCGGGCCGTCAGCCATCGGGTCGGAAAACGGCACGCCCAGTTCGATGATGTCGGCACCACCATCCACCAGACCGTGCATCAGTTCGACGGTGCGGGACGGATGCGGATCACCGGCGGTAATGAAGGGAATCAGCGCCTTCTTGCCCTGCAGGGCAGCAAAACATGCAGCAATACGTGACATAAGCCTTCCTTCGCCTTGTTACAGCGTGATACCGGCCAGGCCGGCCACGGTATTGATGTCCTTGTCGCCACGGCCGGACAGGTTGACCAGAATCACCTTGTCCTTGCCCATGGTGGGCGCAACCTTGGCAGCCCAGGCCAGCGCATGGCTGGACTCCAGCGCCGGAATGATGCCTTCCAGATGGCAGCAGTCATGGAAGGCAGCCAGGGCTTCCTTGTCGTCGATGGCAACGTATTCGGCGCGGCCGATGTCCTTGAGATAGCTGTGCTCAGGACCGACACCGGGGTAATCCAGACCGGCCGATACCGAATGGGTTTCCACCACCTGGCCGTTGGCATCCTGCATCAGATAGCTCTTGGCACCGTGCAGCACGCCCACGCCGGCACCGCCGGACAAGGGGGCGGCATGCATGCCGCTGTCAATGCCGTGACCACCGGCTTCCACGCCCACCATGCGCACACCGTCCACATTGATGTAGGGGTAGAACATGCCGATGGCGTTGGAGCCGCCACCCACGCAAGCGACCACCACGTCGGGCTGACGACCGGTCAACTCCGGCATCTGTTCTTTGGATTCTTCGCCGATCACCGACAGGAAGTCACGCACCATCATCGGGTAAGGATGCGGGCCGGCTGCGGTCCCCAGAATGTAGAAGGTGCTGTCGACATTGGTCACCCAGTCGCGCATGGCTTCGTTCAATGCGTCCTTCAGGGTTTTGGAACCGGACTCCACCGGCACCACGGTGGCACCGAGCAGCTTCATGCGGAAGACATTGGGCGACTGGCGCTTGATATCTTCCGAGCCCATGTAGACAAAGCATTCCATGCCATAACGTGCAGCCACGGTAGCGGTGGCTACGCCATGCTGGCCGGCACCGGTTTCGGCAATCACGCGCTTCTTGCCCATGCGGCGTGCCAGCAGGGCCTGACCGATGGCATTGCTGATCTTGTGTGCGCCGGTGTGGTTGAGGTCTTCACGCTTGAAGAAAATCTGCGCACCGCCCAGTTGTTCCGACCAGCGTTTGGCGTGGTAGATGGGGCTGGGACGGCCCACATAGTGTTTCAGCTCCTGGCGAAACTCTTCCCAGAAGGTGGGGTCGGCCTTGACGCGCTCGTATTCGTTCTTGAGCTCGTCCAGTGCCGCCATCAAGGTTTCGGCAACATAGACGCCACCATACGGGCCGAAATGGCCTTTTGCATCCGGAAGATCATACCGCTCCATGCCTTGCTCCTGATATGAACGCTGCCATTCTGGCAGCATCTTTGATTCCCTTGGCTGCTTCCACTCCGCTGGAAACATCCACCGCCGCCGGCCGCACTGCGGCCACGGCTTGTCCGATATTGTTGTCATCCAGCCCGCCGGACAAAATCAACGGCAGGGGCAGATTGTCCGGCAGCAAGGTCCAGTCAAACGTGGTACCGGTGCCACCATGTGCGCCTTCGACAAAGGCGTCGGTGAGTAGTCCGCGCGCATCCGGGTATTGGGCTGCCGCGGCGCTCAGGTCGAGGCCTGGCTTTACCCGTACTGCCTTGAGATAAGGCCGCTGGAAAGAACGACAGAACTCAGCACTTTCTTCACCATGAAACTGCAGGATGTCGATGCTGCAGGCGCCCAGCACTTCTTCCACCCAGCTGCGTTCCGGGTTGACGAACAAGGCCACCACGCTGACAAAGGGCGGCAGGGCGGCAATTACCGCCTGCGCCTGGGCGATGCTGACATTGCGCGGGCTTTTCGGATAAAACACCAGGCCGATGGCATCGGCACCCAGGCGGGCGGCTTCGACACCATCTTGCGGGCGGGTAATACCGCAAATCTTGATTCTGACTGTCACTTCATCTCCACAAGGCCAGGCGCGCCGGTTCAGCCAGCGTCGGCAGGGCAAACTGCGCGGGATAACCCACACCGGTCAGGTACAAACCGTCCGGCATGAAGGTGGGCGGTGCCCGGGTACGGTCCCGTGCCGCCAGCAGCGCTTGCAAGTCGGCCTCATCCAGGCTGCCCTTGCCCACATACAGCAGCGCGCCAACGATATTGCGCACCATGTGATGCAGGAAGGCATCGGCCATCAGGTCAAAGCGGATCAAACCGCCCTGCTCGCTGACATCCAGCTGCTGCAAGTTCTTCACCGGGCTCTTGGCCTGACATTCGGCAGCACGGAAGCTGGAAAAGTCATGCTGTCCCAGCAAGCACTGTGCAGCACGACGCATGGCATCCACATCCAGTGGCTGGTGATACCAGCCCACCTTGCCAGCCAGCAGACAGGGGCGTACCGGATGAGTCAGCAGGAAATAGCTGTAGGAACGCGAAAAAGCGGAGAAACGGGCGTGAAAGTCGTCAGACACCTCACGCGCCCATACTACCGCCACTTCGTGCGGCAGCAGCGCATTCACGCCACGCACCCATGCCGTCAGCGGACGTACCGTCTGCGTATCGAAATGCACCACCTGCATGGCGGCATGCACACCGGCATCGGTACGGCCAGCGGCCAGCGTTGTAATTTCATGACCGGCAATCCGGCTGATGGCCTGGTTCAGTTTGTCCTGAACGGTATTGCCATGCGGCTGAGTCTGCCAACCGGAGAATGCCCGACCGTCATACTCGATGCCGAGCGCTATTCTCATGCCCACACCTTCACTAGCAAACATCGCACAGTCCGGGTAGCTAACCCAGGCTGCAAGTATTCAAAGCATCAACTCTACCCTATCCGGCAGGGTTTACGCCATGTTGACATGCAAGAAGCCGGCAAGGCGGCGTTGCCGGGCGGGCCATGAAAAACGGGGATGCTGTTGCATCCCCGTATCTGTTGCGTCCCCCGGAAGCTAGACAGTCTGCCCGGCTTCCTTCATCAGCGCTTCGGCAGTTTCCTTGTCGCCCATTTCCAGATACAGCTTGGCCAGCTCCATCTTGTCATTGGCTTCAGACTGCGGTGTTGGCGCTGCTGCCTGCGGTACCGGTTTGCTGACCGGGGCCTCCGGTGCTGGCGACGCGAGGAGCTCGGACAGGAAATCCATGTCCAGCATGGGTTCCGGTGCCTGCTTTACCGCATTTTCCAGCTCCTGCTCACCCAAGGAAGCAAAGGCATCCAGTCCGCTCAGCGGGTCATTATGCTCGGCGGCAGGTGGTAATGGTGCCGGGCCTGCCGGTGGTTTTTGCAGGAACTCCGTATCCAGTGCCGGCTCTGGCGGCGGTTCCACGGCTCCCAGTTCGGTAGCCAGATCAATCCCGCCTTCCGCGGCCACGGCAGTCGCCGCGGTGTGCTCAGTGGCAGGCGTCAGTCTGACCGGTTGCAGGTCTATCGGGCTGGCCACCGCCACTGGCTGCATATCGAACAAGGGGTGCTCCGGTGCCAGGGTACGGCCCAGCTCACACACCCGCATCCACAGCGTGCTGTCCTTGCCAAAGATGCCGCGCGCCGTGGTGGCCTCGGCAATGAAACCATCCTTGTCCGGCATCATGGCCAACACTTCCAGCAGTTTGTAACGCAAATCCTGCCGCATGGGTTCACGCACCAGACCTTCGCGCAAAATGTCCAGCGCCTGATCCAGCCGACCATAAGCCAGATACACCTCGGCTTCGGCAATCAGGTCGACCGAAGCCAGATCGATACCCTCGCCGCGCTTGATGCCACTCATCAGTGTGGTCAAGGGACCCATGGTCAACATCGAAGGATTATCCGCTGCGGGCAAGGGCTCGGCAGGCGGCTGCTCGGCTTCCTGTTTGTTGCGGCGTCTGCGCTGGGCCAGCAACAGGCCGGACAAACCGATTACCGCTGCACCACCCGCCAGGGCGGCGGTGTTGTCATGCAAGACTGCCAGCACATCATCCACCAGGAAGCTGGCTGGTTTTTCCGCCTCAGGCGCCTTGCTGACGACAGGCTTGGCTGGCGTGGCTGCCTTGCTGGCTTCGGCATGCGGCGCCGAAGCGACTACGGGCTGCGCTACGGCTTGCGGCGCAGATGCGCTTGCATGACTGACCGCAGGCTCGGCCATTGCCTGACTGGCAACCGGTTTGTTCTGGGCTGCAATGGCTGCAGCACTGGCCTCTGCAGCCTTGGCCAGTTGCATGATGCGGATCTTTTGTTCCAGTTCCTGCGCTTTTTGTTGTGCCTGCTGCAAGACCTGATCCTGACGTTGCAGGATATTTTTCAGCCGTGCCTCCTGCTCATTGATTGCAGCACCCGGACTGACGCCCTTGATGGCGGAAACCTGTGGTGCCGATGCTGCGGAGGCCGATGCAGCTGGCTTGGCCGTTGCTGCCGGTACTTTCACCATGGGCTTGAGACTTACCGCATCGGGCGGCACAACCGGCTTGGCCGGAGCCTCATGCGGCGTGACTGCGGACGTGGCCACCGGTGCCGCTGGCGCAGCCGCCGCCACCGGCTTGCCAAGAGGCTTTTCTTCCCCCTCGGCCTGCTTTAGCGGATGACTGGCCGGTGCTGCTGCCAGATGCCATGCCGCCGGATATTTCAACGCGGTACCGGCACGCAGGCGATTGACATCACCGCCGATGAAGGCATCGGGATTCCCCTCGTACAAACGCCCTGCCGTTTCAACGGCCGAACCGCCACCTTTCATGCGGGAGGCAATGCGCGACAGGGTATCGCCATGGCGCACACGATAAACCTTCAAGGGTTGTACCTGAGTGGCGGCAAGCTTGCTGTCCGGCCCAGGCGTGACGGCATGTTCTTCTACCGTGTAGCCATTGGGATCGAGCAACAGGGTATAGCGCTTCTGGGCATGTACATTGGCAGCCCCTACGTCCAGCCGGAAGGCAAGTACAGGCTCATTCAGCGGACGGGTACTGCGCAGCTGCAATACCGACTTGTCAGCCACGCGGGTCAGCTGGTGCGAGATGGAGGCAATCAGCTGGCTCTGCTCGGCACTGGGGCTGCCTTGCAAGCTGTCGGCGGTGAGCGCCACATGGATATTGTCGGTTTGCCTTGCAGCAGTGCCAAACAACTCCAGCTCGGCCACCAGTGGTTCGCCCAGTTTGGAGTTCACTTTCAGTTGCCCCAGGCCCAGGCTGCCCAGCCGCGGCATCTGGTCCGGTGCCACCACCGACTTCTTGACGGTATCGTCGTGAGCCGGCTGCTTGTCCTTGCGCGGCGGACCATCGCGCAGATAGTCCACTTCAAACTCACGCACCAGACGACCGGCCGGCCAGCTCATTTCCACCGCAAAGCGCAACAAGGGCTCATCGAAATGGCTGGGCCCCTTGACCAGAATCTTCTGAATACTGCCGTCAGGCTTGCGAATGGCCGAGAACTTCAGCACCGGTGCCGACTGGCTATAGGTAGAAACCAAGGGATATTTGTTGCGATCAGCCAGGCCCACCAGCACATTCCCTTGCGGATCTTCGTCCATCACCGGGATTTCTGCCTCGAAGGGCTGGCCTTCGGAAGACAGGACGTGAATGGGCCCCAACCCTGCCAGCGCCGATCCTGCGGCACCCATACCGGCCAGCAACAGGGCCAGCAAGGTCATGCGATATGTTGAAGCCATGATGCGGACTTCCCTGATTCCTGCTCTGGCAGGTTTTATTACGAATGAACTACCCGGCTTAAACGTGCGCTTGCATCAGGCAAACGGAAAGTGCCGGGCGGCACCATGGCACCGCCCGCTACACAAACTAACCAGTCAGTACACTGCAGACATCATGCACTGATCTTGGCCAGCAAAGCCTCGGCTTCCTCTTTCAGGCTTCCTTGCGCCTCACCAACCAGGTCCTGCAGTACCTCACGGGCACCATCGCGGTCGCCCATGTCCAGATATACCTTGGCCAGATCAAGCTTGGTGGACAACGGATCATCCAGCAGCATGCCATCAGCGGCTGGAGCAGGCTCCACCACTGGTGCTGGTGCTGCCGGTGCAGGCGTGGCCGCTACCATGTCCTCATACAAGGATTCAAATCCATCGCTGGCAGGCGAGGCTGCCGGAGCCGCAGCCGGCTGCGGCGCAGCCTTGCTGGCTACTGGCTCGCTAGCCACGCTATCCAGATTGAAATCAAAATCGAGCAGATTGGTCTCGGCTTCCGGTTCCGCTGCCGGCTTTTCGGCCGCTGCAGGTGCCGGTGCTGCCAGCTCGGCGTCCAGATCGAAATCCAGCATATTGGAAACTTCGGCTGGTTTTTCCGCTACTGTTTCTTCTTCAAACAGTGCAGCACGCAAAGGATCTTCCACACCTTGCGGGGCAGCAAGCGGCTCGGGTGCCGGGCTGGCTGCAACAGGCTCGGCAGCGCCAAACAATTCCTGATCCAGATCAATCAATCCATCACTGGCAGGTGCGGGGGTTTCGGCAGGCAGCTCATCAGCGGCCAGTTGATACAGCGCATTGGTCGGGTCGATACCCAGCCCCATGGCCGCAACCTTGGCCCAGGCCTGGCCCTTGCCGTCGGTGCTGGCGTGGAATTCCCGTGCCAGCTTCTCGAAGTTGGCGGTATCAGGACGGGCAGCATACAGTTCCAGCAGTTTTTGCCGCACTTCCTGACGGGACGGATCCTTGGCCAGCGCATCCTTCAGGATTTCCTCAGCCTGCGCATCACGGCCATAAGCCATATACACTTCGGCTTCGGCTACCGGGTCCACTTCGGCCGCATCAATCGCACCGGACGACTGGGTAAAATTGGTCATGAAAGAATGACCGCCACTGACCGAGCTGGGTCCACTACCCACAGCAGAACGGCCCAGCACGGCATTGCTGGCCTGGGTGGAAAGCTGCAGGGAGGAACCGGATGCAGCCTTGCGGCGACGGGAGATCAGCACTCCCAGAGCGCCCAGCAGACCGACACCGGCAACCCCGCCGCCAATCAACGGCAGGTTGTCAATCAGGCCATCCAGCCAGGAACGCTCCGGCGGCGGTGGGGGCGGCGCTACCGGCTTGGGTGCAACCACCGGTTTGGGGGCCGGCGCAGCAACCGGTGCCGGGGCAACAGCCGGCGTGCTTGCAGTTGCATCGACGACGGGAGCGGATGCAGCCGGTACCGCAGCAGCAGCTTGCGATGCCATGGGCTTACCGCTTTGCAGCGACTTGAGTTGTTGTTCCAGGGCAGCAATGCGCGCTTCTGCATCTTTCAGCGACTGTTCGCGCGCAGAAACCTGTTGTTCCAATACCGACAGCTTGCCATCAGGCTGTGCACCGGCAGCCTCGGCAGGCACCAGTTTCAGTACATCACCATTCTTGCCCTTGGCTGCAGCCGGCGCTTTGGCCACTGCTGCAGCAGGCGCGGCAGCCGGAGCAGCCGCAGGTGCAGCAGTGCCATCCGCATGCAGGATGCCATTGACTTGCTCGGCGCTCAGCGCCTTGATCTTGCCGGCAGCGGGCACCTTCATGGTGACACCGGCCTTCAGCTTGTTGGGATTGCCATCATTGAACGCATGCGGATTGGCTTGTACCAGGGCCGCCATGGTTTGTTCAGTCGTGGCGCCAGCCGGCTTGATGCGTGCGGCCATGCCACGCAGGGTGGAGCCGGAGCGGGTTTGTACCACACCGGGGGTGGCGGCAGCGGCATGTGCAGCCTTGGCCTGTTTGCCGGCATAGCGACTGGAAAGATTGTCCTCGGCATACTGCGGCATGTCCTGCACGATGGACTTGGCTTGTGGCGCGTTATAGCTGGCCGGGTCCAGCAGCACCGTGTATTCGCGGACCGAACGGCCAGAACTGGTCTTGGCTTCTACCACAAAACGCAGGTAAGGGTCGTTGATGGGTGTGGCAGAGCTTACCCGGATGACTGCACCACGTGCAGAAGGGACAACATGAAAGCGCAGTGCCGACATGCTGCCGCTGTAATCGACATTCAAGTCCCTGAACGTATCCGGACTGGCCAGCCCGATACGGGCCGTTTCCAGCTCGCTTGCGCGCACGCCGGTCAACTCGATATCTGCGTGAAAGGTCTCCCCGAGGTAGGATCGCACATTGATCCTGCCAAGACCGGCCCATACATTTGCCGAACACACCATGGCTACTGCCAGTACGCTCAGCTTGAATTTTGCCTGATTATTCACAGTCTACCTTCCGGCACTCATTTATCTTGATTTTATATCGCCTGCTCTACCCGCACAGGCACAAAACTGGCAACTAGTGCCATATTAGGCCCTAGCCAAGCTTTTAGCTAGATAACATAACAAGAAAACCCCGGATAACCCGGGGCTTTACATTTATTCAAACAGTCCTGCTTTATACAAGGACTCGGCCAGCAGAACACAGTTGAGTGCGGCCCCCACCCGGACATTGTCGGCAGCCAGCCAGAAACTGATGGAATTTCCGGTTTGGCGCAAACGGCTAATCCAGACGCCATCATTACCGGTTGCTTCCATCGGGGTAATGTAACCGCCGTGCTGATCTGCCGAAATCAATTGCAAGCCGGCTGCCAGCAAACGATTACGTACCTGGGCCAGATCAATATCACCCGCCACTTCCAGGTTTACCGACCAGGCATGGCCAAAGAATACCGGCACGCGAATACAACTGGCCTCCACTTGCAGTTCGGGTTGCTGCAGCAGACGGCGCAATTCGGCACTCAATGAGCGTTCTTCATCCGAATGACCATCGGCATCGACATCGCCAATCTGCGGCAACACATTAAAAGCAATGCGCTTGGCAAAAACGGTATTTTCGGAATCCCGCTGTGAAAACAGCGCGGTGGTTTGCTCGGCCAGTTCTTCCAGCGCCTTCTGCCCTGCGCCGGATACCGACTGATAGGTGGAAACAGTCAGACGACGCGGCTGCAATGGCAGCAAGGGTTGCAGCGCCATGGCCAGCGGGGTGACGGTGCAATTGGGCGCAGCCACCAGCGCGCCGGCCTCCAGCCCTTCCAGCTGGCTGCCATTGACCGAGGGCACCACCAGCGGCACTTCCGCATCCAGCCGGTAGGCATCGCTGAAATCAATCACGGTCACGCCTGCGGCGCGGGCTTGCGGGACATACTCGCGCGCAACAGCGCTGCCGGCGACAAAAATGGCCAGCGCCACATTCTCGAAACCGAATTCATCAAGCTGGCGGATGTCCAGTTCCAGATTGCCATAAGCAACGGTAGACGCCTCATGTTCCAGGCCATCAACGGCAAACACACGCTCTGCCGGGAACTGGCGTTCGGCCAGCAGTTCGAGAACAGATTGGCCAACCAGGCCAGCGGCACCTACTACAGCAAGCTGCATCATCCGAATAAATCCTTACATTCCTGAAAAGGCTGATATTACCTCAGCCAATAGCAAAGGGCGCATGAAGCGCCCTTTGCAGTGTAGTCGACAACGGCAGATTACCGTCTGAAAAAAAGCGTTGCGACTATTTTAACCCGAATCAGCGTTCGATGAGGATACGCAACATGCGGCGCAGCGGTTCGGCCGCACCCCACAGCAGCTGGTCACCAATCACGAAAGCGGACAGGTACTCACCACCCATGTTCAGTTTGCGTACACGGCCGACGCCCACTTCCAGGCCACCGGTGATGGCGGCCGGGGTCAGTTCCTTGACGCTGATTTCGCGGTCGTTCGGCACCCATTTCACCCAGTCGTTGCCAGACTTGATGATGGCTTCGATCTCTTCCAGCGGCAGGTCTTTCTTCAGCTTCACGGTCAGTGCCAGGCTATGGCAGCGCATGGCACCGATACGTACGCACAGGCCGTCAACCGGAATGGTGGCGTCGGTACCCAGAATCTTGTTGACCTCAGCCTGACCCTTCCATTCTTCCTTGGACTGGCCGTTGTCCAGCTGCTTGTCGATCCAGGGGATCAGACCACCGGCCAGCGGGGCCCCGAAGAATTCGGTCGGCACATCTTCGCGGATGGCAGCAGCCACCTTGCGGTCGATTTCCAGAATGGCGGACGACGGGGTAGCCAGTTCGTCAGCCACGGCAGCGTGTACCACGCCCATGCCCTTGATCAGTTCGCGCATGTGGTTGGCGCCACCACCGGAAGCAGCCTGGTAGGTCATGGAGGAAACCCACTCCACCAGACCTTCACGGAACAGACCGCCCATGCCCATCAGCATGATGGAGTTGGTACAGTTGCCGCCGATGTAATCCTTCACGCCCTTGGCCAGTGCGCTGTCGATCACATTGCGGTTGACCGGGTCCAGCACGATGACGGCATCGTCAGCCATGCGCAGGGTGGAAGCGGCGTCGATCCAGTAGCCAGTCCAGCCGGCGGCACGCAGTTTCGGATAGATGTCGCTGGTGTAATCGCCGCCCTGACAGGTGACAATGGCGTCCATTGCCTTCAGTTCGTCGATGTTCTTGGCGTCTTTCAGCGCCGGTACATCACGGCCGATGTCCGGGCCTTTGCCGCCGACATTGGAAGTGGTGAAGAACACCGGTTCGTTGATGACAGCGAAATCGTTCTCTTCACGCATACGTTGCATCAGCACGGAACCAACCATGCCACGCCAGCCTACAAAGCCTACTTTCACGGGTTTCTCCTGGGATCTGTCTCTAAAGTTGCGATTGGCCCGTTAACGCAAGCGCCAGCGGGCCAAGTATTTTTATTACCCCATTGTGCAGCGCGATAGCGCAGGTGGCAATGGGGTCAACCCTATCAGGGTGAAGTTTTTTTTACAGCGCTGCCACCACTGCGTCACCCATGCCGGAGCAACTGACTTTCTGGCAGCCTTCCTCATAGATGTCACCGGTACGGTAGCCTTGGGCCAATACTTTCTTGACCGCATTTTCCACGCGCTGGGCTGCTTCTTCCTGGGCAAAGGTGTAGCGCAGCATCATGGCGGCAGACAGGATGGTGGCCAGCGGGTTGGCCAGGTTCTTGCCGGCGATGTCCGGGGCGGAACCATGCGAAGGCTCGTACAGACCCTTGTTGTTCTGGTCCAGCGAGGCCGACGGCAGCATGCCGATGGAGCCGGTGAGCATGGAGGCTTCGTCGGACAGGATGTCGCCAAAGATGTTGCCGGTCACCATCACGTCGAACTGCTTGGGGTTGCGCACCAGCTGCATGGCGGCGTTGTCCACATACATGTGGCTCAGCTCTACCTGCGGGTATTCGCGCGCCACGTCGATCATGATTTCTTTCCAGAACTCGGTGGTTTCCAGCACATTGGCCTTGTCCACCGAACACAGTTTCTTGTTGCGCTTCATGGCAATGCCAAAGGCAACGTGAGCGATGCGGCGCACTTCGCTTTCGCTGTAGCGCATGGTGTTGAAGGCTTCGCGTTCGCCCTGCTCGTTCACACCCATGCCACGCGGCTGACCGAAGTAGATGTCACCGGTAAGTTCGCGCACGATCATGATGTCCAGACCCGACACTACTTCCGGCTTCAGGGTGGAGGCATTGGCCAGTTCCGGGTACAGGATGGCCGGACGCAGGTTGGCAAACAGGTTCAGGTCCTTGCGGATGGCCAGCAGACCGCGCTCGGGACGCAGCGGGCGATCCAGGGTGTCGTATTGCGGGCCGCCTACCGCGCCCAGCAATACGGCGTCGGCTGCACGGCACAGCTTCTGGGTGAATTCCGGATACGGCACGCCATAGGCGTCGTAGCCGGCACCGCCCAGCGGGGCTTCTTCCAGCTCGATCGGCAGGCCGTCCTGACGCAGTACATCCAGCACGCGACGTGCCTGGGCAATGATTTCCGGACCAATGCCGTCACCCGGCAATACGGCGATTTTCATGATTTATCCTTTGCTGTCTCTGATTACTGAGTATTTTGAAATCTTCACGCCGCCCACAGCACAATCACGTCGACGGTAAAGCTGCCATCGGCCTCGATGGCGTAGTAGTCGCGCACTTCCTGCCCCACCGACTGCTGCAACAGGCGAATGGCCTCGCGCAGGGTTTGCGGTGTGCGCATGCGCTCCACCCACACGCCAAATTCCAGCCGCAGCTTTTGCCGCGTCACCTGCTGTACTTGCCAGCCGGCACCGCTTAACGCAGCCAGCCATTCGGCCATGGCGTAGTTGTGGACATGGCTGGTATCGCGCAGCACTTCCACTGCTTGCAGATAGGTATCCAGCAGCGGCTGGCCGGGCGACATCACGTCGATGAAGGCAAGCTTGCCACCGGGTTTGAGTACCCGGCGCGCCTCGCGCAGCGCGAGGCCCAGATCACCCCAGTGGTGGGCGGAGTAGCGGCTGAACACGAAGTCGAACTCACCATCGGCAAACGGGAGTTGTTCGGCCGCGCCTTGCCGGGTGGTGAGCGTGCCCAGGCCACGGGATGCCGCCTCGTCTGCCACTACTTGCAGCATGCTGGCGGACAAGTCGTAGGCCACTACGCTGGCAGCATGTTCGGCCACCTGGAAGCTGACATGGCCGGCACCGCAGCCCAGGTCCAGCACCCGTGCAGCACCGTGCTCGCGCACGGCTTGCTGTAGCTGGGCAAACTCCGCGCCCTGGGCGTGTACCTGGCTGTGCAGGTAGGCTGCCGCCTGGGCACCGAATTGTTGCTGGACGTGTTCTGCGTGTGCGCTCTGGCTCATGTCATTCTCCTGTTCAGGCCTGGTGGAACAACCAGGGCTGGGACTGGCGGCGGGCCGCCTCGTAAGACTTGATTTCTTCCGCGTGCTGCAAGGTGAGGCCGATTTCATCCAGACCACCCAGCAGGCAGTGCTTGCGGTGCTCGGTGATGTCAAAGGCAAACGACTGGCCGGACGGGGTTGTGATGGTCTGCGCTTGCAGATCCACCGTCAGGCGGTAGCCTTCGCTGGCTTCGCATTCGCGGAACAGCTGATCCACCACCTCAGCCGGCTGCACGATGGGCAACAGGCCGTTCTTGTAGCAGTTGTTGAAGAAGATGTCGGCAAAGCTGGGGGCGATCACCACACGGAAGCCTTGGTCGTCCAGTGCCCACGGCGCGTGTTCGCGGCTGGAACCACAGCCGAAGTTTTCACGTGCCAGCAGCACTTGCGCACCGGCGTAGCGCGGGAAGTTGAGCACGAAGTCCGGATTGAGCGGACGTACGCTGTTGTCCATACCCGGTTCGCCATGGTCCAGATAGCGCCACTCGTCGAACAGGTTGGGGCCAAAGCCGGAGCGCTTGATCGACTTGAGAAACTGCTTGGGGATGATCGCGTCGGTATCGACATTGGCGCGATCGAGCGGGCACACCAGCCCGTCAAGTTTGTTGAATGCTTTCATGAGATTCTTTCCGAATCAGGCTGCCCTTACTGGGCAGCGTTTTCGATGGCCTGACCGGCCTTCTGGATGCCATGGCCGACAGCCTGGCCGCCTTGTCTGAGGTCTTCACCCGCGCCGTGTAAGGTATTGCAGGCAGACAGCAGGATGGTCACAAACAGGCTGAGTGCAATTTTTTTCATGGATGAATTCCTTTCGCAGAATTAAAGCTGACGGATGTCAACAAAATGGCCGGTCACCCCTGCCGCTGCTGCCATGGCCGGGCTCACCAGATGGGTACGCCCACCCTGCCCCTGACGGCCTTCGAAGTTGCGGTTGGAGGTGGAGGCGCAGCGCTCGCCCGGTTGCAGACGGTCGGCATTCATGGCCAGACACATGGAGCAACCCGGCTCGCGCCATTCGAAACCTGCCGCGATGAAAATCTTGTCCAGCCCTTCGGCCTCGGCCTGCGCCTTCACCAGACCGGAACCCGGCACCACCAGCACTTGCTTCACACTGGCTGCCTTTTTACGGCCACGCGCTACCGCAGCGGCTTCGCGCAGGTCTTCGATGCGGGAATTGGTACAGGAGCCGATAAACACGATGTCGACCGGAATGTCTTTCACCGGGGTATTGGCAGTCAGACCCATATAGGCCAGCGCGCGTTCAATACTGCCCTTCTTCACCGGGTCGGCTTCGGCAGCCGGGTCCGGCACGATGCCGTCGATATCGGTCACCATTTCCGGCGAGGTGCCCCAGGTCACTTGCGGCTTGATGTCGCTGGCGTCCAGCTCCACCACGGCGTCGAAATGCGCGCCTTCATCGGAATGCAGGGTGTTCCAGTAAGCCACGGCAGCATCCCACTGTGCGCCGGTGGGGGCAAACGGGCGGCCCTTGACGTAGTCGATGGTCTTTTCATCCACCGCCACCATGCCGGAACGGGCACCGGCTTCGATGGCCATATTGCACAAGGTCATGCGGCCTTCCATCGACAGGCTGCGAATAGCCTCGCCACCGAATTCGATGGCATAGCCGGTACCGCCGGCAGTGCCGATTTTTCCAATAATCGCCAGCGCCACGTCCTTGCCGGTAATGCCGGCAGGCAGCGGGCCATTCACCTTCACCAGCATATTCTTGGACTTCTTGGCTACCAGGCACTGGGTGGCCATCACGTGCTCCACTTCCGAAGTGCCGATGCCGTGTGCCAGCGCACCAAAGGCACCGTGGGTGGAGGTGTGGCTGTCACCACAGACCACGGTCATGCCCGGCAGAGTGGCGCCTTGTTCCGGCCCCATCACATGCACAATGCCCTGCCCCTTGTCCTTGAACGGGAAGTAAGCCAGCGCGCCAAAGGACTTGATGTTGGCGTCCAGGGTTTCCACCTGCTGACGGGAGATCGGGTCCTTGATGCCTTCGTCCCAGTGGTCGGTCGGGGTGTTGTGGTCGGCGGTAGATACCACCGAATCCACACGCCACAGGCCGCGACCGGCCAGTTTCAGGCCTTCAAAGGCTTGCGGGCTGGTGACTTCGTGCACCAGATGGCGGTCGATATAAAGAAGAACCGTGCCGTCGGCCTCTTCCCGCACTACATGGCTGGACCAGAGCTTGTCGTAAAGAGTTTGTGCTGTCATGGCTTCCTGCTCGTGAAATGGCGGTTGCAACACCGCCGGTTTGCCGGATACAAGGCAGCCATTCTGTCACGCTGATCATTACCGCCACAAGGCTGTCCTGCTTGCCCTGGCCGTTGTGCGCCACAGTGTTTGGCTGCTGTTGGCACACATCATCGCGCAGCTTTTTTCCTAGTACAAGATAAGCATTTATACTAGTACTGGCACTACCACGTTAAAGTGGAAATTCAATCAGGAATCAACATGAGCCAGAGCAAAACCACCAGCCAGCTGGGCGAATTCATCCGCGCCCATCGCGAACGGGTCAGCCCGCAACAGGCTGGCTTGCCAGCAGGCAGCCGACGCCGCGCCAAAGGCTTGCGGCGCGAAGAAGTGGCCGCACTGTGCGGCATCAGCCCCACTTGGCTGACCTGGATTGAACAGGGACGCAGTCAGTCGGTATCCGCCTCCACCCTGTCACGGCTGGCCGATGCGCTGTTGCTGACCCATGCCGAGCGCGATTACCTGTTCAAGCTGGCTGGACTGAAAAACCCGCAGGACAGGCCTGTCGAGCGCAATCCGCAATCGCGTCAGGCCTTGCGTGACGCGGTAAATGTCATCGGCGCACCGGCTTATGTACTGGATGCCAACTGGGATGCGCTGGCCTGGAATACACTGGCTGCGGAATTGTTCAGCGGCTGGCTGGATCAGCCACTGGCACGGCACAATTTGCTGGATTTCATGTTTTTGCGCGCCGAGTCACGCCAGCTGGTAGAGGACTGGCCGGTACGGGCGCGGCGCATGGTGGCAGAGTTTCGCGCCGATGCGGGTGAGCGGCTGGAGGAAAACAACATCCGGCAATGGCTGGACACCCTGCGTCAGGGCAGTGCGGAATTCGATACGCTGTGGCAGCAGCATGACGTACAAGGCCGCGAAGGCGGCGAGCGCGCCTTCAACCATCCGCAGCGCGGACGACTGGTGTATCAGCAGCTGACGCTGAATCTGGCTGCAGCACCGGAACTGAAGCTGATCATGCTGCTGTAGGCTTGGCGCAGGGTTCCGGCCGCAACCAGCGCAAGCACACCAGCACGCCCAGCACTGCCGCCACTACCGACATGCCAAACGTCGGCAACATGCCGCCATGCGGCCACAACAAGCCGCCGACCAGTCCGCCGGAACTACCGCCCACACCAAACGAGGCGATGATGTACAAGCCCTGCGCCCGGCCCTGGTGCTGCTGGGCAAACAGGCGGTGAATCAGCCCCACCGAAGTGGCATGGTGCAGGCCGAAGGTCAGCGCATGCATGCTTTGCGCCAGCACCGCCAGCACTGGCTGCTCCACCGCGCAGGCAATCAGCACAAAGCGTAATACGGCGGTCAACAGTGAGGCCAGCATCAGCCGCTCCAGCGAAAAGCGGCCCATGATGCGCGGCATCAGCAGGAACACCAGGATTTCGCTGATCACCCCCACCGACCACAACAAGCCGATGGCACCCTTGTCATAACCAGCATGGCGCAGGCCGATGGAATAAAAGGTGTAATAAGGCCCGTGGGCATAAGCCATCAGGAAGCAACAGGCAAACAAGGCCAGCACCCGTGGCTGGCGCAAGGTCTGCCAGATCGGCCCGGCCGCTTGATGATGACGAGGATTGCTGACATCCGGCACGAACCAGCCAGCCAACACGATGAATGCCAGCAGCAGCAACAAGGCCCAGGGCAGATTGGCCAGATGGATCAAGTCCAGCACATAACCACCCACCATGGACAGGCAGACAAAGCCGATGGAGCCCCACACCCGTACCCGACTGTAGCGGCCCGGCTGGGCACGCGTGAGGTAGGCCGTGCTGGCTTCCACCAGCGGCAAGGCCCCGGCCCAGAAGAAATGCGATACCGCCAGACTGGTGAAAATCCACCAGAAGCCATTACCCAGCCCCACCAGCGCAAAGGCCAGCGCCGAACACAATGAAGTACTGATGATGATGGCCCGTCGCCGCCCTTGCCGGTCCGCCAGCCAGCCCCAGAAGCCGGGTGCCACGATACGCGCCAGCGTGGACAGTGCCATCAGCACGGAAATCTGCAGGGCAGAGAAAGACAGGGACTCCAGATACAAGCCCCAGAACGGGCCGAACAAGCCCTGAAAGGCGAAATAGGCAAAATAGAACAGCGCAAAAGGACGCAGGGAGGGCGCAGCAACAGCAGATGAGGCAGACATCAATACACAATCAGATAAAGCTGCCACCGGCCGGCATCAGCAACGGTGGCATGGTCATTACAGGGAGCCCTTGAAGCGGGAAATATCGCGCCGGGCCTTTTTGGTGGGGCGGCCTTCGCCATGCGGGAAGCTGGCATGTTCTGCCTTCAGCAGCAACATGCGCTCTTCGCGCTCAGCCTTGCTCGCCTCGTCTTCCTGATACATCAGCACGGCCTCCTTGGCCGGACGACGCTGGGTGGCCAGTTGCAGCACGGTAATGCGGTATTCCAGCTGGTTGATGCGCAGCAACAGTTCATCCCCCTCGCGCACGATGCGCGAAGCCTTCACCCGCTCGCCATTCACCAGCACCCGGCCCAGTTCCAGCGCCTCGTGGGCCAGCTGACGCGTCTTGTAAAAACGCGCCGCCCACAGCCATTTGTCCAGCCGCACCTTGCCGTCGTCTTCGTCCTGCTCGCGCTGGCGGCTCATGCGCTCACCGTCCAGTCGGCACTTACCACACCGTCCAGTTGCAGATGCAGCACATCCCCCGCGTGCAGGGCTGCCACACCTTGCGGCGTACCGGTGTAGATCAGATCGCCTGCAGTCAGGCCGTAAACCTGCGACAGATAACTGATGATGGTGGCCAGCGGATACAGCATCAGGCTGGTATCACCCTGCTGACGGGTTTCACCATTCACTTGCAGGCTGAAGCTGAAGGGCTGGCCAAGATCCACATGGGAACTGCCGACAAAATCGGACACGCAAGCCGCATGGCGAAAGCCCTTGGCCTTGGTCCACGGCGTGCCGCCTTGCTTCGCCTCGCTTTGCACATCACGCGCGGTCAGGTCCAGGCCGATGCCCACGCCCGCAATGTGCGACAAGGCATCCGCAGCGGGAATATCACTGCCATCCTTGCCGATCAGCAGCACCAGCTCGCACTCATGGTGCACATCAGCAGAATAGGCAGGCAAACGCATGGGCTGCCCGCTCAGCGTAAGCGCCGAAGTGGGCTTCAGGAACACCAGCGGCTCTTCCTCCAGCTGATTGCCCAATTCAGCCACATGTGCCGCGTAATTGCGGCCAATGCAGAAAATATTGCTGACTTGCTGCGCTACGCCATCCAGCATGACAACGGCCATGATGCACTCCTTACGATTCAAGCGTCCGATTATCCCAGATGTAACATGCTTGCGGGAGCTGATTGATGATTATACGTATGTCATCACATGGGCATTCCCTGCTACCATGCCGCCCGCCATGACTGACCTGATGGCCTTTACACGCCAAGGCGGGCGGAACTCGCGTTGGTATTGGGTTAAGGACATGGACATGAATTGTGCATTGCCGCAACAGCCCGACTCCCTGCATGGATTTTTTCATGATGGCTTACCGCCTCCCGGTGAAATTGTCATACAGTCCTGTTACAGTCAGCAGGCATCCCGACGGTGGCAACACCAAGAGGCCACCCGGGCAGCACGTATCCACCCACCTCTCACGGCATGTTAAGGAGATGTACCTTGACTCAGGAAACGACCGCTTCTCTGGAGAGTTTCTTCTCCAGCCTCTCCGAGGCCAACCAGCAGTGGATGCAGCAGTTTGTCAATTCGATGACCGCAGGCATGCCGCTGGACGCAGCAGCCAATCCCATTTCCGGCGCCTGGAACCAGATGGTGAGCAACACCAACCAGATGCTGGCCATGCAAACCAATCTTTACCAGCAGCAAATGAACATGTGGCTGCAATTCCTTGGCCAGAAACCGGCCGAGGCCGCCGCAGCGCCTGCCGCCAGCAGCGATCGCCGTTTTGCCGCACCGGAATGGAACGAGCACCCGTTCTACAGCTTCCTGAAACAAAGCTATCTGCAAACATCGAAGTGGATGACAGAGCTGGTTGACCAGTCGCAACTGGAAGACGAGTCCAAGGAGAAACTGGCATTTGCCACCCGCCAGTATCTGGATGCCATGGCACCGACCAACTTCATGCTGACCAACCCCGAAGTCATCAAGCGGGCGCTGGAAACCAAGGGCGAAAGCCTGGTGGAAGGCATGAAGAACATGGCCGAGGACATCCAGAAAGGCCATATCTCGATGTCGGACGAAAGCAAGTTCGAGATCGGCAAGAACATCGCCACTACACCGGGCGAGGTGGTTTTCCGTAACGAGCTGATCGAACTGATCCAGTACACCCCGACCACCACCGAGGTATACGAAAAGCCGCTGCTCATCGTTCCGCCCTGCATCAACAAGTACTACCTGATGGACTTGCAGCCGGACAACTCCATGGTGCGCCACTTCGTCGCCCAGGGTTACAAGGTATTCCTGATCAGCTGGCGTTCGGCTGTCCCGGAAATGAAGCATTTCACCTGGGAAAGCTATATCGAAAAAGGCGTGATTGCCGCAGCCGAAACCGTCAAGAAAATCACCAAGCAACCGAGCATGAACGCCCTGGGCTTCTGCGTTGGTGGCGTCATCCTCAACACCTCCTTGTGTGTGATGCAGGCCAAGGGCATCAAGCTGATTGACAGCGCCACCTTCATGACCTCGCTGGTTGATCATGCCGATCCGGGCGAAATCAAGGTTTTCATCGACGAAAACCTGGTCAAGAGCCGCGAAGCAAAGATCGCCAGCGGCGGCATTGTCAGCGGCAAGGAAATCGGTCGTACCTTTGCCAGCCTGCGCGCCAACGATCTGGTATGGAACTACGTGGTCAACAACTACCTGCTGGGCAAAACCCCGGCACCGTTCGACCTCCTGTACTGGAACAACGACGCCGTCGATCTTCCGTTGCCGATGCACACTTTCTTCCTGCGCCAGTTCTACCTGAACAATGCGCTGGTGAAGAAAAATGCCATCACCCTGTGTGATGTTCCCATCGACATCAGCAAGCTGGACATACCGCTGTATGTTTTTGCCGCCCGTGAAGACCACATCGTGCCGTGGAAATCGGCCTTCTCCGGCATCAAGTACATGACCGGCGCACCGTCGCGCCGCTTCGTGCTGGGCGCTTCCGGCCACATTGCCGGCTCCATCAACCCGGTCACCAAGGACAAGCGCAACTACTGGGTGAATGAAAACCTGGTGGACGACCCGGAAGTCTGGCTGGAAGGCGCAGAAAGCCGTCCGGGCAGCTGGTGGAAGGACTGGGACAGCTGGCTGGCCCCGCAATCCGGCAAAAAGATTGCCGCGCCCAAAGTGGCTGGCAGCAAGGAGTTCCCGGCGCTGGTAGCCGCACCTGGCACTTATGTCCTGGCCAAAGCCATGCCCAGCACGGTAGCCAGCCTGCAATAATCATCCGATGCCCGGCACACGCATGCCGGGCACATGCTCCTGACAGGGGCCCCCACCGCAGAACCATAACGGAGAGTTAGCTATGCAAGAAATCGTGATTGTTGCCGCCCTGCGTACCGCTGTAGGCAGCTTTGGTGGTGCACTGTCCAAAGTTCCGGCCCCCGAACTGGGCGCCACCGTCATCAAGGGCCTGCTGGCCCAGACCGGCGTAAAGCCGGAAGACGTGAGTGAAGTGATTCTGGGTCAGGTACTGACCGCAGGTGTCGGCCAGAACCCGGCCCGCCAGGCCTTGCTCAAGGCAGGCCTGCCGATCACCACCCCGGCCACTACCCTGAACGTGGTATGCGGCTCCGGCCTGCGTGCAGTTCATCTGGCAGCCCAGGCCATTGCCAATGGCGATGCTGAAATCGTGATTGCTGGCGGTCAGGAAAACATGTCTCTGTCCCCGCATATCCTGCCGGGTTCGCGTGATGGTTTCCGCATGGGCAATGCCCAGCTGGTGGACACAATGGTGGCCGACGGCCTGACCGATGTGTACAACCAGTACCACATGGGCATTACTGCGGAAAACGTGGCAGAAAAATACGGCATCAGCCGTGAAGAACAGGATGCGCTGGCTCTGGCATCGCAAAACCGTGCCGAAGCTGCCCAGAAAGCAGGCAAGTTCAAGGACGAAATCGTTCCGGTGCTGGTGCCGCAACGCAAGGGCGACCCGGTTGCCGTTGATGCCGACGAATACATCAAGGCCGGCACCACGGCCGAAACCCTGGCCAAGCTGCGTCCGGCCTTCAAGAAAGACGGCACCGTGACCGCCGGCAATGCCTCGGGCATTAACGATGGCGCTGCTGCCGTGATGCTGATGACCGCTGCCAAGGCAGATCAACTGGGCCTGAAACCGCTGGCTGTGATTCGTGGTTACTCCCTCACCGGCTGCGCTCCGGAAATCATGGGTATCGGCCCGGTTGCAGCCACACGCAAGGCCGTGGAAAAAGCTGGCTGGACCGTGGAAGAGCTGGATCTGGTGGAAGCCAACGAAGCTTTTGCCGCCCAAGCCCTGGGTGTGGCACGCGAGCTGGGCTGGTCTGCCGACAAGGTCAACGTCAACGGTGGTGCCATTGCCCTGGGTCACCCGATTGGCGCATCCGGCTGCCGTGTACTGGTTACCCTGCTGCACGAAATGCAGCGTCGCGATGCCAAGAAAGGCCTGGCTACGCTGTGTATCGGTGGTGGCATGGGCGTGGCGCTGGCAGTGGAACGTCGCTAAGCAAGCACCCTGTGCTGACAACAAAACCGGGCCATGGCCCGGTTTTTTATTGGCACAAAAAAGCCCCGGCATACTGGCCGGGGCAGCTTCGGTCAACCGCCCTGCTGGCTGGCCGAGGTGGAGACAAGACACCAAACAGCGGCTGGATCAGACCGCATGTTCGGTATGGTTTCAGGATAGCTGGTGAAAAATTCTTTCCCAGTCTGAATAGTGGCACTTAGTCCAGTTGCAATGGCGGCAATCCGTTTTGAGCCCGAGCGCGATTACAGGCTTCTTCATACACACCAATGCTGGCACGCGCGCCGAACTCACGACACGGCGAAGGGCGGTCGCTGTAAATGCCACAGCTGACCGACTCACCAACCTTGCCAACCAGAGCAATGCAGCGCGGACGCGCATAGTCGGTTCCACGCATGCGCATGATGGTGGAAGTCTCTTCATCGGCCAGGCGTGCCGGCACACGCCCTCCCGGTTCGGTGTCCAGTTCGGAATAGTGAAAACTCACGCGAAAGGCTGCACAGCACGCACCACAGCGCTGGCAGATGTTTTGCTCGGCTTGGGTCATATGAAGAAACCAGGGATTCAAGTCGGCACAGTATGCCTGTAAGCTGGCTGAATTTCAGCCGTCATGCGAGCCCCCATGCCCTCTGCACTGAGCCGTTTTTGCCCCGGCAGCCATTGGCCCGACTATCAGGGCGGCAGCCTGCTCAACCTGATGACCAGCCTGAGCCATGAGCTTGGCGGGCCGCAGAGCGGACATGCCAGATTATCTGAACCCTGGCTGTCAGGCATCGGCCAGCACAAGCATGTGATTCTGGTGCTCATCGACGGGCTGGGCGAGCAGCAATTGCGCACGCTTGGCCCCGACAGCGTGCTGCAACGCAAGCAGTGCACGACCTTGAGCAGCGTGTTTCCGGCAACCACGGCTGCCGCCATCACCACACTGCTGACCGGCCAGCCCCCCGCCAGCCACGGCTTGATTGGCTGGCATCTGCATTGCCAGACAACACCGGACAGACAGGAGCACATTGTTGCCCCATTGCCCATGTCGGTACGCTGCCCGGATGACAGCACACTGCGACCGGAGCAACTGGCCGAGCAGTTACTGGTCTGCCCGCCTTTGCTGCCACGACTTGGCCGGTCCGCACACATTCTGCAACCGCAGTACATCGCCGATTCACCCTATAGCCTGCACCATGCAGGAAGCGTGCAACGCACCGGCTATCGAGATGTCGATGATGCGTTTGCACAGCTGGCAAGCCGCCTGCAGCAGAGTGATGCGCCGGCTTTCCATTATCTTTACCTGCCTCAGCTTGACAGCCTGATGCATCGCCAGGGCTGTCACTCCCCTGCCGTGCATTCCCTGTTTGACCAGCTGGATACGGCCTTCGCCCAGCTGGTGGACGTGGCGGAGCAGACAGACACTGCCATCATGGTCACCGCCGATCATGGGTTTATCGACACACCGCGCACGCGCATGATCAGCCTGGACCAGGACTTCCCCACGTTATATGCCATGCTGGCACAACCATTGTCCGGCGAGCGCCGGGCCGTGTTCTGTCATGTCAAACCGGGGCTGAAAAACGATTTCATGCGACAAGCCCAGCAACAGCTGCAAGATGCCTGCTGGGTACTGGACAGCAAACTGCTACTGGAAGATGGAGCTTTTGGACCGGGTGAACCACATCCGCAACTGGCCAGCCGTTACGGTGATGTCACCTTGCTGGCGCGCGAGGACTGGAGCATCCGCGACACCCTGCCGCAGGAAAGGCCGCTGCACCTGCCAGGCCAGCATGGTGGGGTAAGCGCTGCCGAAATGACCGTCCCGCTGATCCTGCACCTCCCCCGGAAGAGCTAGGTCGGCTTCCTCTTGCGACGGATACCTTGCTACATGAGATGCGCAGCACAATGGATGCATGACAGCGAACAAATTCCCACTGGTTTACGCCTGTTCCGGCTGCTCCAGCGCCGCGCAGATGGCAAACGACCTTGCATTGCGGCTGGATCGCGAAGGCCTGGCTGAAATGTCGTGCATTGCCGGCGTGGGTGGCGGCGTGCCCGGCCTGGTGAAACTGGCCCAGTCAGGCCGTCCCATTCTGGCACTGGATGGCTGTCGCCTATCCTGCGTCCAGGCTTGCCTGCGTCAGGCGGGGGTGCAGGCAAACCGGATTTTGCTACTGTCAGACCAAGGCGTGGTGAAGTACAAGCATCAGCCTTATGCGGTAAGCCAGGCTGAGGAAGTCTGGCCACGCGTCAAGCTGAGTGCCGAGGTGCTGGCAAGCGGCCAATCAGAATAAACCGCCCTGCATTTGTTGCTGCTGCAACGCTGCCAGCTCATCGGCAAACTGCTGCTCCAGCTCTTGCACCTGCTGACGCTGGACCTGCACCGGCATCAGCACACGGGAGATGGGTTGCAACTGCCCCATCACCACCTGCTCGAACTGCAAGGCGGTGACATCATCCGCATCCTGGCGTTCATGCAATACACCCATGCGGTTGAGGTAAATGGTTTGTGCTTCAACATGAAAAAAGCGGGCTGGCTGCTCCAGTACTTCGCATACCACATCCAGAATGCCTTCCAGTTCGGCAAGCCGGGCCAATGGCTGTAATTGCTGCTGAAGCTCCGCTTCGCGCTGGCGCAGGCTTTCGGCGTCCTCTGGCGACAGACTGGCCATGTTGTCCGTGCCGCCCGTTGCGTCAATGATCACTCTGCCGGCATGCCCGAAGGTCGCCAGCTTCAACTGGATTTTCTCCAGTTCGGTCTGCAGGTCCAGCCGCATTTGTTGCAGCAATTTGATGCGCCGGTCTATCACCTCCACCAGTACGGCAAGGCCGCGCCGACGGGCACTCTGTTGCAGGTCTTCGGGTGTGGCGGACGGTTCGATCAGCCTATGCTGGTCGAAACTGACAATCTGCTGGGCAACATCACTGCGGACTTCTCCATTATGTTCCACCATGCCAAAGCGCACGGTTTCGCTGCGGCTCATGCTGAGGATGGCCCAGGCCTGATCGCCCTGACTGGCTGACAGGAAAAATGACTGCAAAGGGTCACTGCTTTTCAGACAAAGCAGCAGGCTGAGCGGGCTGGAAAACAGCAAACCCAGGCGACGGTCGGTGCTGAAACTTCGCAAGGAGAGCTCTAGCGGGTCAATCCGCTGCCAGGGTAATCCGGCAAGATAATCCAGCGTCAGCCGGACACCAGGCAACAGGCGTTGCTGATAAGCGGGTAACAAGCGCAAGCGTCCGTCACAGCCGTCAATCACCATCTCGATGGCGTGCAAGGCAGTTGCCTTCTCTTGCTGGGACGCCTTGTCCAGCCCCAGTTTTTGCCACAACCAGCCCAGCATCGCTCAACTCTCCTTCAAACAGATCACCGCACCTGGCCCGTTCAGGTCTGCGACAGCATCATTGCCAGACAGGCTCCTGCTGCAAGATGGTCTGCAACACGGCTACGGTCTGAGGGGCAGACACAACAGGCAAGACATGGGTTCCACCATCGATGGTGAACAACGGCGCATCCAGAGAACTGGCCAGCCGCTGACCAATGGGCAAGGGGAAAACCTCATCCTGCGTACCCCATACCACAGCTACCGGCATGGCCAGTGGCTGGCTGAGACGCTCAACATGGGCCTGCTGGCTGCTGGCCAGCTCCTGCATCAGGGCACGCAACTGCGGTGCGCGGTCACGGTAATAAAACAGCCAGACATCCTGCAGCAAAAACCGTGGTGCGCGTGCCAGCGGGCTGCCCACCAGTGCCATCATGCGGGCCAGTGCTTGTGCATCATTGGGCACAAACAGTTGTTCTGCAGATTTTACGGCGGCGCGGTCCAGCAGGTCTTGATGGTCGGCCGGGGTGTAGACCATGCCCGGCGAGGCCATGATCACCAGTTGTGCAATTTTTTCCGGCATGCGCCGCGCCAGCTCCAGGGCAACGAAACCACCGTAGGACAAGCCCACCAGTTGCACCTTGTCCGCCACGCGGGCACGGATCAGCGCTTCAAGTGCATCCGCCTGTGCGTGCAGCGAAGGGGCCGTTGCGGCATGGCTGCGACCAAACCAGAGCAAGTCCGGCACCAGCACCTGATGCTGTTTTGCCAATGCCCCCATCACCCTCCCCCAGCTGGTAGGGCCATCACCGCCAAAGCCGTGAATCAGCATGACAGCCAGGCCGGTCCCCGCTTCCAGATATGCCAGTTCACCTGCGGGCAAGGACAGCCGGCGTTGGCGGAACCCGGATAAGCACAAACCGCAGCGCAACAGCCGCTGACCCAATGCGGAGGGATAGGCGCACAGCAAGACGAGGCCAGCCAGCGCAATGAGCAAACAGATCAGCAATAGGTTCATGGCCTTGATGATGTCATGGTGGGCGGACAAATCCAAGTTGTATCGTGCAATGCACAACGGCGACCACTGGTCGCCGTCACACTTTACTGCCCAAGTCTTGCCCGGATGGGTCAGAACATCTCGTCATCACGCAGATAACGCCACTGACCGGTAGGCAAATTGCCCAACTTGATGGTGCCGATACGGATACGCTTGAGGCCCACCACACGCAGACCAACCAGCTCGCACATGCGGCGGATCTGGCGCTTTTTGCCTTCACGCAGCACAAAACGCAGCTGGTCTTCATTCTGCCAGGCCACTTCTGCCGGTTTCAGTGCTTCGCCATCCAGCGACAGGCCATGGTTGAGCAAGGCCAGGCCACGGTCACTCAGTTCACCGGTCACCCGGACCAGATATTCCTTCTCGACCGTGGAGTTCTCACCGATGATGTGCTTGGCCACCCGGCCATCCTGGGTCAGAACCAACAGACCTACCGAATCGATATCCAGTCGGCCAGCCGGTGCCAGACCACGCAAATGCGCCGGAATGAAGCGCTTCTTGCTGGGGTCTTCCGACCAGTGGTTTTCCGGCTTGACCAGCGTGACAGCGGGCAGATAGCCCTTTTCTGCCTGACCGGACACATACCCCACCGGCTTGTTGAGCAGAATGGTCACACGTGACGATTGGGCATCCTGTGCCTTCTTCAGCACTTCAATGGTGTTGTGCGGCAGCACTTTCTGGCCAAGCACGGCAACTTCGCCGTCTACCTTGACCCAGCCTTGTTCGATATAGCTGTCCGCCTCGCGACGGGAGCAAATACCCAGTTCGGCCATCCGCTTGGAAAGGCGTACGGGTTCCATGTAAAGCATCCTGTAATAAAAAAAGCGGATAGCACCGGTTGCACGCTGCCAGTGCAAAATCGTCCCGGGCAGCGCGTCACCACCGGCACAGCCGCTGTTGATCTGGCGCTATTGTAGGGGATAGACCGCAGGCTGACCATGATTACCGCCGCCAAGCGGCCTTGCCTGGTGCGTTTGATGGTACTGACAGGAAGAAAACGGGAAAGACAGACAAGAAAATGCCCGGTGAAACGGGGAGGAATCACCGGGCCGAGCTAAGCCAATACTGAAGAGGAACAAAAGCCAGAGGTACTTCAACTACAAACAAAATTAAGGTTGGCAGGTACTGCGGGAGATCCAATAAGTACGGGCACTGCCAACAATGTGTACTTTAGTGCCGGATGCCGCTTTGCACCATCCGTATAAATCCGTAGTCAACACCGCATCAATCTGCAGTAGACAGCTTCACCGCACTGGCAACACGCCCGGCAGCAGGCTTGCGACTGAGCGAAGACAGCACGATGCCGCCAAAAATCGCCGCCAGGCCAGCCACATGATACCAATGCAGCTCCTCGCCTAGCAGGACAATGGACTGCACCGCACCAAACGCAGGCATCAGGTAAAGAAAGCCTGCAGCTTTGGCCGCCCCCACCTGGGCAATGGCGCGGTTATACATCAGGAAAGCCAAGACCGAAGGGAAGATACCCAGATACAACAAGGCAGCCCCGGCGGACAGCGACAGGGGATGAAAACCGCCAGCCTGCCACGTTTCCCGCACAAAGGCCGGTAGCAACATCAGCTCTCCCACCAGCAACAGGACCATCATCATCACCAGCGCATCCAGCCCTGGCAGCAAGGTACGCAAGCCAAGCGTGTAAACCGCCCAGCACAAGCCTGCGGCCAACACCAGCAGGTCTCCGTGGCTGAACTGGAAAGCGCTCACCCCCAGCACATTGCCCTTCAATACGATCAGCAATGCCCCGGCCATGGCCACCAGCATGCCCAGCCACTGGCGTCGGGCCAGCTTTTGGCGGAAATACAGCGAGCCAAGTACCAGCACCATCATGGGCGTTGCACTATTGAGAATGACGGCGTTGGTGGCAGTCGTGGTGCGCACGGCCACATATACCAGGGTATTGGTCAGTCCGATGCCAAACACACCCAATAGCAGCATTTTGCGCCATTGCTGTCGCAGCAAGGGCCAGGCCCGACCGAGTCGCGGCAGGCCAAATGGCAGCAGGCAGAGCAAGGCGATGGCCCAGCGGCCGAAAGCCAGGCCGAAAGGGCCGATCTGGCCATGGATGGCACGGGCAATGACAAAATTGGTGGACCACAACAGCATGGTCAGCACCAGCAGCAAGTAGGCATTACCTGATGTGGCAGTTGGAGTGGATGCGCTGGATGACATGGCAAAAGTCGGAAAGAATGAATGCGGTTCATTCTATCCAGCTGCAACTTTAACTTAAGCCAAAATTTGCTGCTATTTTGCAATTTTAATGCCATTAAATCTGACAAATAAAAACAAAAAATCACACAAACAGACTTTAAAGCAATCAATACAAAACCAGACAATAAAACCGGCAGCATCCCAAGCTGACCGGCCCGGACCTGAGCGCAAGCGAGCGTCAGCAGCCGGACAGGAAGGCACCAGCCTGCCCGGATACTCAAGCCGCCGGATGCAAGTAGTCCGGATGCGCTGCCATCTCAGTGCTGATTTGCCGGCTCAACGCATCCAGCAACTGCTGCTGCGCTGCCACCAGCGCCGCATTGCCCTGCACAGTCACCGCTTGCTGCTGGTTGAAATAACCTTGCAGCAGCACCTTGTGCGAGGCGTTCTGTACCAGACGCCATGCCCCAGCCAGCGACGCGCCCTGCCCATGCCGCAAGCGGAATTCTCGAATATCCAGTTGCAAGCTGAGGTCCGTCCGCCCCAGGCTCAGTTGCGGTGCTGCATAGATGGTGGACAAGCCCAGTTGCGTGGCCAGATTGCCTGCCACTGCCTGGGTCAACAGGCGGCTCAGGCTGGCAGTCCAGTAATCCTGCTCTTGCAGCTGCGGGCGACCTTCGGCGTTCTCCAGCAATAATTGTGGTCTGTCCATCCCGGCCGGCAGCGTAACCTGCTCCACCAGCAATACTGCTCCGGGCCGCTGGTTCTGGCCCGGCATGCTGGTGGCCTGCAACTGGTAGAAGCGGGATGGCACCGAGGTGCAGGCCGTCAGCAATACGGCGCACAAACACATACCACGGGCAAGATTACGCATTTTCATGGCTTGCTCTCCTGTTTGCCACGGATCAGGGCTTCCGGGTGACGGTCCAGATAATCACTCAGCGCACGGAAGCTGCGCGCTGTTTCCGTGACTTCCTGCGCGGCTTTGCGCACATCCTGCTGCAATGGCGAGTTGGCTTGCAGGGCCTGGCTGGCACTGTCCAGCGTCTGCTGCAACTGCTGCAGGGTTTGCAGGGTTTGTGGAACCACCTTGCCATCCAGGCTGTTGCCCAGCTGTTGCATGGTATTCAGGGTGGCGTGCAATTCCTTGATGGTGCCATCCAGCTCCTGGCCTATGCTGTCGAACGGCACCTTGTCCAGCTTGCGGGCAATGCGTTGCAACACGCCTTGCAGCTCTTCCAGGTCGCCCGGAATGGTAGGCAGCACATCCATGCCCTGACGGTGGAGCAACTGGGCCGGCTTGGCATCGCGGAAGAAATCCAGCGCCACATACAGCTGGCCGGTGAGCAAGCTGCCGGAACGCAGCTGCGCCCGCATGCCGTGCTCCACCATCTTGTCCAGTTTCAGCTGGTGCAGTTTTTCGGCGGTCAGATTGCGCGACAGGCTGAGCAGGCGGCTGGGGAAGATACGGATGCTCACCAGCATGTTGAAGTCCTTGCGTGGTGCATCGTATTCCATGCCGATGCTGGTGACATCGCCAATCACGATGCCGCGGAAATCCACCGGCGCACCAACAGTGAGCCCGCGCACCGATTGCTGGAACTTCAGCAGCAGTGGCACCACTTCATGATCCGGCGATTGCATGGCCAGTTCGCGGGTATTGGACAAGGTAAACACCGAGCCAGCCGTGGCCGGTTTGTCCTCGGCCGGACTGACCGGCGTTTCGAAAGCCACACCGCCCAGCATGATGGCGCTGAGTGATTGGGTGTTCACCTTCAGCCCGTTGGCAGAAATGGACAAATCGATACCACTGGCGTGCCAGAAGCGGCTATCCGCCGTGACAAAGTGGTCGTATGGTGCGTTGATGAACACCGTGATGTCGACATTGCTGCCACTCTTGTCCAGCTGATATGCCACCACCTGCCCTACCGGCACCCGGCGGAAATACACCGGCGCACCGATATCCAGCGAACCCAGCTCTGCCGCCTTGAGCACGAACTGCCGACCGGGCAAATCACCGGTAATGATGGGCGGGACATCCAGGCCAGTAAAATGCTGGCTCATTTCGCTGCTTTTGCCGGCATCCATGCCGACATAGGCACCGGACAACAGGGTACCAAGGCCGGACACGCTGCCACCGGCAATGCGTGGCCGCACAATCCAGAAGCGGCTGTCACGCGCTAGGAAGCGCTCGGCTTCCTTGCTCAGCTGGGCCGTGGCTTCAATATTCTTGCTGTCCGGACTGATGCGTACCGCAGTCACCTCACCGATATCCACATCCTTGTACTTGATACGGGTCTTGCCGGCCTCCAGCCCCTCGCCACTGCGAAAGGTAATGGTAATGGTGGGCCCGCGCGACAAAATGGCCTGCACCGCCAGATAACCGCCGATCAAGGCAGCCAACAGCGGTATCAGCCATACCAGCGAGGGCGACCAGCGGCTTTGCCGTGCCGGGCTGGCAACGGCCATCGGCAGGGCCTCCTGCGCGCCATCATTCTGCGGTGGGCGGTTTTGTTCTGTTTGTGCTGAAGGCTTATCGCTCATCATCTTCCTCGAATACATCCCAGATCAGTCTGGGATCAAAATGCATGGCAGAAAGCATGGTCAGTACCACCACGGCGCCAAAGGCAATGGCACCTGGCCCGGCCTTGATGGTGGCCAGGGATTGCAGCTGCACCAGGGCCACCAGCAAGCCCACCACGTAGATATCCAGCATCGACCACGGCCCCACCACTTCCAGCAACCGGTACAGCCGGGTGCGCTGGCGGGGTGCCCAGCGCGAACGCCAGTGCACGGTGAGCAGCAGCAACAACATGGACAGTATTTTCAGCAAAGGCACCAGCACGCTGGCCACAAACACCACCAGCGCCAGCGGCCAGGAACCGCTGCGCCACAAGTAGGCCACGCCGCTCATGATGGTATCGCGCTGGGTGCCGGACAGCATTTCCGTCAGCATGATGGGCATCAGGTTAGCCGGGATGTAACACAACATGGCGGCCAGCAAAAAAGCCCAGGCATATTGCAGACTGTGCGGTTTGCGCCGGTGCAGGCTGCCGCCGCAGCGCGGGCAGTTGACTGCCGTTGCCGCCGGGGAGCTGACCCGGCTGAGCTGGCCACAGGCGTGGCAGCGCCACACCCCCTGGCTGGCTGCGCTCTTCAAGTGCGGTCGCGACATGCCTGATAGCGCTCCCACAGCATGCCCGGATCAAAACGGCTGGCATTACCGGCCAGCAGCACGATCAGGGCAAAAAACGACCACAAGCCAATACCGGGATGCACCTCGGCCATATGCGCCAGCTTCACCAGCGACACCAGAACACCCAGCAGGAAGACTTCCACCATGCCCCAGGGATGCAGCACATGCACCAGCCGCATCACCCGCGCAAAGCCGCGCGGCGCATGGCCAAGTGACAAGGGTAACAGCAGGTAGAGCAGGCAGAGCAGCTCCAGCCCCGGCGTCAGTACCCCGGTGAGCAACACCAGCAAGGCCACCGGCTCCATCTGCTGCTGGGACAGCTGCCAGGCCGTCCCCAACAGGGTAGTGGCCGTCTTGACTCCGTTGGCCTCCAGCCCCACCACGGGAAAGGCATTGGCCAGCACAAACACCAGCAGGCCGGCCAGCACCAGGGCCAGCGAGGTACTGGGCCGATAGGCAGGCCCGGGTAATAATTGACCGCCGCAGCGGCAACAGCTCACCCCCTGCACACTATTGGCAGGTGCAGCTTGCAGCAGGTCGCACTCATGGCAAGCAAGCAAGGGGCTGGCCGCATCCGGCCGGGAGGGCTGTAGCTTCATGGTGCTTCATTGTACAGAGGGATGGCAGCGGCGGCATCTCTGCTCCGCATCGCCTGCATTCCGCCCGACAACGCCGTAGCGGCTTGTGGAGGATGACCAAGCTTGATGGGGCGTGTAGTCAGGCAAAGTTCATGGCTTACAGAGGGGTAGTCGATGCCGATTTTCTTATCCTGACTCAAGGATGGGCCATGCCGGATGGCGACAAAATCCGGGCTTCACCACCCTCAAGCAGGAATACATCATGACCACGCTCTCTCCACAGCTCAATACCAGCTACCTGTTCGACGCCCGCGGCATTGCCAAGCGCTTTCGCCATGCGGCCATTTTTGGCGCACTCGAATCACTGCACGATGGTGAAGTGATGCGCTTCGTCAACGACCACGACCCCCTGCCCTTGCTGGAACAGGTGCGCCAGCGTTATGGCCAGCAAGTCACCTTCCACTATGCCGAGCGCCAGCCGGAGATGATCGTAATCGAATTTCGCATCAGCCTGAGCCAAGTACAGGAAGCCGCACCGGCCAGCGGTGGTGGCTGTGGTGGCGGCGGCGGTTGCGGCTGTTCCGGGCAGTGATGTACAGCCTGACTGGCAGCGACAGACTGGCGGCATGACAATGGCTGTTGCAGGGTCGGGCGGTTTACCCGGCCTGACTCTGTAACAGATTGTTATAAAACCACCACCAAAACATGGGATAAATAATCAATAAAATTCAATAGTTTACAATCTGAAAATCACCGATTATTGCAACCATCATTCCATGGCAAACGCTTTTCAATACTTGCTAACATTTCATCACTTGTCCGATTTGCCCCGCCATTACTAGACTGCCGCCACTAACTTAGTGAAAGCAGCAAACCATGCAAATGAACAAATGGATTTCGGTCATTACCCTCTGCCTGGCAGCCACTGCCGCTCAGGCCGGCTCGACAACTGATGCGATTCTTGGTGGTGCAGTAGGCGGTGCAGCAGGTGCCGCAGTTGGTAATGCAGTAGGTGGCCGCAATGGCGCCATCATCGGCAGCGCGGTTGGCGGGGCCACCGGCGTGGCCATCACCACCAAGAACCAGCGTGAAGAGAGCCCGGCAGCCCCGGCGCGTGATGAAGGACGTCACCATCATCGCCACCACCACCACGACAATGGCCGTCACCGCGGCTGGTACAAGCACGACTGAGCCCCCAGCCCACATCAAGACAAAAAAGACCACGCAATACGACGTGGTCTTTTTCATTTCAGCCAGCAAAACCCGTTCAGCCATGCAACCAGGGCTGCAGCATGTCCCAGGCCAGTTTGCCGATCAGCACCGTGGTGAGCAGCAGGAACAGGATACGGACAAAACCTGCCCCCTTCTTCATGGCCACCCAGGAACCGGTCATCGCGCCCAGCACATTGAAACCGGCCATCGGGATGGCGTACTGGAACAGCACATTGCCGGTAGGAATGAAAAAGGCCAGCGCCGCCACATTGGTGGTGAGGTTCACCACCTTGGCTGCTGCCGAGGCATGCAGGAAATCGAAGGCAAAAAAGCGGATGAACAGGAAGATCAGGAAGCTGCCCGTGCCCGGCCCGAACAAGCCATCGTAAAAGCCGATGGCCCCGCCAATGGCCATGCCGACAGCCATTTCACGGCGACCTATCGTCACCGGCTTGTGCAACTTGCCAAAGTCCTTTTTCCACAGCGTGTACATGGCCATCAGCACCAGCAGTACCAGTACCAGCGGGCGGATCACCGACTTCGGGATGGCGTTCACCGTGGCAGCACCGGCAAACGACATCACGAAGGCCGTGATGGCCGCCGGAATCACCAGCTTCCACGGCAGGCGCACCCGCTGCAAATACGAGCGTGTGGCGGACAAGGTGCCCACGGCCGAGGACATCTTGTTGGTGCCAAACAGCGTGGCAGCAGAATACTGCGGCAAGAAATTGAACAGTGCCGGGGTCTGGATCAGGCCACCGCCACCCACGGCCGCGTCAATCAGACCGGCCATGAAAGAAAAGAAACACAGAAATCCCAAAGTCAACAACATGCCTGCCTCCCAGTAATGCTTGCCATTGTAGGACTTGCACTGCCCTTGCTGTTGCAATACCGTATTGCAGTTTTTGCAATACAAGAAGCGGGCATCATGAAACTGTTATGGGAACTGCAGGTATTCTGCGCCGTGGTGGAGCGCAAGAGCTTTGTCTCGGCAGCCCGTCAGTTGGGCACCTCGCCCAGTACTGCGACCCGTGCGGTGCAGGCGCTGGAAGAAAACCTGGGCACCAGCCTGCTGGCCCGCTCGCAAAAGCAGGTCAGCCTCACCATGGCGGGCGAAGCCTACTACGATACCGCGCGGCAAATCCTGCAATTGCAGGAAGAAGTGGAAGACGACCTGGCGGCGCTGGGTAGTGCGCCACGCGGCTGGCTGCGCTTTTCCGCACCCGAGGTGATGGCCAGCCATTTCCTGCCGCCCATCCTGCAGCAACTGGCCGAGCACAATCCGCAGTTGCGCTTTGACATCCTGTACAGCGACACCATTCTGGAGCCCATCCGCGAGAAGCTGGACTTCAGCATCCGCGGTGCCTATCCCGCCTCCAGCGAACTGATCGGCTTTCCGCTGTGGCCTTATCAACGCCGCCTGTACGCCAGCCCGGCTTATGTGGCACGCCATGGCCTGCCTGCCGAACCGGAAGCACTGAGCGAACATGCCATCCTGATTCATGCCGCGCCACGCATCCTCAAAGCCTGGAATTTCGTTTCGGACCGCCATCAGGTCAGCCTGAACCTGAATGCCAGCCATCGAGTGAGTTCCGGCAATGCAGTGCTACAGGCCGCCCTGGCTGGCTGGGGCGTGGCACGCATGGGCGACTGGCTGGCCGAGCCACTGGTGGCCAAGGGTCAGCTGGTGCGGCTATGCCCGGATTACCGCATTGTGTCCAGCCGGGGGGAGGATGCGCAGATGCACGCGGTATTCGCCAGCCGGCGTATCCCGCGCAAGGCCCGGCTGGTGCTGGAAGCCATCCGCAGCGCCGCCACTGTCGCAGGTTTTGCCAGCCGCTGAAATGAACAAGAGCCGGCAAAGCCGGCTCTTGTCGCTGAACAACAGGCCAGACAGGGTTTACATGGCGGCACGGTAGATGGCGCAGATTTCCTCGTGCGTGGCCTGAACCGGATTGGTAAAGCCGCACGCGTCTTTCAGGGCATTGGTAGCCAGTACCGGGATATCCTCTTCTTTCACGCCCAGCTGGGTCAAACCAGCCGGAATGCCCACGCGGGCAGCCAGTTGGCGAATGGCTGCAATTGCCTCCGCCGCTTCTGCCTTCGCACCCAGAGCCACCGCAACATCAGCCAGCCGGGCAGCAGCCACCTTGCTGTTGAACACTTGCACATGCGGCAGCAACACGGCATTGCACACCCCGTGCGGCAGGTCGTAGAAACCACCCAGCTGGTGCGCCATGGCATGCACATAACCCAGCGAAGCGTTGTTGAAAGCCATTCCCGCCAGGAACTGGGCATAGGCCATCTGTTCGCGCGCTTCCATGTCCTGGCCGTTTTCCACGGCACGCGGCAGGTAGGCCACGATCAGGCTGATGGCCTTCAGCGCGCAGGCGTCGGTAATCGGCGTGGCAATGGTCGATACATACGCTTCGATAGCGTGAGTGAGCGCATCCATGCCGGTGGCGGCCGTCAGCGAAGGCGGCATGCCGGCCATGGTTTCCGGGTCGTTCACCGACAGAATCGGCGTGGTGTGCTTGTCGACAATGGCCATCTTGATGTGGCGTGCCTCGTCAGTGATGATGCAAAAACGCGTCATTTCACTGGCAGTACCGGCGGTGGTATTGATGGCCACCAGCGGCAGCTGCGGCTTGGCCGACTTGTCCACGCCTTCGTAGTCCTGGATCTTGCCGCCATTGATCGCTACCAGCGCAATACCTTTGGCGCAGTCGTGCGGCGAACCGCCACCCAGCGAAATCACCACATCACATTGTTTTTCCTGCAGCAGCGCGAGGCCGGCGTTGACGTTGGCGCTGGTCGGGTTGGGATGCACACCGTCGAAAACGACAGACTGGATATCCGCCGCAGCCAGCAACGCTGCTACCTTGTCAGCCAGACCGGTCTTGACCAGGCCGGCATCGGTGACGATCAGCGCACGTTTGAAGCCCTGGGCCTGCATGCTGTCGACGGCCTGTTGCAGGCAGCCGGCACCCATCAGGTTGACGGAAGGAATGAAGAAAGCACTGGTAGCCATGATGATCTCCTTAAGGTGGGGTGGCACAGGCAGCATTGCTGATTTGGCAAGCTGCTCTCAGGAGAGCCTTCCGGCCCTGCCTGCTGCGCCTGTAAGGTTTGATGCCATCTTGGCACTACAGTGGAATGGCATATTGCGGCAGATCAAGTGGATTTGTTTGTAGTTGCCGCACTACAAAAACCAGCCATAACAAGAGCTTGCCAGCATGACCGCCAGACAGCAGATGCACATGCCGAAGCATGGGGGGATAATCGCGCTTTTACCAGCCAGAGACTGCCATGCACATCCTGTCAGCCTGCGACTACCCCACCACAGCGTGGAAAAACGGTGGCGGCACCACGCGCCAGATCCTGATTGCGCCCCCCAGCGCCACGCTGGAAGATTTCGACTACCGCATCAGCATGGCCAGTGTGGCCAGCGATGGCCCGTTCTCCCATTTTGCTGGGGTGGATCGCCAGCTATTGCTGCTGGATGGCAAGGGCCTGCTCCTGCAACGCGGCGATGGCAGCAACAGCCTGCTGCAGCAAAACAGCCAGCCGCTGGCCTTTGCCGGGGAAGAATCCATCACCAGCCAGTTGCAGGACGGGCCGGTGACCGACTTCAACGTGATGACCCGCCGCGGCCGTTACCGTCAACAAACAGAACGTTTGGCCGTGCAAGGCAAACTGCATGTGCACAGTGATGATGAAGTATTGCTGGTGATGCTGGCCGCCGGCAGCACGCTGGACGTATACCGGGAAGATGGCCGGCACTGCCAGCTGCGGACACATGATGCCGTGTGGCAAGCGCTGGCCGTGGGCCTCACCCTGTTCAGCGCAGAAGGAGCTGACGTTATCGTGGTAAGGCTCAACCGCCAGGGTGCCGCATGAACTACCTGGCCCACCTGCATCTGGCACCGGACAATCCGGCGGCGCGGGTGGGGAATCTGCTGGGTGACTTCCTCAAGCCATCCAGGGCCGGGCACCTGCCCGTTCCCTTGCAGCAGGGCATGTTGCTGCACCGACAGATCGACAGCCACACCGACAGCCACCCGCTGGTGATGCAAAGCAAGAACCGCATTGCGCCGATACGCCGCCGCTATGCCGGCATTCTGGTGGACATTTTTTACGACCACTTCCTGGCACGGCACTGGACGTCCTTTTCCAGCATGCCGCTGACCGACTTCACCGCGCGCAGCTACGCAGAACTGCAGGCGCATCGCCAATGGCTGCCGCCCCGCCTGCTGGAAATCCTGCCGCGCATGCAGGCACAGGACTGGCTGGGTTCTTATGCAGAAACCGAAGGAATCGCCGCCGTGCTGTGCGGTTTTTCCCGTCACCGTATCAAGCGTGACAACCCGGTTGCCAATGGCATTGACGACCTGCTACAGCACTACGCTGCGCTGGAAACAGACTTCCTGGCGTTTTATCCGCAACTGCAGCAAGCCGTGGCGCAAGGCCTTGACCTAGCGATGCAGTAGGTTGGCGTTGTTCTGGATCAGCTCGACAAACAGCTGCTCCACCCCTTCCCACATGATTTGCACCCCCAGACACATCAGGATGAAGGCCGACAGACGCAGGAAGACCACCGAGCCGGTCTGCCCCAGATAGCCCAGCAGCTTGTCAGCGTGGCGATAACACATGTACACCAGTACGGCGAGGGACAACACGGCGGCCAGGCTGGCCATCGGCACCAGCATGTACTTGACCATCGGCTTGCCGGCAACCGACATCGACGCACCCAGGGTGATGGACACCGAAATGGAACCCGGCCCCACGGTCAGCGGGAAAGTCAGCGGATAAAAGGCCCGCTGCTTGAGTTCATCCCGGTTTTCCTGACGGGCCGTTTCGGTAGAAGGCTGGTTACCCTCCGCCGGGTTGTCATTGAGCATGCGCCAGGCGGCCAGCGAAATCAGCAAACCACCGGACAACTGCACCACTGGCAGCGAAACACCGAAAAACTCCAGCACAAAGCTGCCCACATACATGCTGCCCAGCAGCAGCAAAAAGCAGTACAAGGCAATGCGGCGCGCCAGAAAAGCCCGCTGCTGCTTGCTGTTGCGTGCGGTCATCGAAATGAAAATGGGTACCAATCCCGGTGGATTGATGATGGGGAGCAAGGCAGCCAGTACAAACAGGTACTTGCTGAAAAAAAGAGACATCAGGGCCATGTTGTTGTTCTCCGGGCAGGTTTGGCCTGCTTGGTGGGGGTGGTGTATCGCGTGTCTTGCATCTTGTCGTGCAGTGCCATGCGCGGCGATTGTAACTTGCCCCTTGTCACTGCACAGCGCCGTCAGACAAAAAATATGCCGAGGCAGGCCGCCAACATGCAAAAGGCCCGGCAGAACCGGGCCTCGTCTGGCGGCAAACGCTTATCAGTCTGCCATCTGTCCGGCCAGTCGCGCCTTCGGCTCGGCACGCTCCAGCTGGGCGTGGGCTTCTGCCAGAGCAATCTTGTCCAGCGCAATCAGCTTGCTGCCATGCTTCCATTTGTAGCCCAGCCACAGGATGAGGAACAGCGGAATGCCGATATAGGTAGCCACCACACCGTTCCAGTCCACCTTGGCACTGGTAAAGGCGGCATAGTTCTGCCCCAGCATGATCAGCATGCACAGCGCAAAGGCAAACAGCGGCCCCAGCGGGAACCAGCGCGCACGGTAAGGCAGGTCCGCCAGGCTGTAACCTTGTTGCACATAGGCGCGGCGGAAACGGTAATGGCAGACCGCAATGCCCAGCCAGGCAATGAAGCCGGTCATGCCGGAAGAATTGAGCAGCCACAGGTAAACCGCATTGCTTTCAAACAGCGAAGAAAGAAAGCACAAGGCCGCCACCAGCGTGGTGGCATACAGGGCATTGCGCGGCACGCCACTATCCGACAGTTTGCCGAACCAGGCCGGAGCCATCTTGTTGTGTGCCATCACGTACAGCATGCGGGTGGAGGCATACATGCCGGAATTACCCGCCGACAGGATGGCCGACAGGATGACGGCATTCATCAGGCTGGCAGACAGCGCCAGACCGGCACGGCTGAACACCAGGGTGAACGGGCTGGCACCCACATCCTGCACATCGTTCTTCAGCAGCATCGGGTCGTTGTACGGCAGGATGAAACCGATGATCAGGATGGACAGCATGTAGAACATCAGGATGCGCCAGAAGATCTGCTTCACCGCACGCGGAATGGTTTTGGCCGGGTGGCTGGATTCCCCCGCAGCCACGCCGATCAGCTCGGTACCCTGGAAGGAAAAGCCCACAATCATCGACACGCTGACAAAGGCCGCCATGCCGCCGACAAAGGGGCCGTCACCATGCATGAACACATTCAGACCCGGCGAATAACGGCTGCTGTCCGGATTGGTCATGATGCCGAAAATCATCATGAAACCCACGATGATGAAGGCGATGATGGTGACCACCTTGAGCATGGAGCACCAGAACTCCGCCTCGCCAAAACCTTTCACCGAGAAATAGTTGAGGGCAAAGATGATGGCCAGGAACATCGCACTCCACACCACGCCCGGCACGTGCGGAAACCAGTAATGCATCACGATGGCTGCCGCAGCCAGCTCCACCGCAATGGTGACGGCCCAGTTATACCAATAGTTCCAGCCCTGGGCGAAACCGAAGGACGCATCAACAAAGCGCGAACCGTATACCTGGAAAGAACCGGACACCGGCATGAATGCCGCCATTTCCCCCAGGCTGGTCATCAGGAAATACACCATCAGCCCGATCAGGGCATATGACAGCAAGGCCCCGCCCGGCCCGGCCGAGGCTACCGTGGCGCCGGATGCCAGAAACAGCCCGGTGCCGATGGAGCCGCCAATGGCGATCATGGACAAGTGACGCGCCTGCAGGCTGCGCCGGAGTCCTTCGCCTTCTCTATTGTTTTCCATAAGTCTGTCCTACTGCAGAGTTTACAACTGGTGACGTTTTGCCCGGATCAAATATCAGCAAAACGTGATAATCGAAATCCTACAGGATGTCAGCTCGAGAAAGAATAATCCAGTGCATTTTTGTATTGAATTGTAAGAATATGAATATAGAATTTTCCTTTTGTGACATAAATCAATAATTTGTCTGTGCCAGCCTGTCACAACCGACTCGCACCAGAGCTGCCGGAAACATGCGGCCCGGCCCGGCCCAAAGCCCTTTCCCGCGGTCAGTGCGGCATGCAAGCAACAGCGGCTAAGCTGCGGATGCATAAGTGTTTTTGCCGCCAACACCGCACATACCGCAGCAAATACAGCTTCACTGTTCATTTATGCTGACAAATCAGCCATTTAGCCGTATAATGCGCGCTGCCTCCTTCCGGACCGTTCCCCAAACCGGGGTTTCAATCCGTCTGCCTTGCCTTGGTAACGGCACATTAGCGTGTGTGCTGCCAGTCTTACCTGCTTGGTTATCGATAGAAGCAATCTGTTATCACAGATCATGCGGCGCTCCGTGAGGGACTGCCGCATGGGCTATTGGCCCACCCCGTTACACTGAAAGGAATCGTTAATGTCCAAAGAAGACATGATCGAACTGCAAGGCGTCGTAATTGAAATGCTGCCGGAATCGCGTTTTCGCGTTCGTCTGGACAACAATGTTGAAATCCTGGCCTATGGCTCGGGCAAGATGAAAATGCACCGCATCCGCGTACTGGTGGGTGACCGTGTGACCGTGGAAATGTCGCCGTACGACCTGACCAAGGGTCGCATCAACTTCCGCCACCCGACCGCTCCGGTCGGCGGCCAGGCACCGCAGCACTTCAAGCGTCGCTAAGCAAGCCATCACGTCTCGCGACCTTCAGCCCACCTGAGCAGGTCGCGTAGTCTTTTGCCGCTGGTTAGCGGGCACAAAGCCCGCCAAGGCAACAGCATCGCATCACGCACTGCCCGGAATCATTCGCCCCACCCTGGTGGCGACATGCCGGGCGTACGTCATTTCATCCGCTACCCATCCCGCATTACCCCCTCTGCATAAACACAATTGCGTTGCTGCCAATGCCATCTTTGCCTGGTTTTCAGTTGAAAAGTGCGCAATAAAAATCAAGATATGCTTACAGGAGCCGAACTTTCATGTTTATTTCACTGGAAAGATCGCATGACACCTGCTTAGATTGAGAAATACCCATTGATGTGCGCGCCTGCCATGACCAGCAAACCGCCAAGACAGATCCTGCTCGCAGAAGACAGTAGTAGTCAGCGCAAGCTACTCAAAGCGCTGTGCCTGCAAATTCCCAATGCCGTCATCCATGAAGCTGCCGATGGCACCTGGGCATTCCAGCTCAGCCGCAAGATACCCAAGCTGGATCTGGTGATCACCGACCTGAACATGCCTGGCATGGATGGCATCGAGCTGGTCGAGCAGTTATCGCGTCAGCCGCATATTCCTTCCTTGCTGCTGATCAGCGGGCACTCGCCCGAGTTGCTGGCCAATAGCGTGCGCGCTGCCCAGGAACTGGGCTTCACCGGCATTGGCCATCTGGCCAAACCGATTGATGACAATCTGTTCCTGACCGAAATCACCCGCTTGCTGGACTTGCCGCAGGACATCATCGACAACAAGAGCAGCCTGCCGCTGATCGACATCATCACCGGGCTGGCACACAACCAGTTCTGTGCGTTTTATCAGCCCATCTATGACCTGCGCCAGGGCAAGGCAGTGCAGATCGAGGCGCTGGCGCGCTGGCGCCACCCCACCATGGGCATTCTGGGACCCAACCAGTTCATCGGCATGCTGGAACACGAGGGCTTCATTTCACTGCTGACCCACCGCATCGTGCAAACCAGCCTGGACCTGCTGATGCGCGGTCCGGAGACACAGGATTTGCGGCTGTCGATCAATCTGTCGCGCCGCTTGCTGGATGACCGGGAGTTTCTGGACTGGCTGGTGGAGCAAGTGGAATCGCGCGGGCTCGCGTTTGACCGCATCGTGCTGGAAATCACCGAAACCATGGCCTTCACCAATTTCGGCCACACGCTGGCAACCCTGCTACGCCTGCGCATGCGCGGCTTCGAGTTGTCTCTGGATGACTTCGGCACCGGCCACACTACGCTGGAACACATCAAGAACCTGCCGCTGACCGAGCTGAAGTTCGACCGCATCCTGATCAAGGACATCCATCAGGATGCACGCAGCCAGAGCATCATTGCCGGCATGGCCAATATCGCCCGTGAACTGGGATTGCGCATGGTGGCAGAAGGCATAGACAGCCCGCTGGACCTCGACTATCTGTGCGCGCACCATCCGGATATCGAACTACAAGGCTTTTTGCTGTGCAAACCGGTTCCGGCAGAAGAACTGGCCAGACACATCTACCCCAGCTGCCAATCCAGCCGTCGCGCCTGATCCTTTCCAGCCACCTCAGTCATCCACCCGGCCACGCAGGGCCTTGATACCGCTGCGCCGGGATTTCCCTTCCAGCCTGCGCTGACGTGAACCATAGGTGGGACGGGTGGCCAGCCTGGCCTTGGGCTGGTGCGAGACGGCATCCACCATCGCTTGCAGGCGCGCCAGTGCATCGTCCCGGTTCAACTCCTGCGTCCGGTGCTGCTGCGCCTTGATGATGATGACCCCATCCTTGCTCAGGCGGGCATCAGACATTGCCAGCAGACGCTGCTTGATGTGATCGGGCAGGCTGGAGGCCATCACGTCAAAACGCAGGTGAATGGCAGAAGACACCTTGTTGACGTTCTGGCCACCAGCACCCTGCGCCCGGATGGCCGTCAGTTCAATCTGCTTCGGATCAAGCGGATAACGACTCACTGCCATCCTTCCCTGCTCCCAGGGCCTGCAACACCTGGGCCGTACTGCGCACCCGGCCAAGGCGCGGGAAGATATGCTTGACCGAGAACTGGTGACACTCCAGCACTTGGCAGCTCATGGCGTCTTCGGCCAGCACCACCGCATAATTGCGCTCCCAGGCGGAACGGGCAGTGGAATCCACGCCGATATGGGTGGAGATGCCCGCCAGCACCACGGTGCGAACACCGCGACGGCGCAGCTGCAAATCCAGCTCGGTGCCGTAAAAGGCATTCCATTGCCGCTTGATGATCTGGATATCACTGGCAGCCACCTCCAGCTCGGCCGGTTGCTGCAGCCAGTTGTCCGGCACCGGCGTGGCCGGCGGGACCAGATCGGTCGGCAGCTGCAATGCGTCACCACCATCCGCCGACCAGCCTACCCGCACCAGTACCACCGGCGCACCGGCAGCACGAAATGCCCTGGCCAGTGCAGCAGAATGTTCCAGTACATGTTCCGTGTCATAAGGCTGTTTGGCAAAACCCAGGATGCCCTGCTGCAAATCGATCAGGATCAGGGCGGTGGTGGCGGGGTCCAGACGTTCCGGCATGGCAATCCTCAAACAGTGACAAGACAGGCTCTGACGATACTACTGCCAGTGCCGCTTCAACAAGAAAAATGGCGAAGCGCCGCAGCGATTCGCCATTCTCCACTACCAGTCCAGCCAGACCGGGTTTGTGTAGCTTATCAGTCCGGCAGGGCGACCTTGCCATCCTTGCTGAACTGGTAGTCCTTGAACACGTGTTCGGCGCTGAGAATCTGGTAGCTGCCGTCTTCATTGCGACGGGTCGTATCCTTCAGGCGGTAGGTGTACTGACCGCAGGTCCAGCAATCGAAATTACGCATATGAGTGCACAGACAGGTCTTGTCCATCACCTTGATGCGGCGCTCGCCCGGATGGGCTGCCACTTCGCGGTTGTAAGCCTGGATGTACGAACAGCTGCCATTGGCATCCAGCAGATAGCCGTAAGCCTCGCAATTGGGGCGAATGCCATCGCCGATGGCCGGGCAGGACTTGATCATGCGCATCGGGTAACCGGTCGGCGACAACTGGTTTACCTCGATGTCGTCCTCGGTGGCCTTGAAGTATTCCTGCTGCACTTTTTCCGGCAGGCCGCATTCGCGGGTAACAGTAAAGCGGGTGGCCACTTGCACGGCACCGGCACCGTTTTCCAGAAAGCCGACTGCATCGCTGCCGGTAAAGATGCCGCCAGCCGGAATCAGCGGGATATCCAGTTGTTCGGCCTGCATCCAGGCGCGGATTTCAGCCACGATGGTGGCCAGATCGTACTGCGCCCAGTCCATGCCGAAACCCAGATGGCCGCCAGCCAGCGGGCCTTCCACCACCACGTAGTCCGGCAGACGACCGGTACGGGACGACTTTTTCAGGAACAGCTGCAAGGCGCGCAGGGACGAAACAATGATGCCCAGCTTCACGTCGCGGAAACGCGGGTGATCTTCAATCAGCGAGAAAGAGCCCAGATGCAGACCGGCCGCCAGGGTGATGCCGTCGATACCGGCATCCATGGCGGTTTGCATACGCACGCGCAGGGTTTCCTTGGGCGCGTTCATGGTGAGCTTTTCCATACAGTTGATGAAAATCAGCCCGTCGCCCTTTTTGGCGTCCATGGCGGAGCCTACGTGCAACCTGGTTGCCTCGGCCAGGATGTCCAGGTCGAACTTCACCACCGACTTGTCGGCGTTCTCGACGTTGAATTTGTACTGCTTGAGCTTGTCCTTGACGAACTTGGTGTTGAAGCGACGGTCCGTCACCGTGGGCACCATGGCATCGGAGATATGGCCGATACCACCCAGACGGGCAGCCTCCAGCGACAAGGCGACAGTGGAAATGTCCACACCCATGCCGCCCACCATGATGGGAACCAGTTCATGCTTGCCCAGACGCAGGCGGAAATCGTCAACACACTTCATTTTGATGCACCTCAGTTTGGCTGGGCGGCATTATCCCCCATCCTCCGCCACAAAATCCACTTTTCTAGAGTTTTTGCTCACACCCAAGGTAAGTGGTGCAGGACAGCGGCAATGCAGGACCGGCACGCAAGCATCCACCTGCAGGATAAACCGGCTTTGTTACGCCAAGTGCATGGCTGACCCGGATCAGAGCGGAAGCTGATGGCGGCTGTCTTTCAGGGTTTTCATCACGATGTGCGAGCAGATATCGCGCATGCCCGGCACCTTGTTCAGCCGCTCCACGATAAAGTCGGAAAACGCCGCCAGATTACGGCAACGCAGCTGCAGGATGTAATTGCACGGCCCGGTCACCACATAGGCTGCCGTCACCTCCTCAAAGGCCTGCATCTGCTGCAGGAACTCACCATGCCAATCATCGCGACTGCGGTCCAGCGTCACCTGCACAATGGCTTCCAGCTCGAAGCCCAGCGCCACCGCGTCCAGCTCGGCACGGTAGGCGCGGATCAGTCCCTCCTCTTCCAGCGCCCTGACACGACGCAGGCAGGCCGATGGCGATAACGCCACCTGGTCGGCCAGGTCCTGATTGCTCAGCCGGCCATCATCCTGCAAGGCGCGCAGAATGCGCAGATCAATTGCGTCCAGTTGCATTTGCACGTTTCTTTCATTACCAATCTATAAATTCGAATAATCTGCAAAATATCAGCAAGCAGAAAGCAGAACTTGCAATAATTCACAATAGCACCAGTGCTACCATGTTGTTCACCACCTACCAAGGAGAGAACACCATGCTGACGCGCGAACACTGTCTGGCAGCCGATGCCAGCGACGAACTGGCCAGCCTGCGCCAGCAATTCAGCCTGCCGGAGCATGTCATCTATCTGGATGGCAACTCGCTGGGCGTACTGCCGCGAGCCGCCGAACAACGCAGCCTGCAAGTGCTGCGCGAAGAATGGGGCGAAGGACTGATCCGCAGCTGGAATACGGCCGGCTGGTTCGAGCTGCCGCGTCGGCTGGGCAACAAGCTGGCGGGGCTGATCGGTGCCGGCAGCGACGAAGTGGTCATCACCGACACCACCTCGCTCAATATCTTCAAGGCACTGGCCGCCGCCATCCGCATCCAGCAGCAAACCTTCCCGCAGCGCAAGGTGATTGTGTCCGAGCGCGACAACTTCCCCACCGACCTGTACATGATCCAGGGCATGATGGACCTGCTGCAGCAAGGCTATGAAATGCGGCTGATCGACAACAGCCTGCCGCTGGAACAGGCACTGGACGAAGACGTGGCGGTGCTACTGCTGTCGCACGTCAATTACCGTACCGGTGCCATGCATGACATGGCGGCAGTGACGGCGCAGGCACACCGTCATGGCGCCCTTACCATCTGGGACCTGGCCCATGCGGCCGGTGCCGTACCAGTGGACTTGAATGCCTGCGAGGCCGATTTTGCCGTGGGCTGTACTTATAAATACCTGAATGGCGGACCGGGCTCCCCGGCCTTCATCTGGGTGGCGGCACGCCATCAGGACCGCTTCTGGCAACCGCTATCCGGCTGGTGGGGCCACTCGCGCCCGTTTGACATGGCGGCGGACTACCAGCCTGCCCAGGGCATCCGCCGCTTTTTGTGCGGCACCCAGCCCATCCTGTCGATGGCACTGGTGGAGTGCGGACTGGATGCCACCTTGCAAACCAGCATGACGGCACTGCGCGAAAAATCGCTGGCACTCACCGACCTGTTCATCCAGCTGGTGGAACAACGCTGCGGCCACCATCCGCTGACCCTGATCACCCCGCGGAATCACGCACAGCGCGGCAGCCATGTCAGCTATCGTCACCCGCAAGGCTATGCGGTGATGCAGGCGCTGATCGCCCGTGGGGTGATTGGCGACTACCGCGAACCGGAAGTGTTGCGCTTTGGCATCACCCCGCTCTACCTGCGCCATGTTGACGTGTGGGACGCCGTGGAAACCCTGCGCGACATTCTGGATGGCGCCAGCTGGGATCAGCCGCAGTTCCGGCAGCGCCATGCGGTGACCTGACGCCCTGCCCGTGCGCACAAAAAAGCCACCCCGCAGGGTGGCTTTTCACTTGCACAGCCGAAAACCGATCAGGCGCGCAGGCGGCGCAGCACTTCTTCCTTGCCGATGAGCGCCAGTACGGCATCCACCGACGGAGTCTGGGTGGTGCCACACACCAGTACGCGCAGCGGCATGCCCAGCTGGCCCATCTTGATGCCTTCTTCGGCGCAGAAGGGCTTGAACAGTTCGTGGATGCTTTCTGCCGTCCAGCTGTCCAGTGCTGCCAGCTTGTCGGCAAAGCGGCCCATGCGGGCAATGGCATCACCTGCCAGGTGCTTTTCCACGTCGGCAGCAGCGGCTTCGCGTTTCTTGTAGAAGTAATCCACTTCCAGCGCCAGTGCGTTCAGGTCCTGGATGCGCTCTTTCACCAGCGCAATCACGTCCTCGATAGCCGGGCCGGTGGCGGTATCCACACCGGCGGCAGCCAGACGCGGGGCAATCAGCGCGGCCAGGCGGCTGTTGTCAGCGGCCTTGATGTGCTGGGCGTTCAGCCACAGGAATTTTTCCTGGTTGAAACGGCTGGCCGAGGCGCTGACCGCTTCCAGGCTGAACCATTCGACAAACTGCTTCATGTCGAAGAATTCGTCATCGCCGTGGCCCCAGCCCAGACGGGCCAGGTAGTTGAGCAGCGCTTCCGGCAGGATGCCCTTGTCGGCGTAGTCCACCACGCTCACCGCGTCGCGGCGTTTGGACATCTTCTGGCCGTCCTCATTCAGGATCATCGGCAGATGGCCATACACCGGCAGCGGCGCATTCAGCGCTTTCAGGATGTTGATCTGGCGCGGGGTGTTGTTGACGTGGTCGTCACCGCGAATCACATGGGTGATCTGCATGTCCCAGTCGTCCACCACCACGCAGAAGTTGTAGGTGGGGCTGCCATCCGGGCGGGCGATGATCAGGTCGTCCAGCTCGGTATTGGAGAATTCGATACGGCCCTTCACCGCGTCGTCCCAGGCGACGGTGCCGTCCAGCGGGGTGCGGAAGCGGATTACCGGCTCCACGTCTGCCGGAATGGCCGGCAGGGTCTTGCCCTCTTCCGGACGCCAGCGGCGGTCGTAGCGCGGCTTTTCACCCTTGGCTTCCTGCTCGGCGCGCATGGCTTCCAGCTCTTCCTTGCTGCAATAGCAACGGTAGGCATGGCCGGATTCCAGCAGCTGCTGGATGACTTCCTTGTAGCGGTCAAAACGCTGGGTCTGGTAGAACGGACCTTCGTCATAATCCAGGCCTACCCAGTGCATGCCGTCCATGATGGCCTTGACCGACTCCGGCGTGGAGCGTTCAAGGTCGGTGTCCTCGATGCGCAGCACGAAAACGCCGTTGTTCTTGCGGGCATAGGCCCAGGAAAAGAGTGCGGTACGCACGCCACCAATGTGCAGATAGCCAGTGGGGCTGGGGGCAAAGCGGGTACGGATCATGATGGAATGAGGTCCAGCCGGATGAATAAAGGGGCTATTGTACGCCGCCAACAAAACAGCCCGCAAATGCGGGCTCGGATTATCGGCCACGCCCTCCCGCTTACCAGACTGAGGGAGGGCCGGGGAAGGGATCAGAACAGAACAGATCAGATCAGCGCGCTGACCACCGGCAACATATGAGCAGGCAGCATCTGCGCCATCAGCCAGAAGGCCGTACCGGCCAGCATGGCGGCCATGCCGCAGTTGAAGGCGCGCAAGCGCCGCGGCGAGGCCAGCCAGCGGCGAATGGCCACGCCACTGCCCGCCCACAGCGCAATGCAGGGCAGGCCCACGGCAAAGGTGATGAGGGCAAACAACAGGCCGGCAGCCAGCGGATCCATATGCTTGGGCAAAAACACCACCGCAATATTGAAACCCATCAGCCACACCTTGGGGTTGAGCCAGTTGAACAGCAAGCCGCCACTAAAGCCCATCGGCGCTGTCGCGCCATCAGCCTTGTCCACCGCGCCTGCCCGCGCCATGCCCCAGGACAGCCACAACAGATAACTGCAGCCGGCCAGTGCCAGATACAGCTGCACGCTGCTGATCAGCCCTGCCACCTGCCCCAGGAATACCGTCATCAGGCCGATCTGCACGGCCAGTCCCAGTGCCATGCCCAGCAAGGCCGGCAGCGTGCGGCTGAAACCGTAATTGACGCCGGACGAGGCCAGCACCAGATTGTTGGGGCCGGGGGTGATGGACATCACCAGCAGATAGGTAACCAGGGCAACAAGATTCATGACAACTCCAGGGCAGTGCTGTCGGTGGACAGGCTTGCCGTAATCCGGCTTGTGGCCCGACAGGCAAACCCTGCCACCGCACCATGTTTTTGATGCTGTCATGGTACGTAAAGCGACTGGACAATAACAGATTCAGAAAAATACAATTGAGACCATAACAGTTTTACAATCTACAAACTGTTATGGTCCACTTTGCCAAAAACTGTGCCGGACAGCCGTCCGCCGCCCAAGGAATGCACCATGAATCAGGAGCCGCTCTACCAGCAGCTGGTCAATGAATGGATCACGCTGATCCAGAACGGCGTGATGCAGGCCGGCGAACGGCTGCCTTCTGTCCGCAAGGCCTGTGACATCCACAAGGTCAGCCCGTCCACCATCCTGCTGGCCTACCGCACGCTGGAAGACCGCGGCTTTATCGAAGCACGGCCGCAATCCGGCTTTTATGTCAAAGCCGCTGCCAGCCTGCCCTTGCCACGCATGCGCCGCCAGAGCGAGGCCGCCCCCACCGGCGAAGTGGTGGACCATATCGAAGCGGTGATGCGGGTACAGACGTCTGCCGATTTCATCGACCTGTCGCTGGCCAGCCCGCGCGGCAGCGACTTCTACCCCACCAACCGCTTCAAGCACATCATGGGGCGCTTGTTACGCCAGCAACCGGAGCTGACCACCGACTACCCCTTCCCGCCCGGCTCGGCCCGCTTGCGCCGCCAGATTGCCCAGCGCGCCGTCAGCTGGGGCTGCGTGCTGGCACCGGACGATATCGTCATCACCAATGGCTGCTCCGAAGCGCTGCAACTAGCCTTGCGCGCCGTGTGCAAGCCGGGTGATACGGTGGGGCTGGAATCACCCACCTATTTTTACCTGCTGCCCTTGCTCAAAAGCCTGGGCCTGTCGGTGATCGAGATTCCCACCCACCCCAATAGCGGGCTGTCGCTGGATGCACTGGAATTGCTGCTGTCGGAAAAGCGGCTGCAAGCCATCGTGGCCATGCCCACCGTGCACAATCCGCTGGGCAGCACCATGCCGCCGGAAGCCAAGCGCCGGCTGGCGCAACTGGTCAACGACTACCGCATTCCGCTGATCGAGGACGCACCACACGCCGACCTGCACTACGGCAGCCAAACGCCGGATGCGGTGAGGGCCTTCGACCGCGATGGCTGGGTGCTGCTGTGCTCCAGCTACAGCAAGACACTGGCACCGGGTTTTCGTATTGGCTGGATTGCCGCCGGGCGCTTTGCCCGCGAAGTGTTGCAACTGAAATGCGCCAGCTCGCTGGGGCAGCCACGGCTGCTGGAAGAAACCCTGGCCGAATATCTGGAAAGCGGCGGTTACGACCATCACCTGCGGCTGATCCGCCGCCATTTCATGAGCCAGATGGAACGACTGCGTGGCACGGTGGCCAGCCGCTTTCCCCAAGGTACCCGCGCCACCCTGCCCTCCGGCGGCTGCCTGCTGTGGGTGGAACTGCCCGCCGGGGTGGATACGCTGGAGCTGTTTCACGCCGCGCTGGCCGAACGCATTACCGTGGTGCCCGGGGTGATGTATTCGGCACGTGGCCGCTACCGCAACTGCCTGCGGCTGTCCTGCTGCTATCCGTGGAACGAAGCCTACGAGCGGGCGCTGGTGCGGGTGGGAGAGCTGGCCTCCGACATGGGGGCCAACCTGGGAGAAAACGGCCTGGTGACACTGGGGGAGTGAACCCTCAGCATGTCTGATCCTGATCAGAGCCTGTTGTCCACCGCATGGCTAAGCTGCCCGGCCCGGTGTCGGACAATTGTCGCTGCGGGATGAATCGACTATGCTCGGAACACCCCGGACGCCAGGACAGCCCGGCCGACACCCCCGAAACACCCCATAGCAGCGAGTGATGACCCCATGTGCCAGCTATTAGGCATGAATTGCAACACCCCCACCGACATCCTGTTTTCCTTTGAAGGCTTCCACCGCCGTGGCGGCCTCACCGACCACCATGCCGATGGCTGGGGCATTGCCTTTTTTGAAGGCAAGGGTTGCCGCATCTTTCTGGACGACAAGCCCTCGGTGGAATCCGCCGTCGCCCATCTGGTACGCAATTACCCGATCAAGTCGCAAAACGTCATCGCCCACATCCGCAAGGCCACCCAAGGCGAGGTGAATCTGGCCAATACCCACCCCTTCATGCGCGAGATGTGGGGCCAGTACTGGATTTTCGCCCATAATGGCGACCTGAAAACCTTCCAGCCCGAAGCCGGCTGCCACTTCAACCCAGTGGGCACCACCGACTCGGAACGCGCCTTTTGCTACCTGCTGGAGCAATTGCGCAGCAAGTGGTGCAGCGCACCGCAGCTGGATGAGCTGTTTGCCGAAATCGACCGGCTGGCGGCTGAAATCCGCCAGCACGGCGTATTCAACTTCATGCTGAGCAATGGCGAAGTGCTGTTTGCCCACTGCGCCACCAATCTGCACTACATCATCCGCCAGGCGCCGTTCAACAAGGCCCATCTGGTGGACGACGATGTCACCGTGGATTTTTCCACCGTCACCACGCCGTACGACCGCGTGGCCGTGGTAGCCACCCAGCCGCTGACCGACAACGAAAGCTGGACCCAGCTACAGCCCGGCCAGCTGTTGCTGTTCCGTGACGGCGCACCGCTGCTGACCAGCGGCAACTGAAGACAAGGGGTTTATCGCAATGCTCGGCCGTTTCCAGTGGAAACGGCTTTTTCGTTTGCGGCCCGTCACTTCCGCGTTATGCTGTTTGAAAGGCCACTTCTGCAAGATGGATAACAATAGCGCCACCGGAGAGACATCATGAGCCGTTTTGACTTCAGCCATCCGCCCTTCGACACCCTGACGCCCGGCGAACAGCAAACGCTGGAAAAACACGCCGACATCCAGTTTTTTGCCGAGGAAGAATGCCTGCTCGGCCCCAGCGACCGGGTAGATGCCCTGTACGTGGTGCTCAAGGGCAGCGTGCGTGAAATGGCAGGCGACGAAGTCATCACCCTCTACCGCGAACGCGATACCTTCGACGCACGAGCCATGGTGGCCGGGCAGACGCCGCACCGCTTTGTGGTACATGAGGAAGCCCTGCTCTACACCCTGCCACGCGACGTGGTGCTGGCATTGACCGAACAGAACCCGCGTTTTGGCGCGTACTTTTATGCCAGCGTGTCGGAAAAATTCGGCAGCATGGCGCAGCGCGCCGGCAACCGCGAACTGCAAACCCTGCTCACCGCCACGGTGCGCGACGTCGGCAGCCGCACCCCGGTATTCGTGGACGGCAGCACCAGCGTGCGCGAAGCGGCGCGGGTGATGAAGGACAAGAAGGTCAAATCGGTACTGGTACGCCATGAGGGCAAGCTGGGCATTTTCACCACCACCGATTTTCGCGACATCGTGCTGAACGAGGTTCCCGGCAGCACGCCACTGGCCACGCTGTGCCGCTTCGAACTGCTGACCGTCGATGTCGGTGACTTCCTGTTCAACGCCCTGCTGATCATGACCCGGCGCAATATCCGCCGCCTGGTGGTCACCGACAATGGCCAGGCCATCGGCATTTTGTCGCAGGTGGACATCCTGTCCTACTTCTCCAACCACTCGCACCTGATTGCCCAGCGGCTGGAGCGCGCCGACACGCTGGACGAGCTGGCGGAAATCGCCGGGCAGATCACCCGTCTGGTGCAAATCCTGTTCAGCCACGGTGTGAAAGCGCCGCAACTGGGACGGCTGGTGCAAACGCTCAATGCCCGGCTGTTCTCCCGCACCTGGCAGCTATTGGCCCCGGCAGAAGTGCAGGACAACAGCTGTCTGCTGGTAATGGGTTCGGAAGGACGTGGCGAGCAGATTCTCAAGACCGATCAGGACAATGCGCTGATCCTGCGCAACGGCTTCAACCACCCGGAGCTGCCCGCCATCTGCGAAGCCTTTTCCGCCGCACTGGCACGCTTTGGCTACCCGCCCTGCCAGGGCCAGATCATGGTCAACAATGCAGCCTGGCGGCTGACCGAAAGCCAGCTGCAACAGCAGATTCACCAATGGGTGTACCAGCCGGACGGTGCCGCGCTGATGAACCTGGCCATTTACGTGGATGCCGAAGCCGTCGCCGGCGATGCCAGCCTGCTGGAACGCAGCCATGCCTATTTGCTGCAACAATTGCGCGACGATGCCAGCTTTTTCTCCCGCTTTGCCCGCGCCATCGAACAGTTCGATACCCCTTTGGGCTTGTTCTCTCACTTGTTGACCAAGGAGCGTAACGGCAAGGCCATGCTGGACCTGAAAAAAGGCGGCATTTTCCCGCTGGTGCATGGCGTGCGCTCGCTTTCGCTGGAACACGGAATCAGCCAGTGCAACACCTTCGACCGGCTGCACGCACTGGCCGAAGCCGGTCATCTGGACAAGGAACTGGCCATTGAAATTGCCGAATCGCTGTCCTTCCTGCTTACGCTCAAACTGAGCCAGGGTTTGCAGCAGCTGTCGCTGGGCAAACTGCCGGGCAACCAGATTGAACCGGACCAACTCTCCACACTGGAACGCGACCTGCTGAAAGATGCCCTGGCGGTGGTGAAGAAATTCCGCACCCAGCTGCGTCATCACTTCCGCCTGGGGAGCTTCTGATGCTGGGCAATCTCAAACGCCAGTGGCAGCGCCGCATGCTGAAAGACCCGCGCTATGCCAGCCTGTTTGTCGATGACACGCAGGAGGTGGTGAGCGTGGACTGCGAAACCACCAGCCTGAAAGTGCAGGAAGCCGAGCTGTTGTCGATTGGCGCAGTGAAGCTGCGCGGCAACCGCATCCTGTCCAGCCAGTCTTTTTATGTGCTGGTCAAACCCACGCGCAAGCTGGAAAGCCGCAATATCAGCATTCACGGGCTGCGACCCATGGATGTGTCGGAAGGTCTGGATGCTGACGACGCGGTACGGCAATTGCTGGACTTCATCGGCGGGCGACCGCTGGTGGGCTATTACCTGGAATACGATGTGGCCGTGCTCAACAAGTATGTGCGCGGCATCACCGGCATCAGCCTGCCCAACCGGCAGATCGAAGTCTCCGGCCGCTATTACGACTACAAGTTCAAGCAAAACCCCGGTGCCTACATCGACCTGCGGCTGGCCGAGCTGATTGCCGACCTGCAAGTACCGGCCCTGCCACGTCACGACGCGCTCAACGACGCCATTACCGCCGGCATGCTGTACCTGGCCTTGAAACAGCGCGGTTTTGGCTGACAAGCCCCTTATGCCGTGAAATGCAAAAAACCCGGCCGAAGCCGGGTTTGTCTTGCATGCCTGCTGTAAGCGCAGGCTCAGTAGCCCATTTCCTCGTGCTGGGTTTCCACCTGCGTACCAGCGCCCAGTGACATCATCAGCAAGGCGATGCGCTCATGCACGATCACGGTATGGCTATTACCGGAAAACTGCATGAAACGACGCAAATCTTCCCGTACCTTACGCGAACCGGTGACATCAATGATGATGTCCACCTGATCGCCCTGTTCAGCAATCTCGATGAAGTTGCTGGTCACCGGAACACCGCGCTCGCGCGCCAGCGCGATACCGGGCAGACGCAGATCCAGATCAGCCACACCCACCATCTCAACAAACGGCGCATCCAGCAATTGCCGCAACAAAGGAGTGCCAGTGACACCTGCGCCAATCATGCCGATTCGGTATTTTTCCATTTCACCCTCGAAGCCAGGCAGCTGATTATGCCCTTAGAATAAGAGCGCATACTCTAGCAGCTGACTTCGAACCCGGATTTGAGACAAATCAAACAGCAGGCACACGGCAGGAAAACACCTGGCATCCGGACCGGACATGCACACGACCAACAGATTCAATGCAGGCTCTGCCGTGACAGAAAACGCAGATAGCCCACGCCTTCCAGCCAGAATCCACCATCAGCCAGTGGCGTGGCGTCTTCCAGCTCACCCAGCGTCAGGACCAGGTCCTGGCCATCGACATGCGCCTCCAGCACGATGTCGTCTTCGTCGGCAAATTCTTCCGATGCGCCGTGTTGATCGGGTTTGATGAACTGGTTGTTGACCTGAATGTAATCAGACTCATTGAGCAAGCGCAGGATGTTCATGGCAGCCTCCGTGTAATGCAGTTGAGAGACAAGGTCACAGCCGACAGTCACCTGCAGTGATGCAACCGTTTGCCGCCACAGCACTGTCAGGCCGATGCAGCATCAGTACGCACCCTTCATCACAGCCAGCCACGTTCGGCGAACGACACCGCCTGGCTGCCCGTTACCACAAAATGATCAAGCAAACGGCAGTCCACCAGGGCAAGGGTTTGCGTGAGGCTGCCGGTCAGCGCCCGGTCTGCCGCCGAAGGTTCTGCCACCCCGGACGGGTGGTTGTGCGCCACAATCACCGCGGCCGCATTGTGCTGCAGGCAGCGACGCGCCACTTCACGCGGGTAGACCCTGGTTTCCGTCAAGGTACCGCTAGCCACCTCCTCCACCGTAATCACCCGGTGCTGCGCAGTGAGGAACAGCACCACAAATACTTCGATATCACGCCGGCCTATCACCCAGCGCAGATAGTCCTTGACCGCATCCGGGCTGCTCAGCGCATCACTCAGGTTCATTTCTTCGGCCAGTGCGCGGCGCGCCAGTTCCTTGCTGGCCATCAACTGGGCATATTTTGCCGCGCCCAGTCCGGGACAACGCTCAAACGCTGCCAGATCACAATTGAGCAGCGCGGCAAGCGAGCCAAACTCGGCCAGCAAATGCCTGGCCATGTCCACCGCCGTCATTCCCTTGATGCCGGTGCGCAGGAAGATGGCCAGCAACTCGGCATCGCTCAATGCCTGCGGGCCAAACAACAGCAGTCGCTCGCGCGGTCTTTCCTCTTCCGGCCAGTCATTGATCGCCATGCGCCGTCCTTGATTTGGCTATAGCCCGTCTTGGGGCTCAGGGCAATGATCTTATCTTTACCTTCTGTAAACAGCTGCCTGCCAGAGTGGACAGGGCTCCTGTAGCTGCATGGCAGCTATCAGCCTACACCCGATTTCTGCGCTTTTTGCTTTGCTTGCTTCGGATATTCCTGATACTGAAACAAATAAACACAGTAAATTTAATAATTTTCTAATTTAGCATTTAATAACATTTAATGTTTAGCAGAGCAGGCTGCTGCTAGCAGATGAAAAAATGATAAAAAAATATTTAACCGAATTTACATTTGCTATCATTACAACAACTAATAAATACCCATTTATTCAAAATGGGAACAGTACGAATTCAAATAAAACAAAGTCATGTTTGCGGGGAGTGTATACATGCGACGCCATCGTCTCCCGGCCAGTGTCAGCCTGGCCCTTGGAGCTTGTTTTGCCTTTCATCAGCCCGCCAAAGCAGCAAGCGATGCCGATATCGCAGCGCGTCAGGCTGAAATCATCCAGCAACGCCAGCAGCAGCAATTATTGCTAGACCGCGAAGATGCACAGCGGGCGATTGCGCCTGGCGGGGTCAATCTGAAAGCCATTCAGCCAACGGTTCCTGCTGGCAGCCAGAGCGGCAAATGCCACGACATCAGCCGCATCCTGATCGAAAACAGTCCCAAACTTGGTCAGGCTACCCGTCAGGCCATTGATACCCGCTTTGCCGGCCAATGCCTGGGAAGCAAACAAATCAGTGAAATACTTGGCTTGATCACCAAGGACTATATTGATCAAGGTTATATTTCTGCCCGTGCCTATCTGCCCGCACAGGATTTACGCAGCGGTTCCTTGCACATTGTGGTCGTGGAAGGTCGTATTGAATCCATCAAGATCGAGGATGGTGGCAAGCATAGTGTTTCGGTCAACAATACTTTTCCCTTCCTGCAGGGCAAGACGCTGAATTTACGCGATCTGGAGCAGGGCATAGACCAGATAAACCGCCTGCAATCCAACGATGCCAAGCTGGATATCCAGCCTGGCAGTGTGCCCGGTGACAGCGTGGTGCTGGTGCGTAATGCGCCAACCCGCCCGATCCACCTGTTTGCCACTTATGATAATCAGGGCGCGGTCAGCACCGGTGCCAACGAAGGCTCAGCCACGGTCACGCTGGACAGCCTGGCCGGCTTCAACGAACTGTTTTCTTACACACACCGTGAATCGCTGCCGGACAATAACGGCGATCACTTTTCGCTGGCCGACGACTTCAACCTGTCGCTGCCGCTGGGTTATCACACCTTCAGCGTGGATGTGAACCGTTCCAAGTACAACAATGTGCTGACGCTGCCCAGTGGCACCCATGAGACCGCCACCGGCAGTAACAAGACGGCGACTTTCGGCTGGAACCAGGTGGTGTATCGCGACCATGACAGCCGCTTCAGTGTTGGTGCCAGCCTGACCACCAAGGATGCGCGCAATTATTTTGCCGACCAGTACCTGACGGTGAGCAGCCGCAAGCTGAGCGTGCTTGATTTGAAAACCAGCTGGTCCACTACCGTTGGCCGCAGTTATCTGAATGCCGATCTGGACTATGCCCGTGGCCTGGCCGAATTTGGTGCCATGCACGACTCGGGCATTCTGCCTGGCGATCAGCCGCACGCGCAGTTCCAGAAGATGACGCTGGATTTCCGTCTGCATGTTCCGCTGGAACTGGGCAGCCAGCACTTTAGCTATGACGGTGAAATTTTCAGCCAGCAGGCTTTTTCCACCCTTTACGGTTCCGAGCAAGTGATGATTGGCGGTCTGTATTCGGTGCGTGGTTTCGTCAACAACACCTTGTCGGGAGACAACGGTTACTACTGGCGCAACGACCTGTCCTGGCAACATCCCTTCGTCATTGGCACGGAGACATTCAACGGCAAGGTTTATGTTGCGCTGGACACAGGCTGGGTAAGCAACCGCAATGCCGATCTTCAAGGGGGACGCCTGACCGGTGCCGCCGCCGGGCTGCAAGTGCAGTGGCGCGGACTGAGCTGGGATTTGTTCCGCTCCACCCCGATCGCCTTCCCTGAATCCATGACCCGCGAACCGGCACAAACCTGGTTCCGCGTCTCGGCATCGCTGTAAGGAACTTGCCATGAACAAGATTTATCGCCTCGTCTGGAATGCAGGCAAGTCCTGCTGGATGGCCGCCGCCGAAATCGCCCGCAGCAGCGGCCCGCGTTCCGCCACGGTCAGAAGTGCCGCCACCCTGTCCCTGCTGGGTGCCAGTTTGCTGGCACAAGCTGCGCAGCCCTCACCCACGGCCATACCCACCGGCAGCAACACGCGCAGCTATGTCGCACCCAATGGCACCACTGTCGTTGACATTGCCACCGCCAATGCTGCCGGGGTGTCCAACAACCAGTACACCCAGTACAACGTCAACAGCCAGGGCCTGATCCTGAACAATGCCAACACCAGCCAGGTAACGCGTCAGTCGCAGCTGGCCGGTCAGGTGTATGCCAACATCAACTTAAGCAATGAAGCCAGCCTGATTCTCAATCAGGTGGTCAGCAGCAATCGCAGCACCCTGGCAGGTTTTACCGAAGTGCTGGGCAGCCGCGCCGATGTGGTGGTGGCCAACCCCAACGGCATTACCTGCTCCGGCTGCGGTTTCATCAACACCAATCGCGTCACCCTCAGCACCGGCCTGCCGGTACTGGGCGGCAACGGCAGCCTGTCCGGCTTCAACGTCACCCAGGGTGACATCCTGATCAATGGCAGCGGCATCAACGCTTCTGCCCAGCAGATTCTCGACCTGGTCAGCCGCTCGGTCAGCATCAGTGGCCAGGTGAATGTGCCGGACTTTGGCGTTTATGTCGGCCCCAATCGCTGGGACTACGCCAGCCGCAGCATCACCGGCAGCACCACACCGCAGGGCGCAGCGCCTAGCTATGCCATTGATACCGCAGCGTTGGGCGGCATGTACGCCAACCGCATTTTCCTGGTATCGACTGAAGCCGGGGTGGGCGTGCGCATGCTGGGCGATGCCGCGGCCAATAGCGGCGACTTCACCCTGACCGCACAAGGCAGCATCCTGCTGAACAACAAGGTATCGGCCACCGGCAATGTCAATGTCAGCGCCAATGGCAGCGGTTCCTCCCTGCAAGTGAATGCGGGCAGTATCAGCTCGGGCCAGAATCTGACACTGGCAGCCCATGACGACCTGGGTGTGACTGGCAGTGCCATCATCGCAGGACAGGACTTGAGCCTGAGCGGCGCCACACTGACCGATGCGGCCGACAGCAACAGTCAAAGCAATAACAACCGCCGCTACGCCGGTGGTAACTTCACGGCCACCTTCAGCGGTGACAGCAATATCAATGGCACCCAGTGGGGCAGCGCAGGCCAATGGCAGGCAAGCTTCGGCAGTCTGACCATCGGCAGCCTGGGAGCAGTGCTGTACAGCGGCCAGGCACTTCAGCTTGGCACCAGCAGTGGTGATCTTGCTCTTGGCAAGGCCCAGCTGAAAAGCAGCCAGGACATGACACTGTCCGCGACAGGCCAACTGAGCACCGCCAGTGACAGCAACCAGGGCGTGGAAACCACCGGGGGTAATCTTGCGCTGAGCGCAGGCACCAGCATCAGTAATGCAGGCGCAATGAGCGCGGACAGCGGCACGGTCACCGTGCGGGCAGGCAGTGCTGTCAGCAATAGCGGTACCCTGTATGCAGCAGGCAACCTCAGCATTGCCGATGCAGCAGGCAATGCCACCGAATCCTTCAGCAATAGCGGCACCATCCAGTCTGATGCCAGCCTGAACCTGAAGGCCGCTGCCTCTACCAATACCGCCAGCGGCTGGGTACAGGCTGCCACCGGCAGTACCCTCAGCCTTGCCAGCCTCTACAACCAGGGGACCTGGCTGGTGAGTACCGGCGATCACAGCGCCACCGACAGCATTACCTTGTCCGGCGCGCTGACCAATAGCGGCACCCTGCAATCCGCCCAGGCCATGAGCCTGTCCGCCTCCAGCACCACCAACAGTGGCAAGCTGCTGGCCACCAGCGACCTGGGGCTGGCCAATACCGGCAACCTCACCAACCAGAGCGCCAGCTTCATCCAGTCCGGCAGTACTCTTACCTTATCCGGTGCAACAGTCACCAATGCGGGTACGCTGAAGGCCGATTCGCTCAGCCTGACCGCCAGCAACGGCTTTAGCAATAGCGGCACGACCGAGGCAGACAATGGCACGGCCACCGTACGGGCCGACAGTTCTGTCAGCAATAGCGGCACCCTGTATGCAGCGGGCAACCTCAGCATTGCCGATGCAGCAGGCAACGCCACCGAATCCTTCAGCAACAGCGGCACCATCCAGTCCGATGCCAGCCTGAACCTGAAGGCCGCTGCCTCTACCAATACCGCCAGCGGCTGGGTACAGGCTGCCACCGGCAGTACCCTCAGCCTTGCCAGCCTCTACAACCAGGGGACCTGGCTGGTGAGTACCGGCGATCACAGCGCCACCGACAGCATTACCTTGTCCGGCGCGCTGACCAATAGCGGCACCCTGCAATCCGCCCAGGCCATGAGCCTGTCCGCCGCCAGTACCGACAACAGCAGCAAGTTGCTGGCAGCGGGGGATTTGAGCCTGGCTAATTCCGGCAATCTCATCAATGAGAGTGCCAGCTTCATCCAGTCCGGCAGTGCCCTGACATTGTCTGGCTCCGCCGTTACCAATGCGGGTACGCTGAAGGCCGACTCACTCAGCCTGACCGCCAGCAACGGCTTTAGCAATAGCGGCACCACCGAGGCTGACAACGGCACGGCCACCGTGCGGGCCCGCAGTTCTGTCAGCAATAGCGGCACCCTGTATGCAGCGGGCAACCTCAGCATTGCC
>NZ_JAYSDA010000001.1:0-63051 GCF_041914625.1 Aquitalea pelogenes | reverse complement strand
CACCCTGCAATCCGCCCAGGCCATGAGCCTGTCCGCCGCCAGTACCGACAACAGCGGCAAGTTGCTGGCCTCAGACGATCTGGGGCTGACGCTGAGCAATGGTGACCTGAGCAATGAAAGCAATAGCTACATTCAGGCAGGCGGCACGCTGAGCGCCAGCGGTATTGCCACGCTCAGCAATGCCAGCGGTGCCTTCATGGGTGGAAACAAGCTGACTCTGTCTGCCAGCCAGGCCACCAACAGTGGCACCATCCAGGCAGGCAGCGCCACCGGCAGCAGCCTGACGGTCAGCAATACGCTGACCAATAACAGTGGTGCCGTCATCAATATGGCATCGCAAGCTGTTGGTAACGGCACGCTTTCTGCCGGAACCATCAGCAACAGCGGCAAATTGCAATCGGCCGGTGACCTTGGCATTCAAACCGGCAGCGGCGGCCTGAGCAACAACAGCGCGGTCATTGCCGGCGGCACGCTGAGCCTGACTGGCCGCAGCGGTGCCAGCTATGACATCACGGTGAATAATGGCGGTGTTCTGCAAGGCAATGCGCTGAACGTGACTGCGCATGGCCTGACCCTGAATGGCAATGCGGCCGCGCTGTCCCAGGCGGGCATGACGCTGAACCTCAACAGCCTGGGCTTTGGCAGTAGCAGCGCCCATGTGATTGCCGCACGGGGTGGCAGCGGCACGGGCAGCATCACACTGGCCAGCGCCCTGAACGCCAACTCCGGCCTGTATTCCGGCAATGACCTGAGCATTACGGCACCGGGAATCACCACCACCACCACCGGCGGCATTGCCGCGTTGCATAACCTCAGCCTGAACAGCAGCGGCGATGTCAGCAACAGCGGCGCGCTGTTTGCCGGCAATGATTTGCAGATCAGCGCCAGCGGCCACACCATTACCAACGTCGGCAGCGAAAGCAGTGGTGCGGTAGGCACCATGGATGCGGGTCGCAATATCACGCTGACTGCCAGCACCATCAACAACAACAGCAATATCAACGCATCCGGTGACATCACACTGAGCGCAGCCACCATCAACAATGTGGTGCCTGGCGGCGACAAGCGTGCATGGGGTGGTTATACCAATGACTCCGGCACGGTAGAAACCGGACACGATGACTGCTCGGATTGCGATGGCGTCAACCGGACCGAAACCTGGTATTACCAGCGCACCTGGACCCAGGCCCAGTATTACAACGCAGTCTACCCCGTCATCAACGGCCAGGCCACGCCGCCCAAACCGCAGATCCTGGCAGGCGGCACCCTGACCCTGAACAACTTTGATACGGTGTACAACCTGGGTGGCGTATTGTCCGGTAACACCGTTACCTTGCATGGCAATGGCGGAGCAACCGTCACCAATGACGACTACTCGCTGATCCAGCGCAATTACAAGCAAACCTGGGAGCACTACATCGACTATGTAGCCCAAGGGCCGCTTACCTACACCGACGACTCGGACCACAATGATTCCGGCCCGGTCATCCAGAGCACCAGCACGGTGTACAGCCCGGGTGCAGGCATCTTCGCCAATACCATCAATGGCGGCGGTTTCAGCCTGAGTAACAAGGGTTCGCCGTGGAGCGCCTCTCCTGATAGCACCAGCTATCAGAGCAGTGGGGCCAGCCAGTCCGGCTCTGCCAGTGGCACCAGCGGCTCAAGCAGCGCTTCGGCCAGCACCTCGTCCGGAACCAGCACGTCCGGAGTCGGCAGTGCCAGCACCTCCAGCGGCACGCAGGCCGCCAACAGCCTGAACTTTGGCGGCATTCATATCACTCTGCCTACCAACCCCAATGGCTATTTTGTTCCGGCTACGCAGCCGGGTGCGCATTACCTGATTGAAACCAACCCGCTGATGGGTAACCTCAATGCAGGCTTTGACGGCTCCAACTACATGCTGCAACAGCTGGGCTTCAATCCGGACACCGCAGAAAAGCGGCTGGGTGATTCCAACTACGAGGCATATCTGATTCAGCAGCAGCTGGTGGCACAAACCGGAAACAACCTGCTGAAGGGCTACAGCAGCCAGAGCGCCACCTTGCAGGGTCTGGTGCAGAACGGCGTGAGCGAGGCCAAGACACTGGGCCTGACCGTGGGCCAGGCACCCACGGCACAACAGCTGGCCAGCCTGAATCAGGACATCGTCTGGATGGTGTCGATGCAGGTGGATGGCCAGAACGTACTGGTACCGCAGGTCTACCTGGCACCGTCCACGGTGGCCAGCATCGACAAGGGTGCGGTAATAGCCGCCAGCAATACCAACCTGAACGTGAACAGCCTTAGCAATACCGGCGGCACCATCAGCGGTGGCACCTCGCTCAACATCACCGCCAAAGGCGATATCACCAACACTTCGGGCAGCATCAGCGGTGGCAACGTCAACCTGAATGCCGGTGGCAACATCACCAACCAGACGCTGACCCAGGGTAGCGGTGGCAGTCAGCTCTACGCCACCAGCATTGGCAAGCAGGCTGGCATTACCTCTACCGGCGACATGAGCCTGAGCGCCGGCAAGGACATCACCAATCTGGGGGCCAATGTGGCGGCAGGTGGCAATGCCAGCCTGAACGCGGGTGGCAATGTCACCTTTGACACGCTGCAAAACACCAACACCAACACCACCCATACCTCGTCCAGCGGCTTCCTCAGTTCCAGCCGCAGCACCACGACCACGACGACCGTAGAGCAGATCAAGTCCGGCCTGAGTACGGGTGGCAATCTCAGCGTGACGGCTGGCAAGGATATTACGCTGGCCGGTACCGATGCCAAGGTGGGCGGGGATGCCAGCCTGAACGCTACCGGTGATGTCAACATCGTGGCTCGTGCCAACTCCACCACCACGCACACCGAAAGCTCGGGCTCCGGCATTGGTGTGGGTGGCGGCCTGTACGGCACCACCGCGACCGTGACCGACACGCAATCCAACCGCAACGTAGGCAGCAGCCTCACGGTGGGTGGCAATGCCACGGTCAATGCCGGGGGGGATCTGACACTGCAAGGCTCCAGCATGAAGGTGGCAGGTGATGGCAACATCAATGCCACCAATGTCAATGTGCTGGCCGGTCTGGACTCTGACACCAGCCACAGCACCACCAAGACCACCACCTTCCTGAGCACCAGCTCGGGCGGCTCGTCCGGGGCATCGTCCGATTCGTCCTCCTCGTCGTCCTCCGGCAATGGCCAGGCGGCAGCCAACGCCGGTGCCAATGCCGGGGCACAGGCACAAGGTTCGGCCGGCCTGGTACTGTCGTCCACCACCACCACCACCACCGACACGCTCAACACCCGTCACGTGGCCTCCACGCTGGACGTGGGCGGCAATCTGAACATCAACGCCAGCAAGGATGTCACTCTCAAGGGCTCCAACGTCAGCAGCGGCGGCGATGCCACCATCAACGCCCAGAACGTCAACGTGCTGGCGGTGGCAGATGTGTCCACCAGCAATACCCATAGCACCACCACCTCGGTGGGCTTGATGGCATCCAGCGACAACCAGGCCAATGCCAGTGCACAAGCCGGTGCATCGGCCAATTCCGGTGGCGCTGGTGCATCTGGCACTGCGGGCAAAGGAAAACTGGGTGGCTCGGTCGGCGCGGATGCCAGCCAGCTGAATGCCCAGGCCTCGGCCTCGGCCCAGGCCAGCGCGTCGTCCAATAACGACCTCACGCTGATGAGCACCACCACCAGCAATACCAACACGCTGGACATCACCCATCAGGGTTCGAGCATCAATAGTGGCGGCAACCTCACCATCAATGCCGGTAACAAGCTCACCACCCAGGGTTCCTCGCTGGGTGCTGGCAATGACCTGAACCTGAACGCCAAGGACATGTCCTTCCAGGCGGTGAATGATGTGCATCAGGTGACAACCAGCAGCAATACCACCTCGGTAGGGCTGTTTGCCAACGCCAATGCCAATGCCAGCGCCAATGCAGACGCCAATGCCAACGGTGGCAATATGTCGGGCAGCGCCAGTGGTTCCGCCCAGGCTTCTGCTGACGCTGGCGTAGGCGTTAAGGTGAGCAATACCCAGCAAAGCTCGGTGGATGGTTCCACCACGGCGGTGACCTCCTCACTGTCGGCCGGTGGCAATATCAACCGTACTGCCAGCAACAGCATTACCGACGTCGGTACGCAGATTTCCGCTGGTGGCGACCTGAACCAGTCCGCCAACACCATTACCAGCCTGGCGGCCAAGAACACCACCTACTCCAGCTCCAGCAGCACCAGCAATACCGCCACTGTCGGTCTGTTTGCCAGCGCACAGGCCGGAGCCTCGGCCGAAGGCAATGCCAATGGCGGGGTGGGAACCGGGGGCCTGACCGGCTCGACCAGCGGCGATGCTGACGCATCAGCCGGTGCCGGGGTCGGGGTAAGAGCCACCTATCAGTACCAGCAGGACACCAGCAGCTCCAACAGCAGCAATGCGGTGGTATCCAACATCACGGTGGGCGGCAAGGTCAACAGCAGCTCCAAGGGTAGCACCACGCTGGAAGGCACCAATATCAGCTCGGGTGGCGACGTGAACCTGTCCGCAGGTTCGCTGAACTACAAGGCCGCTGCCGATACCACCAGCAACACCAGCAGCAGCACCTCGGGCAGTGCGCAAGTGCAAGTGGCCATTGAAGGCACCGGTACAGGGGCCAACGGTAGTTACGATGGTGCCAAATCCAGCGACAGCTCCAGCACGGCCGTGGTGGGCAATGTCAATGCCGGTGGCAAGCTGAACATCACCACCACCGGGGATACCCGACTGGAGGGCACGGCACTGAATTCCACTGACAGCACCAATATCCGTGCCGGTGGCAATGTCACGGTGGATGCCGCCAAAAACACCAGCAGCTCCAGCAGCAGCGATGCCAATGCCTCGCTGTCCATCACGGCGGACAAGGGTAGCAAGGGCTTCTCGGCCGAGGGCGGTTACAGCCAGTCCAAAGACAGCAGCTCGACTGCGGTGGTTGGCAGCATCAATGCCGGCAGCGGGCTGAACATCAGCTCCGGCAAGGACACCACCCTGGTGGGCACCACGGTCAGCAGTGGCGGTGACGCCAGCATCAGCGCGGGCGGCAACCTCAACCTGCAAGCGGCCCACAGCACGACAAGCAGCCAGTCCTTTGGCGTGGATGCTTCGGTAGGAGCCAGCAAGGAAACCTCATCCGAAGGCGGCAAGACCACCAGCAGCAAGAGCGGTGAGTTCGGCCTCAGCGGCAATTACCAGCAATCCAGCAGTGACACGGCACAAGCTGGCAGCATCAGCTCGGGCGGCAATCTGAAACTCTCCTCCGGTGGCAATACCACACTGGAAGGCACGGGCGTTTCTGCTGCCGGTCAGGCCAGCATTGCTGCAGGTGGCAATGTGGATGTGAAAGCCGCGGTCAGCACCTCCAGCAGCGTGGGCGTGGACGCCTCCATCGGCGGCAGCGTCAAGAAGGAAAGCAGCAAGCCTGATACTGCTGGCAGCGAAAGTAAGCCGGCAGGCGGCAAGACCGACACCAACGCCAAAACCGCAACGGCCAGCAGCAGCGACCAGCCAGCGGAAAACAAGACCGAAACCGAAGCCAAGGCCTCTGACAATGGCATCAGCCTGAGCGGCGGCACCAGCAGCGATGCACAAGCGGCCAGCCTGCAAGGCGGCCGTGGCCTGAGCATCACCGCCGGTGGCAATGCCAGCTTTGCCGGTACCCAGATGCAAAGCGGCGGCGATGTCGGCATCCAGGCCGGTGGCAATGTCACGCTGGGTACCGCCAATAGCAGCGCAGTCAGCGGCAGTTTGGGCGGCGCAGCGGGTGGCGGCTCGGCCATGATCAACCAGGCGCAGATCAGCGGCGGCGAAAGCAAGCAGACCGTCAATATCCAGAACGCCGGTAACCTTAGCGTCAACGCTGGCGGCAAGGTCAGCCTGCAAGGCACCCAGGCCCAGAGCGATGGCACGGTTTCCGTGCAGGGCGCAGGTGGCGTGCAGCAGCAGACCGTGGTCTCCGGCAGCGCCAGTGCCGGGCTGACCAATGTTGGCGCTTCGGTACAGGTACAGGGCGTGCAGATGCAGGGCGCAGGCCGGACACTGGTGCAAACCGGTGCCAATGGCAGCTTTAGCGCCAGCGTCAGCGTACCTGCCAACCTGCCGCCCGGCAGCAAGGTGCAGGCCAGCACGGCAGATGGCAAACCGCTGCCAAGCTGGCTGAGCGTGGATCCAGCCAGTGGCAAGATCAGCGGCACCCCGCCTGCCGGGTTCAGCGGTTCGCTCCAGGTGAACATCAGCGTACCCCAGGCTGATGGCAGCACCAAGCAAGTGCCATTGACCTTCTCCGCGCCGTGATATCCAATCGGCGGCACGACTAAGGAGAAGACCCAATGATGATGGACGACCTGTTGCAGTGGCGTGCGCTGCTGCAACAGCCTGTCGCCTTCCACGCCTTCCTGTTGCAAGGCTTGCTACAGGGAGGCTGGAGTCGGCAGCCACATGAACTGACCGCAGCCGCAGCCCGTGAGGCGCGCCAGTTGCTGCGCCTCTGGCTGCACCAGGCCCCTATCGCCAACGAAACGGATGCACTGACGCTGATGCAAGCACGTGGTGCGCTGCGTCGCGTGCAAGAAGGACTGGACGATAGCCTGGAACAACTGCTGCTGGATGCACTGGGCAACGAGGGACAGCTGGATCCGCTCGCCCTGGGCGACGCGGACCGGCTCAAACTGGCCTTGCTGGGCGACGCCCGGCTGCTAACCCGTTTCTCCTTGCAAGACTGGAGCAGCAAGGACCCGATAGCCGCCATGCTGTTTGCCATCCAGTCGCTGGACGCTCATTTGCTGGATTCCCTCTCGCAACTGGCTCTGCAGCGGCTGGCTGAGTGCATTCCTGCCATGGGCCTGGCCGACTTGCCGCTGGCCTTGCTCAACCCCTTGATGCTGGCCTGTCACCGGCTCAGCTATATCGACTCCCCCCGTCGCTACGATGCCAAGCAGAAACTGGTGGATCAGGCAGCGGCCATCCTGTTCCGCCATGGCAAATTACCCGGCCCCGTCCCGCCACCGCCCGCCAGAAACCGCCCCCGGCTGCTGGTGATTGGCGAAGGCCTGCGTGAAGGCCATGCCTTGTTCCGCTTTTTCGCCGAACCACTGCGGGATATGCGGCAACATTTTGACGTAGTGCTGCTGTGCGACGCCTCGGTGTCGGACGCCACCCTGGCCGAACTGGGCGACAGCGCCATCCGCTTTGCCGTCGGGCCTGACCCCTTGACGCTATGGACCGAACAAATCACCGCGCTGGCACCGGATGTGATTTTCTACCCCGGCATCGGCATGTCCTTCCCTACCTTTACCCTGTCCCTGATGCGGCTGGCCCCCTTGCAAGTGGCCTCCATCGGCTGTCCGGCAGCCAGCTGCAGTGCACAAATCGACGCCACCTTGCTGTTTGATACCCTGACTGCACCGCCTGGCCTGCCGCAGCCCATCCGCTACAACAAACACCGCCTGCGCCCGGCACGGGCCGGCATGGCTATGCCGCAACGCCAGCGCCCGGCAGATGGCGCACCGATCCGCATTGCCGTCAATGCCATGGCCATCAAACTGAACGATGGCTTTCTGGCTGCGCTGGAGCGAGTGATGACTGCCAGCGCGCCGGATACCGAACTGCTGTTCATGCCCAATGCCGATGCGCTGGAAACCGCCACACTGGCGCGCCAGCTCAGCACACGCCTGCCTGCTTCACGGGTAATACCCTCGCAGGATCACACTGCCTATATGGCCGCACTGGCCGAATGCGACCTGGTATTGCAAAGCTTTCCCTTTGGCGGTGCCAATACCACCCGCGACGCGCTAGACCTGGGCATTCCGGTGGTGGCACTGGACAGCCCCTGGCTGTCCGGCCAGACCGACAGTTTGCTGCTGGCCGATCGCGGGCTTGGCCATCTTTGCTCCAGCCATGTGGATGACTATGTCGCACTGGCCATCAGCCTGGCCCGCCCCGACAGCCCCCAGCGCAAGGATATCCGCCAGCAGTTGGCAGCCATGGCACATGAGAGGCAGGTCTCGCGGCAGGGCGAACTGGACGCAGGCACAGCCCTGTTCCGCTACTGGCAAAACCGGCAAGGAGCCGCAAGATGACGGCACCCCGCATCGCACTTGTTGGTAATGGCGCCATGGCGCTGGAGTACTTTGAACTGTTTGCGCCCGCCACCTTTTGCGCAGTGTTCAGCGAAGCCGCTTTTGCCGACCACAACCGCCTGCCACTGCCACAATACACCGAGCCAGCCGTGCTGCGCGCAGTGGCAGATCACTACGTGCTGGCCATTGGCGATGTCACAGACCGACAACGGCTGAGCGTCGTCATGGAAGCCGCGGGCCTCGCCCCCTGTCCACCGCTGCTGCTGCCCGGTGCGGTGGTGTCACCTAGCAGCCGCGTGGAAGCCGGCAGTGTGATTGGCCATGGCGTACAAGTGGGTGCGCGCTGCCATATCGGCCCGCACAATTTCCTGATGCATCACGCCGTGGTCGGCCATGACACCACCACTGGCAGCCATGTGCTTCTTTGCCCAGGCAGCTATGTCGCAGGCTATGTGCGTATCGGAGAACGGGTGGTGATCCAGGCCCATGCCGCCGTAGCCCGTTCATTGTCGGTGGGTGACGACGCGCTGGTCAGCCAGGGGGCATCCTGCTTTCGTGACGTTCCGGCCGCGGCAATCGCCATCGGCAACCCGGCGCGCCTGCGCCGCAAGGATGGCTGAACGGCGTTCATTGTCAGGGCGATACTTCGAGCCAGAGCCGATTTCCGGTACACTTGCCGGCTATTGCCATTCCAGACGAGACAGCCATGACAGCCCGACGCATCCTGCTAGGTGTGAGCGGCGGCATTGCCGCCTACAAAGCAGCCGAACTCACCCGCCTGCTGGTCAAGGCCGGTCATACGGTGGAAGTGGTGATGACCGAGTCCGCCACCCGCTTTGTCACCCCGGTCACTTTTCAGGCCCTGTCCGGCCATGCGGTTTATACCGACCTGTGGGATCCGCGACCGGACAATGCGATGGCGCATATCGAACTGTCGCGCCGGGCAGATGCCTTCCTGATTGCCCCGGCCAGCACCAACCTGCTGTTCAAGCTGGCCCACGGCGTGAGCGATGACCTGATTTCCACCCTGGCTGCCGCCCGCACCTGTCCGCTGATCGTCGCTCCGGCAATGAACCGCCAGATGTGGCAAAACCCGCCCACCCAGCGCAATGTCGCCCAGCTGAAGGCAGACGGGGTGTCGGTTTGGGGACCGGACAGCGGTGAACAAGCCTGCGGCGAAGTGGGCGAAGGACGCATGCTGGAACCGGAAGCACTTGCCGAAATGCTGGAAGGCTTTTTTGTAGCCAAAACCCTGGCCGGCAAAAAAGTGGTGCTGACTGCCGGCCCCACGTATGAAGCCATCGACACCGTGCGTGGCATCACCAATATTAGCTCCGGTAAAATGGGCTATGCACTGGCACGCGCCTGCCGCGACGCCGGTGCCGACGTAACGCTGATTTCCGGCCCCACCGGCATGCCCGCACCACAGGGCCTGACCCGCATCAATGTGGATAGCGCACGGCAAATGCACGATAGCGTGATGCAGACTGTCGGCGCTGCGGACATTTTCATCAGTGTGGCTGCGGTGGCTGACTACCGGGTGAAAAACCGCTCGGAACACAAGATCAAGAAAGGCGCGGGCCTGCCGGTGATCGAACTGGAAGAAAACCCGGACATCCTGGCCACGGTAGCCAGCCTGCCCGCCGCACCGTTCTGTGTCGGCTTTGCCGCCGAAAGCCAGAACCTGCTGGAATTTGCCGAGACCAAACGCAAGAAAAAGCGGCTGCCGCTGCTGGTGGCCAATCTGGCGCAACACGCCATGGGTGCGGACAGCAACCAGGTTGTGCTGCTGGACGATGCCGGAGCCCATGCGCTGCCGGACATGCCCAAGCCCGCCGTGGCCCGGGCCATTGTCGAGCATCTGACCCGTCTGCTGCCCCGTTAAGTCGCAACCACAATCCGACCTTGCCCCAAGGCAGGCCCGCGCGGCCTGCCTGCCCATTTGATTCGCAGGAATACCATCATGAAACCTGTTGTAGACGTCAAAGTGCTGGACCCGCGCCTGCACGACAACCTGCCCGATTACGCCACGCCCGGCTCTGCCGGCCTGGACCTCAGGGCTGCCATTGACAAGGACTTGCTGATTGCACCGGGTGAAACCCAACTGGTGCCCACCGGCATGGCCATTCACATTGCCGACCCCAAACTGGCCGCCATGATCCTGCCGCGCTCCGGCCTGGGCCACAAGCATGGCATCGTGCTGGGCAATCTGGTCGGCCTGATCGACTCCGACTACCAGGGCCAGCTCTTCGTTTCGGTATGGAACCGGGGCCACACCGCCTTCCACCTGACACCGCTGGAACGCATTGCCCAGATGATCATCGTGCCGGTGGTTCAGGTGCAGTTCAATCTGGTGGATGACTTCGACCAGTCCGAACGTGGCGAAGGCGGCTTTGGCAGTACCGGCCGCAGTTGATGGATCAAGGCCGGTCAGACTCTGACCGGCCTTCTTCATGGCATAAACCGCTTGGGATATCTATACTGGGACAGCATTTGTCATGAATGAACCCAAGCGCAGCAGACATTGCTTCACCGGACATGCGTAGCACTAGCACACTGAACATGCCATCCGCCCAACCCTTGCCGGACATCCTCGACAGCCTGGTGGCGCTGACCGCCCAGCGGGAACGCCGTACGCTGGAAATCAGCCTGCTCACCACCTTGCGCGAGCTGCTGAAGGACTGCACGGTCGCGTTGTACAACTGCCGCTGGATTGACGGCCATCCCTGGTGGCGCATCCAGCTGGACAGCCTGGACGAGCTACCCCAGCAAAACCAGCCATGGACCCTGCCCGGCAGCAAAATGCTGCGCATCCTGCTGCAACAGGATGAACGCCAGGACGTCTACTCCACCGATACCGGCCTGTGCCTGCCGCTGTATCAGGCCAATCAGGTGGTGGCGGTACTGATGATCACACCGCATGAAGGGGTGCAGGTGGATCACACCCTGCTGCTGGCGCTGGCACGCATCCATGAAAATTTTCTCAACCTGCTGCACGCCTCGGACAGTGACACCCTCACCGGGCTTTTCAACCGCCGCAAGTTTGACAACCAGCTGTTTGCCCGGGTTGCCCAGCAGCAGGCCGGCACGCCACGGCTGCCGTATCTGGCCTTGCTGGACATCGATCATTTCAAGCAAGTGAACGATACCTACGGCCACATCATTGGCGACGAAGTATTGCTGATGCTGGCGCAACGGATGCAGCAGTTCTTTGGCGAAGATGACGGCCTGTTCCGCTATGGCGGCGAAGAATTCGCCATCCTGTTCAGCGCTGTCAGTGATGAAAAGGCACAGGCCGTTCTGGAAGGTTTTTGCACCCGCATTGCCACTCAGCCCTTTCCGCAAGTCGGCCAGGTCACAGTCAGCATCGGCTTTACCAGACTGGGCAGTTGCATGGTGCCAGCCCAGTTGATAGAACGTGCCGACAAGGCGCTGTACCACTCCAAAAGCCATGGCCGCAACCAGGTAAACCAGTTTGAAGCCCTGCAACAACTGGGTATGGTGAGCGAAGCCGAAGTCGCCAGCGGCGACATCGACCTGTTCTGACACCAATACAACCTTAGAGCAGCGAAAATGCCTCGTGGTGAAAGCGCGGCGGTACGGCACGTGCGGCCAGTTGCTGCTGCAAGCTGCGCCCCAGGCCTTCCGGACCACAAAACCAGACATCACTGGCCGCGGGCAAGGCATCAGCCTGCAAGCGTTGTCCTTTGTCACTTTCCAGTACATGCAGACGGATACCCAGCTGGCGGCATGCCGTGCGTATTTCTTCCAGCGCCGCAGCTTCTGCCACATGGCGCACACAGTAATAGAAATCTACCGGCACCGTCAGCGGCCGCCAGGCGGCCTGCAACCAGGCCAGAAACGGCGTCACACCCACACCGCCAGCTACCCACACTTGCGGGCCGTCCAGCGGCCGTCCATCCACTGCATCGGTAAAGCCGCCATACGGCCCTTCCACCTCGACAGCCATCCCCACTTGCAAGCGACCGGCCAGGCTGGATGTGTAGTCGCCCAGTGCCTTGATGACAAAACGCAGCTCGCCATGACCTGGCCAGGCCGACGCAATGGTGAAGGGGTGAGCCCCTTCTTTTGCATCGAGTCGCAGCAAGGCAAACTGCCCGGCCTGATGCCCAGGCCAGCGCGGCAGCAGGCAGTTCACCTCCAGCATATTGCCCGGCAAGGGGCGCAGCGCGGTAATGCTGCCGCCGTAACGCTGCAGACTGCCGGTTTTACCCTGTAACGAAGCCAGGGCCGCAAATACACCAGCCAGCATGGCAATGGCCAGGCCCCAACCCAGCGGCGTCCACCAGAAAGCCTGCGGAGTAAGAATGACACTGTGAAACACCCCCATGAGGTAGACCGGGGCAAACAGGCGGTGCAATTTGCGCCAGAAGCCATACGGCACCATGCGCAGCAAGGCAATGATCACCAGGCCCAGAATCACCCAGGCTGCCCATTCCCCCACCTGTTTGGCCAGACCGGTCCAGGAAAACACATGCGGATGAAACGGCTTGTGGCGCGGAGCAAGCCAGCCCAGCTGCATCAACCAGCGCGGCGACAAATCCAGCAACCAGTGGCCTGCCAGCATCAGGCCGGCAGCAATCCCCAGCCGTCGGTGCAGGCGGTACATCTTGTCCAGCCCGCCCCACAGCTTTTCCAGCCACAAGGGGCGGATGCCCAGCAGCATGCCCAGCGACATCAGCATGATCAGCTCCACGCCGCTCAGCAGCATCAGCTCATGCCGCCAGGCAAAATAATTGTCCGGCCAGGGAATATAAAGCGCGTGACACAGCACGAAGGCCAGTGCCGTCAGCAACATGGCCGACGCCAACGGATAGTCTGTCCAGCGGAATGATTTCACGATATCGCCCCGAAAATAAGATTCAGGACATTTAACTAAGCAGGCATGTCGCAGTGTTGTCACCCGCAGCCGGAAATGTTGCTGATTGATAATCGGGCCAGCTGTCTTAACAAATGTTCGCAAATCAGCGCAAAACCGGCCCCCTACCATGCAGCGCTATTGACATCCACCCCGGCGGCCCCATTTAATTCCCACTTTTAGCGCGCCGTATACTTTGCAGCGTCTCACTTACTCTCCCCGAACAGGAAAATCTCATGGCCATTACCGTAAACGGCGTCGAAATCACTGAAGCCATGGTGCAAGCAGAACAGGAAAACCACGCAGATGCGCCCAACCCGCGCGATGCCACCATCCAGGAACTGGTGCTGCGTGAACTGCTGCTGCAAAAAGCCAAGGCCGAAGGCCTGGACGCTGCCAACCCGAATGCCGCCATTGGCGCCCTGCTGGAAAAGGAAATCCAGGTAGAGCCGGTGGACGAAGCCACCTGCCGCGCCTTCTACGACGAATACCCGGAACGCTTTGCCAGCGGCGAATCCGCCGTGGCCAGCCACATCCTGTTCCCGCTGGGTGGCGGTGACGAACTGGGCAATATGCTGGCCAAATCCAAGGCTGAAGGCGTGCTGGCCGAAGTACAAGCCAACCCGTCCCGCTTTGCCGACCTGGCCCGTGAACACTCCACCTGCCCGTCCGGCCAGCAAGGCGGCAGCCTGGGCCAGTTCGGTCGTGGCCAGATGGTGCCGGAATTCGAACAAGCAGTATTCAGCACCGAAGCCGGCCAGATCACCCCGAACCTGGTACAAACCCAGTTTGGCTACCACATCATCCAGGTGAACGAGCGCAATCAGGGCGGCCAGATCAGCTTTGACGACATCAAGCAGCGTCTGCAGCAATACCTGACCCAGATGGCCGGCAACAAGGCCATGCACGAATACCTGGCTGGCCTGGTGCAAGCCGCCAAGATCGAAGGCTACAGCATGCCTGCCCTGTAAGGCAGCAGCCTCGCATTTAGCTGCATGCAGACAAAGCCGGGCTTGCCCGGCTTTGTTTTACCAGGCAATTAAACAAAAGCAGAAAACTGTTTCAAACAAAACGGAAAGCGTTAACAGCGCTCCGGTAACAGAAGGACACGGCCATGCACTTGTTCTGGTTCTTGATTGTCGGCGTTGTCGCCGGCTGGCTGGCAGGTTTGCTGATCAAGGGAGAAGGCTTCGGACTGCTGGGCGACATGCTGATCGGCATCATCGGCGCCTATATCGGCGGCTATCTGTTTGGTGTGCTGGGACTGAGCGTCCACGGCATGCTGGGCCACATCATCATGGCCACCGCCGGAGCCAGCGCACTGCTGCTGGTAGTACGCCTGCTCAAGCGGATATAAAGCCACAAGCGGGCCGGCTGGCTGCCAGCCCGCCATGCAGCATCAGGCGCGCGGCGGCTGGTTCAGGCCGGCCTGCACCGCCGGCCGGGCAACAAAGGCCTCCAGCACGCGCTGCACTTCGACAAAATCGGCATAGCCCACCAGCTCGCCCGCACCATAAAACTGCACCAGATTGCGTACCCAGGGCAGGATGGCCATGTCGGCAATGGTGTATTCATCGCCCATGATCCAGCGTCGCCCTTTCAGGCGGGCGTCCAGCACACCCAGCAAGCGGCGCGATTCCGCCACATAACGGTCACGCGGACGCTTGTCCTCGATATCCTTGCCGGCAAATTTGTGGAAGAAACCCAGCTGGCCAAACATCGGGCCAATCCCACCCATCTGGAACATCAGCCACTGAATGGTTTCATAACGCAGCGCCGCGTCAGCAGGCAGGAACTTGCCGGTCTTCTCCGCCAGATACAGCAGGATGGCACCGGACTCGAACAAGGCCAGCGGCTTGCCATCCGGCCCGTTGGGGTCGAGGATGGCCGGAATCTTGTTGTTCGGATTGAGTGACAGGAACGCCGGACTGAACTGGTCGTTGGTTTCAAAGCTGACCAGATGCGCCTCATACGGCAGGCCGCACTCCTCCAGCATGATGGACACCTTCACACCATTGGGCGTGGGCAGCGAATACAGTTGCAGACGGTCCGGATGTTGCGCCGGCCATTTGTCGGTAATGGCGAAAGAGGACAAATCAGTCATGAGTGCGCCTTGGTAAGGGTCAGCCGGGCTGACCGGAGGATTGCGGAAGTAAACCAGCGTTGTTGCATAGTATGGGCAAAGCCCGGTGCAACAAGAACAATCGGCAGAACGCAGTGTTTTGCTGGCTGATCAAACACCCATCAACTGCGCCAGCACCCAGGATGCCGCCCGGCCGGGCTGGCGCGCTTGCGACCACACCAGATCCACCTGCACCGCTTTGGGCCAGCCGGCCACTTTCAGCTCGGTCAGTTCATCCCCGCCAAAGTTGACGGCCAGCCAGCTGGGCAGCTCCGACCAGCCAAAACCCAGCCGCGTCATTTCCAGCAGCAGCAGGTAGCTGGGAGCGGACCAGCAACGCGCACTGAGCGTGGCGCTGGGTGGGCCGTAGTAGGTGTTGAGCCGCAGCTCGCGCTCGGCGGCCAGTTGCTCACGGCTGACGCTGGCGAGGCCGGCCAGCGGATGGTTGCTGCTGACATACAGGCTGCTCTGGCTGGCATCCGGCATGGGGTAGCAGCCGATATCAGCCGGATAGCGCGCCAGCCCTGAAACAAAACCCAGCTGGGCACGGCCGCTTTCCACCAGGTCTATCACGTCCTCTTTTTCCGCTACCAGCGTTTCCAGCTCCAGCGCCGGGAATTGCTGCTCGAACAGCCGCAGCATCTGCTCCAGTGATTCGGACTGAAAGGTATCGGACAGCACGATGGTGAGCCGCGGCTCCAGCCCGCCTGCCAACAGCCCGGCCACCCGGCTCAGCGCATCACCCGCCTCCAGCAACTGGCGGGCATGGCTGAGCAATTGCTGCCCGGCCGGGGTGAGCACCGGCTGTCTGCCACTGCGCTCGAACAGGCTGACGCCCAGGTCGATTTCCAGGTTGGCAATCGCCTCGCTGATGGTGGACTGACTCTTGCCCAGACGGCGCGCGGCAGCAGAAAACGAGCCCAGCTCGGCCGCGGCGCTGAAGGCGGCAATGGCATCTAGCGACCAGGACATATCGGTTTCTCCGATGGATTTTATTTTTTAACTATCCGACAAACCAATCAGAATGTCACCCGAACCCACCTGACACCACTACGGGAAAGGACCGCACCATGTCTGCCAGCAACAACAAGCACGTCGGCGAACGCATTCTGCATGCCGTGTTGTATGAAGTCTGCGCCATGGTGATGCTGGTGCCGCTGGCCGCCCTGCTGACCGGCAGCGGCATGGGCCAGATGGGCGTGCTGGCGCTGATGATGTCCTGCGTGGCCATGTTGTTCAACATGCTGTTCAACGCCCTGTTCGAGCGAGCGGAACGACGTTGGGGCCTGCAGCGGACGGTGTGGGTGCGCAGTGCCCATGCCGTGCTGTTTGAAGGCGGACTGGTGGTGATGCTGGTGCCGCTGGCCGCGTGGTGGCTGCAGGTTTCGCTATGGCAGGCCCTGCTGCTGGACCTGGGCTTTTTCGCCTTCTTCCTGCCTTACACCTATGTATTCAACCTGGCTTATGACCGGCTACGTCAGCGTGTCATGCAAGACAGGCAAACTGTGGCAACACAAAGCAAATAAACCAAGGGAGACCGACATGAACAACGCCTGGATTTTCCTGAGCATTGCCATTCTGGCTGAAGTGGTGGCCACCTCATCGATGAAACTGACCGAAGGCTTTACCCGGCTAGGGCCTTCGCTGCTGACGGCCGCCGGTTACATGCTGTCGCTGTACATGCTGTCGCTGACCTTGCGCCATGTGCCGGTGGGGGTGGTGTACGCCATCTGGTCCGGCGTGGGTATCGTGCTGGTCTCTGTGGTGGCCTGGCAGCTATACGGCCAGAAGCTGGACCTGCCCGCCATCATCGGCATGGCCATGATTATTGGCGGCGTGCTGGTGCTGAACCTGTTTTCCCGCTCTGCCGTTCATTAATAAACGCTGAGCACAAAGCTGCTGCGGCATTGCGCAGCAGCAGCCGGTCCGCTCAGGCTGGCGTAGCGGGCGACGCACCCTGCGGCATACCCACCATGCCACCACACACCTGATTACGCCCGCCATGCTTGGCCTGATACAGGAAGTTGTCCGCCTGTTTGAGCAGGCTGCCCAGATCGCCCTCCTCCATCGCAGCCATGCCGATACTGACGGTAAAGCGCAAATCCCCTTGCGGGGTGGTGATGGCCAGATTGCCCAGTGCGCGACGCAGCTTGTCCAGCTGCGCCAGCATCACTGCGGGGTCAACCTGCTGGGTGAGGATGACAAACTCCTCGCCGCCGAAGCGGGCAATGATGTCATCCGGAAAGAAGGACTCAAGCAAGCGCGCCGTCTGGCAGATCACCCGGTCGCCCATATCGTGTCCATAACTGTCGTTGATGCGCTTGAACAGGTCGATGTCCAGCACCGCCACGCCGATATTGTGGCGCAGCCCGCTGGCCTGCTCGAAAAAGTGTCGCCGGTTGGACAGGCCGGACAGGTGATCCTTGTTGGCGGACTGTTGCAGTGCCTGCAGGTTTTCCACGAACTCCACATTGCGCGTGACGCGACAGAAAAACTCTTCGTAATTGAAAGGCTTTTGCAGGTAGTCATCCGCCCCGGCCTTGATGAAACGGGCCGTCATGGTGGGGTCCTGGCTGCCGGAAATGCCGATGATGGCCAGCCGGGTATGGTCCAGGAAACGGCGCACCGTACTGGTCATGCGCACACCATCCATGCCCGGCATGTCGTGGTCGGTCAGAATCAGCCGGATATCGCTCTCGCGCCGCAACAGCGCCAGTGCCTGCTCGGCATCAGGGGCCTCGATCACCTGATACAGATGGCGCTCCAGCTGCATGCGCAAAAACTGGCGTACCGCCTGTGAATCGTCCACCACCAGCACCTTGATACCCGGGTTGACACGAATGCGCCGCAGCATCTTCATCACGTATTCAAAGGCGGACGGGCTTTCCTTGGGGATGTAATCCACCACCGGCATACACAGCACCCGCTCGCGCGTTTGCATGTCGTTGTGCGCGGTCAGCACCACGGTGGGAATGCGGTTTTCCAGCAGCAAGGGCAATACCTCGCCATTGGGGGCATCGGGCAGGCAGTAATCGGCCACCGCCGCCATGAAGCGCGGGTCCTCGGCCAGTGCCTGCCGCACCTCGGCCAGGCTGGTCACCGGCACGGCAGTGAAGCCCTGCTTGTTGACCAGGCGACACAGCGGGCGGATCAGCATCTGGCTGTCCTCGATCACTAGAATCCGGGGTGCAACGCTAGGCATGGCGAATTACTGTCCATCAAGAAAGTTGGCTTCATTATTGACGAAGCCGGACTTTATGTCAGTAACGGTTGGATTAAACCGACAAGCGGGCATCCACGAGCCGTGACTCGGAGAACACCGCAAAAAAGAGTATAATCGACCCATTTTTTCAGCATAAGACGCACCATTCACCACCATGGAACTTGCCAAGAGCTTTGAACCGGGCGATATCGAACGCCGTTGGTACCAACACTGGGAACAGGCCGGCTACTTCAAGCCGAGCATGGACACCACCAAGCCGTCCTTCGCCATCCAGCTGCCGCCGCCCAACGTCACCGGCACCCTGCACATGGGCCACGCCTTCAACCAGACCATCATGGATGGCCTGACGCGCTACTACCGCATGAAGGGTGACAACACGGTATGGATTCCCGGCACCGACCATGCCGGCATCGCCACCCAGATCGTGGTGGAACGCCAGCTGGCCGAACAAGGCATCAACCGCCACGACATGGGCCGCGAAGCGTTCACCGCCAAGGTGTGGGAATGGAAGGAAAAATCCGGCGGCACCATCACCAGCCAGATGCGCCGCGTAGGCTGCTCGGTGGACTGGAGCCGTGAATACTTCACCATGGACGACGTGCGCGCCGAGGTGGTGACCGAAGTCTTCGTGCGCCTGTACGAACAAGGCCTGATCTACCGTGGCAAGCGCCTGTCCAACTGGGATGCCAAGCTGGGCACCGCCATCTCCGACCTCGAAGTGATTTCCGAGGAAGAAGATGGCCACATGTGGCACATCAAATATCCGGTAGTCGGTAGCGACGAATTTGTCACCGTCGCCACCACCCGTCCGGAAACCCTGCTGGGCGACGTGGCCGTGGCCATCAACCCGGAAGACGAACGCTATCAGCACCTGCTGGGCAAACAGCTGCAACTGCCGCTGACCGGCCGCACCATTCCGGTGATTGCCGACAGCTATGTGGACAAGGAATTCGGCACCGGCTTCGTCAAGATCACCCCGGCGCACGACTTCAACGACTACGAAGTGGGCAAGCGCCACAACACCCCGCTCATCAATGTGATGAGCCTGCAAGCCACCATCCTGCCCAAGGCGCAGATCTTCGGCTTTGACGGCAGCGCCCAGGGCAGTATCGAACTGCCGGCCGCCTATGCAGGCCTGACCACCCAGGAAGCACGCAAGGCCATGCTGGCCGACCTGCAAGCCCAGGGCCTGCTGCTGGACACCAAACCGCACAAGCTGATGGTGCCGCGTGGCGACCGTACCGGCACCGTCATCGAACCCCTGCTGACCGACCAGTGGTTCGTGGCCATGAGCAAGGTGGGCGAAGGCGACGCTACCGGCCAGTCCATCGCCCAGAAGGCCATTGAAGCCGTGGAATCCGGCGAAGTGCGCTTCATCCCGGAAAACTGGGTCAACACCTACAACCAGTGGATGAAGAACATCCAGGACTGGTGTATCTCCCGTCAGCTGTGGTGGGGCCACCAGATTCCGGCCTGGTACGACGAAGACGGCAATATCGTGGTTGCCCGCAGTGAAGCCGAAGCCCAGGCCAAGGCCCCGGGCAAGACCCTGCGCCGCGAACAGGACGTGCTGGACACCTGGTTCTCCTCCGCGCTGGTGCCGTTCTCCACCCTGGGCTGGCCGGAAGAAACCCCGGAACTGAACGCCTTTGTCACCTCCAACGTGCTGGTGACCGGTTATGAAATCATCTTCTTCTGGGTTGCCCGGATGATCATGATGACCAAGCACTTCACCGGCAAGGTGCCGTTCCGCGACGTGTACATCCACGGCATGGTGCGCGACCACGAAGGCAAGAAGATGTCCAAGTCCGAGGGCAATGTGATTGACCCGGTGGACCTGATTGACGGCATCGCGCTGGAGCCGCTGGTGGAAAAACGCACCACCGGCCTGCGCCGCCCGGAAAAAGCCCCGGCCATTGCCAAGGCCACCGAAAAGCTGTTCCCGGAAGGCATTCCGGCCTATGGCACCGACGCCCTGCGTTTCACCATGGCCAGCTACGCCACCCTGGGCCGCAGCGTCAACTTCGACTTCAAGCGCGCCGAAGGCTACCGCAACTTCTGCAACAAGCTGTGGAACGCCACCCGCTTCGTGATGATGAACGTGGAAGGCAAGGACTGCGGTCAGGACGAAAGCCTGCCGCTGGAATTCAGCTTTGTTGACCAGTGGATCATCGGCCGTCTGCAACAGGCCGAAGCCGATGTCACCAATGCGCTGGAAACCTACCGCTTCGACCTGGCCGCCCAGGTGATTTACGAATTCATCTGGAACGAGTACTGCGACTGGTACGTAGAACTGGCCAAGGTACAGCTGCAAAACGGCAACGAAGCCCAGCAACGCGCCACCCGCCGCACCATCGTGCGCGTGCTGGAAGTGGCCCTGCGCCTGACCCACCCGCTGATGCCCTTCATCACCGAAGAGCTGTGGCAAACCGTCGCCCCGCTGGCCAATGCCAAGAAGACCGACTCCATCATGCTGGCGCAATGGCCGGTAGCCGTGCCGGAGAAAATCAATGCCGCGGCCAACGCGCGCATGGATGCCTTCAAGGACATGGTCAACGCGGTGCGCAACCTGCGTGGCGAAATGGGCATCGGCCCGGCTGTGAAAGCCCCGCTGTTCATTGAAACCAGCGATGCCTCGGTAGCGGATTTCATCCCTTACCTGAAGCTGCTGGCCCGTCTGACCGAAGGCAGCATTGTTGCCACCTTGCCGGCAGACGACGCCCCGGTGGCCATTTCCGGCAACGCCCGCCTGATGCTGAAGGTGGAAGTGGACAAGGCCGCCGAAACCGCCCGCCTCACCAAGGAACTGGGCAAGCTGGACGCCGAACTGGCCAAGCTGACCGCCAAGCTGGAAAAACCGGGCTATGTGGACAAGGCTCCGGCACATCTGGTGGAGCGTGACAAGGCGCAACTGGCCGAGCTGAACGACAAGATGGACAAAGTGAAAGGTCAGCTGGCCAAGCTGGCTTGACAAATAAAACCCTCTCAATTCGAGAGGGTTTTATTTTCCCATGCTAAATGACATCAACATAAAGAGAAAATTATGGCAGAGCATAATAAAAATGAAAACTCAACGAATGTTGCATCTACTGGTAACTGGTGGGAAGGTTACATAATCCGCTACACTCTAGGAAGTTTAGTAGGTGCTGTTATATGCTGGAAATTAATAAATGAAACCAGTGGTAATCATGTATTTCAAGGATTTCTTAGTGCAAAAGATGATATTGTAAAATACGTAGTTTTACTGCTAATGGGATTGTGCTATTGCTACGTTGCGAGTTCTCCAATGTTGGTGATACATATAGCTCGTTATAAAGAATTCAGAAATCTTCATCGAAATATTCCGTGGCGGTTTGTGATTGCCATAAGCGCAATATGGGTTACGCTTATTTTTCTACTTCTCTTTCTGTCTGGATTTTCATTTTCCACGATTAGTTACACTGCAAAACTCAATCTGATATGCGGCTTGTTGGTGCCACTCCTTGTAATGCTTATTCAAATAATTATAATACCCAAAGGCAATGGAGAAATTATTGATCTTTTCAAATTTTATGATGATCTTTCATTTTTAAGGCATTACACATTTACAGATATAATGACTTCTTACAGGCACATCCGTGAACACGGAAATGCATATGCCGTTCTGATGCTTGAGGTGTTAATGGGGTGGAGTTTGACTTTTTGTATAAAAGTAGAATTTTATTTGGCAATTGCAGTATTGATAGCCTGGATATCTCCGGGTTGTTATGCTTGGATTGTTGGAACCAATATTGAAAAAAGATATATCAAAGAGCATTTGATGGCCGCAAAAAGAAAGCATGGATATATAATGGCACAGCGCAAGTCGGTCAAAAATCAATATGTTCCATTTTCGAAAAAAATAATTAAGAAATAATTGGGAATTTAACTGTGATCGGACTGGAACTTCGCGGGTCTCGCCCCGCCGTCGAGGTACTTTACTTTTGCTTCGCCAAAAGAAAGTACCCAAAGAAAAGGCGACCCGCAGCGCGTCGAATTCCCGCCCCAGCCATGCCGCCCAGGGCGCGGCCGGAACTTGCGGCGCGCTAACGTCGCGCCGCTTCGAACAGCCGACCGCTTAAGACCCTGAGCGGCACGTCTGCGTCGGCTCGCGCTGACGGGATCAGGTTTCGTTGGTACGGTCTTGCGATAACGGATTACTGTCTGGATCGTCACCGATACAGGTCAAGATTTCCTCCATGCCATCGTGCTAGCATGGCTGATATTGGCCAGATGCAGCCATTGCCTAGACATGAGGTCATACACACAAGTGCGGCCAATGCGGACTGTTATGACCTTGTGCTAGCATAGCTTCTATTCGACCAATATAAGAAGGTTTGCAAAATATTCAAATATAAAGGGCCGACTGTGAACTCCCAATCATCCGAACTGAAAGTCCAGCAGGTAAACTGTTTCTATAACTACACAATTGGTCTGGATGTTACGGAGATTGATCTTCTTAAGACTGCCTCGAAGCTCCTTAAGTCTGGAATTGCTAGGACTATTTGCTTCTCTGATCTGAAAGCTATTTACCTTGATAGGGCAGGCAAGTTTCAAGTCGAGTGGCTTAAGCCTGAAGGTCGTAAGTGGGATAGCCATTGGACTGTTGGTTTTAGTGAGTCATTACCTAAACAAGCCACAGCGGATTTAGTCTTTTGCCTGGAATTGTCATTTCATGAACGGCAAATTGAAGGATCAGAGGCAAGGCACATACCAGCACACTTGCGCACAGCCCTACAGCCATTTGTTCTTGAGCGTGATGGCTTATTTTTACCTATTTACCCATGGCTCAAGATTTATTCCGATGGCGTAATGTCAATTTCATTCCAACTTGATACTACATGGGATGATCTTCCGGAAGCTGACTTCATCCAAAATATTGTCAACTTGTCACAATGCTACTTTGATCGCATCTGGATGCAAGCCGAAATACAGCGTATGGATGGTGAGCAGGCTTTACTTGATGCATTCGAGGCAGAAATATCAATAGGTGGTCAAAGTTTACTTAATCGAAAAACACGCAAAGCTGTTAGGGCAATGCGAAGAAGTGCCAAAGCAGAACTTGATAACTCATTAAAAAAAGAAGGGCGAAGCTTTGAGTTGCATGGAGAACGATGGTGTTTGCACCAAATCGCAGGTACCGAAGATCAAGACAAATGGGAGGCAACCATTGATCTTTGTCGATCGATGTACACAACAGCACTGACTTCACAAATAGTTGTGAAAGATAATAGAATAAACAAGACGAGAGCAAGAGTAAAATTATGGCAAGGGCGCCCCTCTATTTCGTTGGTGCGATTTGCCAATCAGCCTCAAGAAAAAAATGTACTACTCGAAAAATTCGGTCCCTCGCTGTCACGCATTCTGATGCGCACTCCTTTTCTAGATAATCCTCCCATTTTACCAACCGACTTACGGCTTTTTGAAGATTATTGCTTCCATGGCAATAGAGCAATACTACTTTGGACTTGGACAAGGCCGTCTAATTCACCTCAAGATGCGTGGAGGGATTCAAATACTCGGCCTCATTTATTGGAAAACCAGGCCCGCGCCGAACATTTTGAGTACCACAACATGCGCATTGCGAGAGCATCAGCAATAGCAAGCTCTCCTCCATCGGATGAACATCTTATCCATGCTTACGAAACACTCTCAGTTGCTGAATTAGTGATTCACCAATCAAGTCAAGCTGGAGAAATTACGGATGCTCTCGATTATCTTATAGAAACGGCAGGTACAACTAGGCTTATTGCATCAGGTAAAGAGCAGGCACGATGGCACTTGGATGAGCGTCGTTTGAGAATCGAAAAGCGGCAGTCCCGCTTGGATAGGTGGTTATCAACTGTGTTTGGATTCGTTGGCGCAGCTGGCCTAGCCGACTTGGTTGTTAAACCACTAATAAAGGCCACCTATTCAACTTGGGCAGATTGGGTTATTGGATTGATTGCATTTGGATCAGCTTCATTAGCAGTTGGAGTTCTTGCGATTTTCATGCTACTAATGAACCACATCCGAAATGAATAATGCCAATTTGATATAACCCTAAAATTCTAATTATTTCGTTAACCACATTAAACTGACACAACCGGCTTGGTAGCAATCATCAAAACATAATCATTGCTGCAACTTTTCCGATCGAATCATAGATATCTTTTAAAGCAAGAATGCGATTCAGTTATTATGAATTTGTATTCAATGACAAATTTCGCCATTAAATCAAGCTATATCCCCACATTACCGTGGCACCCCACCGGCCCCGTCAAGCATGCCGACGGGTGGCCGGGGCGAGGTATTAAGCGCCTGCCCTGTCTGAGCGATTTGACGTTAGCAAATCGCGAGTTCAGGCGCGCCTCGCCCCGGACGGGACCTGTCGGGCAGCCGCAGGCCATGCTTGTGGGGTGGCCTTTGGGGTTGGAAGGGGCCTTTGGCCAAGCAAAGGTCCCTTCCCCGCCGCCGCGCGGACGCGGCAAGACAAAACATCATCCGCGTCAGCGGATGCTTGTCCTTTGTGCATCAAGAAAACCATCGAAAAGCAAAGACAAAAACAAATCGCGGGTCTCGCCCCGCCGTCGAGGTACTTTACTTTTGCTTCGCCAAAAAGAAAGTACCCAAAGAAAAGGCGACCCGCAGCGCGTCGAATTCCCGCCCCAGCCATGCCGCCCAGGGCGCGGCCGGAACTTGCGGCGCGCTAACGTCGCGCCGCTTCGAACAGCCGACCGCTTAAGACCCTGAGCGGCACGTCTGCGTCGGCTCGCGCTGACGGGACTATGCCAGCTCCGACAGATGTTCTTGATCAGATAACCACCGCACCAACGCGCCCACCGGCCCCGTCAAGCATGCCGACGGGTGGCCGGGGCGAGGTTTTAAGCGCCTGCCCTGTCTGAGCGATTTGACGTTAGCAAATCGCGAGTTCAGGCGCGCCTCGCCCCGGACGGGACCTGTCGGGCAGCCGCAGGCCATGCTTGTGGGGTGGCCTTTGGGGTTGGAAGGGGCCTTTGGCCAAGCAAAGGTCCCTTCCCCGCCGCCGCGCGGACGCGGCAGCAAAATCATCATCCGCAAAGCGGATACAAAACCATTTCCTACACTACTTGCCAGCCATCCACACACCGTAAAACCTTGCGACTAGCCCGCTTGCTGTTTAGCCTTTGCGAGTTGCGCTTAAACAGCGCGACCAGGTTTGGCGACCTGATTATCCGGACAGGAAATCCTCTACCACCATATTGATGGAGACATCACCATGTCCGCTAACACCAAAACCACCCTGCCCCCACCACCCCTCACCCTCCACTACCTCGGCAAACCCATCCGCCTCACCCTCCACCACACCCCGCCCCTGCTCGCCATCGCCGACCTCGCCGCCGCCATCGGCCCACGCTGCACCGAACAACTCCGCCAGCAACTGCAAACACACGCACACCAGCCCGACGACCACACCCCACCCAGCTGGCCACTGCCCGCACTGCTGCAAGCCCTGCGCCGCAGCCGCAAACCCGCCGCCCGCCAACTACGCCGCTGGCTAAGCCGCGAACTGCTCCCCGCCCTGCACCAGCTGCCACCCCATGCCCCGCGCTGGGAACAGGCACTGGCCATGGCCGCCGAAGCCGGTCAGCAAATCAGCCATGCCGTACTGCAAACCGTGCTGCAACAGGAAGAAAACTGGCAGCACACCCACTGGCTGCTGACGCTGGATTACACCCCGGACCACCCACGCCGCCATAGCCATGGCCGGCTCAGCGCACTGGAATGCAGCGCCACGCCCTTGCAGGCGCTGGCAGATGAAATTGCACAGCCCAAGGGCCTGGGCATGCCGAACGGGGATTTGCTGAAACTGGTGGCGGCCTGCCATGCGCAGCTGGCGCAGCGCATGAACAAACAGGCATGGCGGGAGATGGCGCGCAGAGGAGAGACAAACTGAAACGCCGCAGCCCATCAGCGCGGTGATGGTGACTGCGGCGTGTTGCAGCTAGTGGAGGAAAGCGGAATCAGCCTGCCTGTACGCCCTTGTCCAGCGCCATCTGCTGGATGGCGGTGACCACCGAATCCGCGCCCTGGCGGATCTGGTTGATGACATCGCCCACCTTGTTGACCTGATCGACACTGCCTTCCACCAGGGTCTTGATCTGGTCCATATTGTTCACCGCAGTACCGGTCTGGTTCTGGATGGCGGTAACCATGCCGGAGATTTCTGCAGTGGACAGCGAGGTGCGCTCGGCCAGCTTGCGCACTTCGTCCGCCACCACGGCAAAGCCACGGCCGGTTTCACCGGCGCGGGCGGCTTCGATGGCGGCATTCAGGGCCAGCAGATTGGTTTGGTCGGCAATGTCCTTGATGGTTTGCACGATGGTGCCGATTTGCTGGGAGTGCTTGCCCAGTGACTGCACGCTTTGGGCGGCAGTGGCAATTTCATTGGCCATGTTTTCGATATTGCTGACGCTGTCACTGATGTTGTTGACGCCCTCTTCTGCCCAGTGACGGGTTTGCTGCGAGGTGTTGAAGGCAAACAAGGCGCTGTCGCGTTCCTGTTTCTGGGTCTGCACATTGGTGGTGATGTCGGTGGCAAACTTGATGACGGATACCACCTTGCCGCTTTCATCAAACACCGGGTTGTAGCTGGCTTCCAGCCAGCGCTCGCTGCCATCCCTGGCAATGCGTTTGATCTGGCCGGAGAAAAAGTGGCCGCTGCGCAGTTGGTCCCACAGCTGGGCGTATTCCCGGCTATTGGCAAACTCTGGCGAACACAGTCGGCGGTGGGGCTGGCCGATCAATTCCGACTCCTGATAGCCCATGACCTTGAGGAAGTTCTGATTGACCTTGGTGATGGTGCCATCCAGGGTGAATTCGATACTGGCCATCACCCGGTTCACCGCGTCCAGCACTGCCCGGTTGCGCGAGGCTTCTTGCACGCGCTGGGTGATGTCGGTAGCAAACTTGATAAAGCCGGTGATTTTGCCGCTGGCGTCCTTGATCGGGTTATAGGTGGCCTCAAGCCACACCTCGTCGCCATTGCTGCGCAGGCGCTTGACCCGGCCGATAAAGGGCTTGCCTTCGCGCAGCGATTGCCAGAATGCCTGGTAAGCTGGCGACCCGGCATAGCCGGGTTCACAGAAGGCGCGATGGTTCATGCCTGGCAAGCTGGATGCGCTATAACCCATTACCTGTTGAAACAAGGCGTTGGACTCCACCACATTGGCATTCAAATCGAATGTGACGCTGGCGGTGGAGGCATGGATGGCATCCAGTATTGCTTTTTGCTGATCCAGCATGGCTGCTTGCTGGTCAATTTTTTCATGCAGTTTTTTATTAAACATTCATCACCCCCGATGGCTGCTTTTATTAATAAATCGTTAAAGCAATAGCGCAAGCATGGATATAAGTATAACCACGCATTCATGACAGTAAAGAATTTTCAGGGGAAATTTTTGGGTTGAAGATGAAGGGCGGAATTAAGGCAGCAGTTGCGCTACTTTTAAAGCATTTACAAAAAAACAATTCAACATTAGTTGTAGCATCGCAAGCGACACTTTATTCAAAAACAGAAGTTTTATTGCCGATTGAAGCCGTAGTACTGGCAAAACATGGCGGTAAGCGTAAATACCACCACCAGCCATGCACGTCTCATCTCTACGCGATATTCACCAGATGCCCGCAGCGCAGTCAGGCCGCTCCTGCCAGCGGCCATTGCACAGTATTACACCGCCTTGCGCAGCGCCCAGTCAAAAGCGCGGGTAGACAGCACCCGGCGTAGCACCCAGAACACCTTGGTGGGCTTGGTGACGCGATAGCGCGCCCTGGGGCGGCTGGCGCTGACCGCCTGCCATACCGCCTCGCCCACGGCGGTGGCGGGCAGGGTGAATGGCGCGGCGTGGCCTTCTTTTTTCAGGCGCACCAGCTGGGCTTCGTATTCCTCGCGGTGCACGCTGCCAGTCACATCCACATTCTGCAAGAAGCGTTGCAGGGCATTGGGGCGGAAGCGGCTTTCAATCGGCCCCGGCTCCACCAGCGAGACAAAAATGCCGGTGCCGTGCAGCTCCTGCCGCAGGGTGTCGCACATGCCTTCCATGGCGAACTTGCTGGCGTTGTAGGCACCACGCCAGCGCATGGCGGCAAAACCCAGGATGGAGCTGTTATAAATGATGCGGCCATGGCCCTGGGCACGCATGACGGGCAGCACGGCGTTGGTAAGTTCCCACGGGCCGAACAGATTGGTTTCGAACTGCTCGCGCATGGCTTGGCGGTGGATGTCTTCCACCGCGCCGGGCTGACCGAAACCGGCATTGTTGAACAGGGCATCCAGCCGCCCGCCGGTCTGCGCCAGCACGGTTTGCAGGGCGCTGTGGATGGAAGCGCTGTCGGTGACATCCAGTTGCAGGCTTTCCAGCCCTTCGGCCTTCAGCCGGGCTACGTCCTCGGCACGGCGGCAGCTGGCAAACACGCGCCAGCCACGCTGGGCGAACAGTTTTGCCGTGTGGTAACCAATGCCGCTGGAGCAGCCGGTAATCAGAATGCAGGGGGGGTGGGACACGTCACAACCTCGTCAAAATCAGGCAAACAGGCGGAACCCTACACCATACGGCGGGCATTGTTGAAGCAGTTTCCTGCCCCTTGCCGCGCAGACAAAAATATCGTGTTGCCGTGGAAATGGAATAAAATGGCCGACTACCGATTTTGCGACAAGGAAAACGCCATGGCGAAATCCGCCAAAGCCCCGGCCAGCTTTGAAACCGCGCTGGCCCAGCTGGAGGACATCATCCAGGCGATGGAAGGCGGCGATGTGCCGCTGGAGACTGCACTTGCGTCCTACAAGCAAGGCGTGGAGCTGATCAAGTTCTGCCAGGGCAAACTGTCCGACGCCGAGCAGCAATTGAAAATTCTGGAAAACGACGAACTCAAACCGCTGGACCTCAGTAATGGCCAATGAATCCTTCATCGGCTGGATGACGCAGATCCAGCAAACCATGGAAACCGCCCTCGCCCGCTTTCTGCCCTCGCCCGACACCTTGCCGCAGCGCCTGCATCAGGCCATGCGCTATGCCACGCTGGAAGGCGGCAAGCGGGTGCGTCCGCTGCTGGCCTTTGCCGCAGGTGAGCTGAGCGGTGCCAGCGCAGAAAACCTGGCGCGCGTGGCGGCGGCGGTGGAGATGATCCACGCCTATTCGCTGGTCCACGACGACCTGCCCTGCATGGACGACGATGTGCTGCGCCGTGGCAAGCCCACCTGTCATGTGGAGTTCGACGAAGCCACCGCCCTGTTGGTGGGTGATGCGCTGCAAACCCTGGCATTCGAGCTGATTGCCACCCCGATGGAAGGCGTAAGCCCGGCCAGCCAGCTGGCCATGTGCCACACACTGGCACGTGCTTCCGGTCACGGTGGCATGGCCGGTGGCCAGGCGATTGACCTGGCCAGTGTGGGCCAGACGCTGAACCTGCCCGAGCTGGAATTCATGCACATGCTGAAGACCGGTGCGCTGATTCGCGCTGCCGTGCTGCTGGGTGCAATGGCAGGCCAGCCCCTGTCGGCCAAACAGACCGAACAGCTGGATATCTTTGCCAAGCGCATTGGTCTGGCCTTTCAGGTGGTGGATGACGTGCTGGATTGCGAAGCCGACACCGCCACGCTGGGCAAGACCGCCGGCAAGGATGCCGCCAATGACAAGCCCACTTATGTCAGCCTGATGGGCCTGGCCGAGGCCAAGCAATTTGCCCGCGAATTGCGCGAGCAGGCCTTTGCCGCGCTGGAAGACTTTGGCCCGGCTGCCGACCGACTGAAACAACTGGCCGACTACATCGTGGCCCGCTCGTTTTAACCGCAGAAGAACAACAATGACTCCGCTGCTCGACACCATTCATCAGCCCTCCGACCTGCGTGCGCTGGGCCGCCAGCAACTGCCGCAACTGGCAACGGAACTGCGCGAATTCCTGGTCGATACGGTCAGCAAGACCGGTGGCCATTTTGCCTCCAACCTGGGCAGCATCGAGCTGACCATCGCCCTGCACTACGTGTTCAACACCCCGGACGACCGTCTGGTGTGGGACGTAGGCCACCAGACTTACCCGCACAAAATCCTCACCGGACGCCGTGAGCGCATGGGCAGCATGCGCCAGAAAGGCGGGCTGGCGGGCTTTCCCAAGCGCGAGGAATCGCCTTACGACACCTTTGGCGTGGGCCATTCGTCCACCTCCATCGGTGCGGCGCTGGGCATGGCGGCCGCCGCCAAACTGCAAGGGCTGGACCGCAAGTGCGTGGCCATCATCGGTGATGGCGCCATGACTGCCGGTCAGGCTTTCGAGGCGCTGAACAACGCCGGGGCGATGGATACCGATTTGCTGGTGATCCTCAACGACAACGACATGTCGATTTCGCCCAATGTCGGCGCGCTGAACAATTATCTGGCCAAGCTGATGTCCGGCCGCTTCTACGCCGCCATGCGCGAGGGCTCCAGCAAGGTGCTGGGCATGGCCCCGCCCTTGAAGGAAATTGCCAGCAAGGTGGAAGAGCACGTGAAGGGCTTCTTCACGCCGGGTACGCTGTTCGAGGAATTCGGCTTCAACTACATCGGCCCCATCGACGGGCACGATCTGGACGTGCTGGTGGATACGCTGAAGAACATCCGCAGCCTGAAAGGGCCGCAGTTCCTGCATATCGTCACCAAGAAGGGCCACGGCTACAAACTGGCCGAGAACGACCCGGTGAAATACCACGGTGTCACCAAGTTCGACCCGGCCAATGGCCTAGCCGGTGGCAAGAGTGGTGGCAAGCCGCAGTACACCCAGGTGTTTGGCGACTGGATTTGCGACATGGCCAAGCTGGACAAGCGTCTGGTGGGCATCACCCCGGCCATGCGCGAGGGTTCCGGCCTGGTGCGTTTCGAGAAGGAACACCCGGACCGCTACTTTGACGTGGCCATTGCCGAGCAGCACGCCGTCACCTTTGCTGCTGGTCTCGCCTGTGATGGCGCCAAGCCGGTGGTGGCGATTTACTCCACCTTCCTGCAGCGCGGTTACGACCAGTTGATTCACGACGTGGCACTACAAAACCTGCCGGTACTGTTTGCCATCGACCGTGCCGGTCTGGTGGGTGCCGACGGCCCCACCCATGCGGGTGCCTTCGACATTTCCTTCCTGCGCTGCATTCCCAACATGACAGTGCTGGCTCCGTCCGACGAAAACGAATGCCGCCAGCTGCTGTACACCGCCTTCTGCATGGACAGCCCCACCGCCGTGCGCTACCCGCGTGGCGTCGGCCCCGGCGTGGAAATCCAGCAGGAAATGACTGCCCTGCCGCTAGGCAAGGGTGTGCTGCGCCGCAGTGGCAAAGGCAAGGTGGCGATTCTGGCTTTTGGCAGCATGGTGACCCCGGCGCTGGCCGCGGCCGAGGCACTGGATGCATCAGTCGCCGACATGCGTTTTGTCAAACCGCTGGATACCGGCCTGATCCGCCAGCTGGCCGAACAGCATGAGTACATTGTCACCGTGGAAGAAAACGTGGTGATGGGCGGAGCAGGCTCCGGCTGTCTGGAAGCCATGCAGGCCATGGGCATCGTCAAGCCTGCCTTGCTGCTGGGCCTGCCGGACGACTATGTTGAACATGGCGACCCCGCGGTATTGCTGGCCGATTGCGGCCTGAACGCTGCCGGGATTGAAGCGAGCATCCGTAACTGGTTGCCCTGACAATAACAACAGCGTAAAGAGAGGCAGTCATGGGCGGTATTGATCTGGCAGCATGGCTGAATCTCAAGGGCAGCCCCTTCGAGGCGCTGCCGCTGTTTGTCACCAGTCTGGCCATCGGCCTGCTGATGGGGGTGGAGCGCGAACGCAAGCACCACACCCTGGCAGGCATCCGCACCTTTCCGCTTACCGCCATTTTCGGCACGCTGGCCGCCATGCTGGACGCGCCATCACATGGCGTATTGCTACAGACGGTGGGCCTGCTGGCGGTGGCGTCCTTCGGCTTTCTGCCCGAACGCTGCGCCGACAGCGACAAGACCGAACCGCGTACCACTACCGTGGCGTCCTTGCTGGTGGTCTATTGCCTGGGCGCACTGGTATGGCACGGCTATGGCGGCGTTGCCGTGGCAGTGGGCATTGTCGCCACCGCCCTGCTCTACCTCAAGCCCGAGCTGTCCGGCCTCACCCACAAGCTGGAGCGGCGCGACCTGCTGTCGCTGCTGCAGTTTGCCGCGCTGTCCTTCATCGTATTGCCACTGTTACCCAACCGCACCTTCGGCCCCTACCAAGCGGTGAACCCGCATCAGGTGTGGCTGATGGTGACGCTGATCGTGGGCATCAGCCTGTCCGGCTATCTGGCGGTGAAGTTACTGGGCCAGCGCGTGGGCGGCCCCTTGCTGGGCATTCTGGGCGGGCTGGTTTCCTCCACCGCCACCAGCCTGATCTACGCCCGCGAGGCACGCGCCAATCCGCTGTCGCTGAACCTGGGCACGGCCGTCATCCTGCTGGCCAATCTGGTGCTGTTCGTGCGGCTGATGGTGCTGGCTGCGGTGGTGCAAACCAGTGTGTTGCCTGCAGCGGCATGGGTGCTGTTACCCGGCCTGCTGTGCGGGCTGAGCGCCGCCCTGTGGCAGCTGCGCCAGCACAATAACGGCCAGCCGCAGCCGGAGCTGCAACTGAGCAACCCCTCGGAAATGAAGCTGGCGCTGGGCTTTGGTGCCATGTTTGCGCTGGTGATGTTTTGCGCCGCCTGGCTGAATGCCGAGTTCGGCAGCAAGGGCGTGTATGTGGTGGCACTGATTTCCGGCCTGAACGATGTGGACGCCATCTCGCTCACTGCTTTCAACCTGTTTGGCGAGAACCGGCTGGACGGCCAGCAAGTAGCCACCACCCTGGCGCTGGCGATTACTGCCAACAATGTGTTCAAGTTCAGCCTGATCGCCAGCCTGGGCGGCAGTGCACTGGCACGCCGCTGCCTGCCCACCCTGCTGGCGGCCAGCGGCGGCATGCTGGCCGGGCTGCTGGTGCTCGGCTGGCGGACCTAGTGCGCCAATGCGCGCTGGCGCTGACGCGACAGGCGTACGATGCATCCCTTGTAGGCCTCGCCGCTTTCCATCTTTTGCGGTGCACGCTGGCTGTCATGTCCATAGCCCAGTGCCGCCATTTCCCGGCAGAAACCGGCGCGGTTGCCGCGGTCCGGGTCCACGATGATGACTTCTGCACCGGGCGCGGCATGGCGATCGATAAAATGAGCCAGTTGGCCGGGCTGTTGCCGCTCGTACAGCACGTCACTGCCGATGATCAGGTCGAACTGCCCCAGTTCCGGATTGCTGCCACCCCAGTCACCGGCGTGATATTGCAGTGGTGACAAGTGGTTGAGCAGCAGGTTTTCCCGCAGGAAATCCGGGCTGCGCGGGTGCCAGTCACTGACGGTGACATCCCCGTGACGGCGATGTACCACCATGCTGGCCAAGGCCAGACCGGCACCGATTTCCAGCACGCGCAAACCCCGCAGCGGTTCGCTGCTCATCAGCAAGGCCAGCACGCGGGCAGAGGGCCACAGCAAGCCGAACAAGGGCCAGCTGGCCGGTGAAATGCCACGCTGTTCGGCTTCGCCCAGCGGGTCGGAATATTGCTGGGAATCCAGCAGGGAACGGACAAGATAATCGGTGCCATCAACGGACACCGTTTGTTGCTTGGTCAGATAGCCGGGCATGCCGGGACGCCTTTACAGGGATTGAAGCGGGGTTGCACTGCGAGGAAACGTTCTGATCGAACGGGCAGGCGCTTCAGAAAGACAGTCGGGCAAGAAGAAGCTGCGGGGACGAAAAGGCAGTCGGACACCACACCCCCGTCTAGGCGGCATGGCAAAAACTGCGCCTAGGGTAACACAGCATGCGCCGGCCGCGACTGGATCTTGTGCAGTGCATGATTCCTGCGCCGCAGGCAGCTAGCCTCCTCCCAGCAGGCCGGGCAGCAGTTGCAGGATGGTCTGCGCCGTCTGCTGTGGCGCTTCCAGCGGAAACAGGTGGCTGCCAGTCACCTCATGCAGCTGCATGCCAAAGTGGCGCTGTGCGTAGCGCAGGTCGGATGGCCGCACCACATCATGGCGGCTGGCGGCGACAAAGGCGGTTGGCACGGTCAGTTGACCGCGATAACGCGGGAAATCATGCGGCAGGCCGCAGTAAATCCGGTGTTCAATCTGCGGACGAAAGCGCAAGCGCCGCCCACCCTGGCCGTCGTCTTCGCTGCCATGCAAGGCATAGTCGGCCAGACAGTCCGGGTCGAAACGGGCAAAGGCCGGTTTGCGGGCAAAGTAGTCGTGCATCATTTCCACGCTGGCCCAGTTGTCACGCCGCCCCAGGGTATTGCCACCGGGGGTGATGCGGGCGATCAGGCCCAGTTTCTTGGCCAGCCAGATCAGCGCCGCACGGCGCGGCCCCATCAAGGGTGAGTCCAGAATCACCAGTGCCTTGAACAGTTCCGGTGCGCGGATGGCGGCATAAAACAGCAGATAGCCGCCCAGTGAATGGCCGACACCAATCACCGGCTGGCCATAGCGGCTGAGCACGGCAATGGTTTCGTCCACCAGATGCGGCCAGCAGTCCGTCACCGGATACTGCGGGTCATGGCCGATGCAATCCAGCCAGCCCAGCTGGTAGTGCTGACCCAGTGCGCGCAGCAGCTTGCCGTATACCGGCGCGGGAAAGCTGTTGGCGTGGGCAAAATGAATGATGTCCTGCATGATGTGGTGTTGCGCCCATTTTGATTTGTTATGCGTCGATACTACCGTAAAATGGCGCTTTGCCAGCCGCCGTGACCAGGCAAACCGCTTGCGGCCACCAGCCGGCACGGAACCGGCGGGCCCCTTGCTGGTCAACCCTTGCATCTTCCAGATAACGCACCATCATGCCGCACTCCCTGTTACGCCTGTTGTCCCCCTTGTGGCGCCTGCTTGCGCTGCTTGGCCTGCTGGGCCTGAGCACTGCCGCACTGGCGGTGAACCAGGCAGACCTGCTGCCACCGGAAAAAGCCTTTGCCGTCAGCGTGGAACGCCAGCCGGACCACCTGCTGCTGCAACTGAAGGTGGCGGACAACTATTACGTCTACCGTGACCGCCTGAGTTTCAGCACCGAACCGGCTGGCTTGCTGGGCAGCCCGGCCTTGCCACCCGGCCAGACCAAGCAGGACGCCTTTTTTGGCCAGCAGGTGATTTACCATGGCCAGCAGCTGATCAAGCTGCCGCTGCATCCCGGCGCACCGGCCAGTTTCAAGCTGAACGTGAAACTGCAAGGCTGCTCCACCGCCGGCGTGTGCTACCCGCCCTACACCCATCATCTGGACATCAATGCCTACGGCAGTGCCAGCAATGGCAGCAGCAGCTGGCTGGCAGATGCCACGCCGGGAAAGCCGGCGGGTAGTGGCGGCAATCTGGCGGCCAAGGGCTGGCTGGCCACGCTGGGCAGCTTTCTTTTGGCCGGCATCGGCATGGCCTTCACTGCCTGCATGTATCCGCTGCTACCCATCGTGTCCTCGCTGATTGCCGGGGAAGGCCAGCACATCACCCGCCAGCGCGGCTTCTGGCTGTCACTGACTTATGTGCAGGGACTGGCGCTCACCTACACGGTGATCGGCATCATCGCCGGACTCACCGGTTCGCTGCTCACCGTCTGGCTGCAACAGCCTGCCGTCATCCTCAGCGCCAGCGTGCTGATGGTGGTGTTTGCCCTGTCCATGTTCGACCTCTACACCATCCAGCTGCCTTCGGCGCTGCAATCGCGGCTGGCCAATGCTTCCAACCGCCTGTCCGGCGGCAAGCTGGCCACGGTGTTTGCCATGGGTGCGCTGTCAGCGCTGATCATCGGCCCGTGCGTGGCCCCGCCGCTGGCGCTGGCGCTGGGATATATCGGCAGCACCGGCGACGCCGTGCTGGGTGGTGCGGCGCTGTATGCAATGGCACTGGGGCTGGGTTTGCCGCTGATCCTGATCGGCACGTTTGGCGGACACGTGCTGCCGCGCGCGGGTGGCTGGATGAAGGCGGTGAAATCTGCCTTTGGCGTGCTGATGCTGGCGCTGGCCATCTGGATGGCCACGCCCTTCCTGCCTGCCATGCTGGTACTGCTGCTGTGGGCGGTGCTGTGCGTGGGCTGTGCCGTGTTCCTGAAGGCATTTGAAACCCTGCCGGGCAATGCCCACATCAGCCACAAGCTGGGCAAGGGCCTGGGCCTGCTGCTGTTCCTGGTGGGTGCAGCACAACTGGCCGGGGCGCTGGCCGGGGAAACCGACCCACGCTATCCGCTGAAATGGCTGGCGGGCAACAAGGCACAGGCCAGCATCAGTCAGCAGCCGGTGTTTGCCCCGGTCAGCAGTACAGCCGAGCTGGACAGCAAACTGGCCGAAGCCCGCGCCAGCGGCAAACCGCTGCTGCTGGATTTCTATGCCGACTGGTGTGTGTCGTGCAAGGAGATGGAAAGCGAGACCTTTCCCGACGCCGCCGTCAGTCCGCTGATGCAGCGCTTCGTATTGCTGCGGGCGGATGTCACGGCCAACCTGCCGCAACATCAGGCCCTGCTCAAGCGCTTTGGTCTGTTCGGCCCTCCGGGCATCATCCTGTTTGACCCGGCAGGTCAGGAAAAAGGCCGGGTGATCGGTTTTACCCCGGCTGCCGAATTTGCCCGCCAACTGCAAAACATGTTGCAGTAACCCAAACGTCATTATCATTTGTCATCATCATTCTCGCTAATATCGAGGATCAGTACGGACACGGCCTGAATCGTGTTCCTACTGATCCTGTTTTGCGTGCTATTCTGATAGCATTGTGCAGTGCAAAATTTTGGGTCGTACCGACAGGCCATGCCAGCAACTTGCGTGCCGCAAATCAAACCGCAGATGAATGTTGGGGGAATGATGGGTCTCATGTTTTGGGTGAAGAGTGATCGGCCCGTAGCGACCGGGCCGCAAGATGCCGTGTCGGAAGATACCTTGCGCCGCACCGTTACCGCGCTGGCCGAACGCGTTGGCCGGCTGGGCATTGAATCGGTGGAAATTGACGGCCGGGTGGACACGGTGCATGCGCGCGCTACCAGCCGCACGGAGAAAATGGCATCGATGGTCGAGGCGGTACATTCGCTGTCCGGGGCCAACACCCGTATCGGCGATGCGGCCGAATCCACCCACAAAAATGCCACCGAGGCGGCCACCTGCATGGAAGAAACCCGCGCCACCGTCAAAGTGGCACTGGATGCCATTCTTGAGCTGGTGGACGGTGTTGGCCAGATCGAAGCCAAGCTGCCGGAAATCCTCACCTCGCTGGAACATGTCTCCCAGGTTTCCAAAACCGTCAACGATGTCGCCAAGCAAACCAATCTGCTGGCACTGAATGCCTCCATCGAGGCGGCCCGCGCCGGAGAGGCTGGTCGCGGTTTTGCCGTGGTGGCGGATAACGTCAAGAACCTGTCAGCCCAGACCGAGGGCGCGGTGCAAATGATTCAGGCCACGCTCAGTGCGCTCAGCAGCCAGGTGGATTCGCTGATTGCCAACAGCCGCGCCGCCTCGCAGGTTGCCCAGGCAGCGCGTTCCGGCACGGGCGAGATTGGTTCGGCCGTCACCCGCATTGACCAGATCAGCAAGGACCTGGCCCAGGTCAAGCAATCGGTGGCCGGGATTGTGGAAGAAGCGGTGGGTAACCGCGAACACTGCCGTCATATTGAAGATGAAATCCGGGTGGTGGCCGAAACCACGCGGGAATCACTGAAGGATATCGAAGTCATCAAGGGCCATACCGCCTCACTGCTGAACATGAGCGAGGATCTGGTCTCGCTGACTTCCGAAGCCGGTATCAAGACGGTGGACACACCGTTTATCGAGAAAATCGTGGCGTCGGCCAAACAGGTGTCCACACTGTTTGAAGATGCGGTGCAACGCGGCGAAATTTCCATCAATGACCTGTTCGATACCCAGTACCAGCAAGTACCGGATATCACGCCACCGCACTACCTGACGCGCCACACCGATTTCTGCGCCCGCCATCTGGGGCCGCTGTGCAATGAAATTGTCGACTCCTCGCCCGACATCATCGCCTGCACACCGGGCGACATGAACAATTACTACCCCATCATCAACCGGGAATTTGCCAAACCGCCTACTGCTGACCCGGTATGGAATGCAGCCAACTCCCGCGCCAGAACGCGTCAGCTGGACCGCACTTCGCTCAACCAGATGAAGACCAAGAAGCCCTTTCTGGTACAGACCTACCGCCGCAATATGGGTGGTGGCCGCTTTGACCTGATGAAAAACTATTCGGCCCCCATCGTGGTTCAGGGCCGGCAGTGGGGCGTGCTGCGCATCATGGTCAAGGTGAGATAAACGGGCCGGATAACCCGGCCAACAGGGTTTCCCGCGTTGCGCTGGCTTGAAGTTGGCGGGTTGATCCATTAACGTGTCACACCATCGGGCAGGCTTTGTGCCTGCCTTTTTCACTCAGACTCCGGATTTCCTCATGCCGCCCAAACCCTTTCCCAGCATCAGTGTGATGGCCGTGTTGCGCATCGCCGTGATGGGCCTGCTCATCCTGTCCTGCCTCAAGGTCATTCAGCCGTTTCTGGGTGCGCTGACCTGGGCTGCCATCATTGCTATTTCTGCCTGGCCGCTGTTTACCCGGCTGCGCCTGCGGCTCAATGGCCGCGCCAAGCTGGCGGCGGTCATCATTGTGGGTGCGCTGTCGCTGACGCTGGCCATTCCCATCGGCCTGATGGCGCTGACGCTGGCCGATACCATTCCGCAACTGGCATCCATGTCGCGTGACCTCACCAGCATTCACCTGCCCGATGCCCCGGCCTGGGTCAACACCCTGCCGCTGGTGGGCGAGTCACTGCACAAGTTCTGGGTGAGCGTGCAGCTGGACCTGCCGGGCTTTATCGACAAAGTCCGCCCGGCCATCAACAAGGCCGCCTTGTGGGCGCTGGAAAGCGGGGCGTCAGCCAGCCTGAGCATGCTGGAAATCGTGCTGGCCATCGTGATTGCCGGCCTGTTGCTGATCAATGGTGACAAGCTGTGGGATGGGGCCGAACTGGCCATCAGCAAGCTGGGCGGTGCCACGGCAGACGAATTGCCCGAGGTGATTGCGCGCACCATCCGCAGCGTCACCACCGGGGTGGTGGGCACGGCACTGGCACAAACCGTGCTGTGCGTGATCGGCCTGTTGATTGCCGGGGTGCCCGGTGCACTGGTGCTGGGCTTTCTGTGCTTCATTGTGGCGGTAGCGCAGCTGCCCACGCTGATCATCTGGCTGCCAGCAGCCGGCTGGGTGTTTTACTCAGGCGCGACCGGCATGGGCATTTTCCTGCTGGCATGGGGCTTCTTGCTGGTGAACACCATCGACAACGTGCTCAAGCCGCTGCTGATCAGCCAGGGCGCACAAATGCCCTTGTCCATCATTTTCATGGGGGTGATTGGCGGCCTGCTGGCCTGGGGCCTGCTGGGCCTGTTCATCGGCCCTACCCTGCTGGCCGTGGGCTTTACCCTGTTCCGCCACTGGCTGCGGCCGGAGGATTATCCGGAGCATGCCGAGGAGTCCGAGCCGCCGTGTGATGTACAGGAAGAGCGTCGCTAAGCCAACTTGGCTAGCGGTGTGCTCCCATGAAAAAAGCGCCCTGCAGGGCGCTTTTTTGTTGCACGGGCTGTAGTTACAACAGTTCCAGCGCCACCGCCGTGGCCTCGCCACCACCAATGCACAGGCTGGCCACACCGCGTTTGCCGCCATGCTGACGCAGGGCGGACAGCAGGGTCACCATCACCCGCGCACCGGATGCACCAATCGGGTGGCCCAGTGCACAGGCCCCGCCATGCACATTTACCTTGTCATGCGGCAAGCCCAGCTCCTGCATGGCCGCCATGGTCACCACGGCAAAGGCTTCGTTGATTTCAAACAGGTCGACATCGCCCACCGTCCAGCCGGTCCTGGCCAACAGCTTGCGCATGGCCCCCACCGGCGCGGTGGTGAACAGGCCAGGCTCCTGCGCGTGAGTGGCATGCGCCACCAAGCGGGCCAGTGGCTTGAGCCCACGGCGGGCGGCTTCGCTCGCCTTCATCAACACCAGCGCGGCGGCACCATCGGAAATGGAGCTGGAATTGGCCGCCGTCACCGTGCCGTCCTTGCGAAAAGCCGGTTTCAGGCTGGCAATCTTGTCGAGCCGGGCCTTGAGCGGCTGCTCGTCAATTTCCATGGCTTGCGTACCGGTCTTGCCCTCCACCAGCACCGGGGTGATTTCATCGCGGAAACGACCCTCGGCAATGGCTTGCTGGGCGCGGGTGAGCGAGGCGATGGCAAAGGCGTCCTGTGCTTCACGGCTGAAGCCGTAATCACCGGCACAGTTTTCGGCAAATACGCCCATCAGCTTGCCCTTGTCGTAGGCATCTTCCAGCCCGTCGAGGAACATGTGGTCCTTGATTTCGCCATGTCCCAGCCGCAGGCCGCCGCGCGCCTTGGGAATCAGATAAGGCGAATTGCTCATGCTTTCCATGCCACCGGCCACCATCACGCTGGCCGAACCGGCCAATAGCAGGTCGTGCGCCAGCATGGCGGCTTTCATGCCGGAGCCACACATCTTGTTGATGGTGGTGCAACCGGCTGCCAGCGGCAGTCCGGCTCCCAGCGCAGCCTGGCGGGCCGGCGCCTGGCCCTGGCCGGCGGGCAGCACACAGCCCATGATCACCTCGTCGACATCCTCGGCAGCCACACCAGCCCGCTCTACGGCGGCGCGAATGGCGGCTGCACCCAGCTGGCTGGCCGTCTGGCTGGCAAACATGCCCTGAAAGCCGCCCATGGCGGTACGGGCCATACCCACAATGACAATCGATTCTTGCTGTTGCATCTGTCTGTTCCTTCCTGAATGGCTTGCTTGCCCGGCTACGGTGTTGATGCTGCCTGTTTGCCCAGTGCCTTCTCGCACTGGCTGCGGATCTGGCTGATTTCCCCCATCACCACGCGGATATCGTCCAGCTGTTCCTGCAATTGCTGTTCCTTGCGGCTGAGGATGCGGATGAATTCGCGCAGCTGCGGTTCGTCGTTGCTGGCTGCATCGTACAAATCGAACAGCTCGCGGATTTCCAGCAAGGACAGGCCGATGCGCTTGCCACGCAGAATCAGCATCAGCCGCACCCGGTCGCGCCGGGTATAGATGCGGCGCTGGCCATCGCGCTGCGGCTCCAGCAGCCCCTGGTCTTCGTAAAAGCGGATGGTGCGCGTGGTGACGTCAAATTCCTGTGCCAGCTGGCTGATACTGTAGGTCACGCCTTGCATGCCTGTTCCCCTGTTGTTGTTTTGGCCCTGCCCTTTGCCTGCTGGCAGCAGACAGCCGTGTTTTGATCCCCGATGCCAGATTGTTGATTGACGTTGACGTAAACGTCAAGTTATTGTGATAAAAACAACGCAGGAGAACAGCACATGACAACACAAAAAATCGGCGTGGTTGGCGCAGGCACCATGGGCAACGGCATTGCCCAGGTGTTTGCCATGCATGGCTTTGCAGTGCGGCTGGCCGATGTCAGCGAGGCAGCCCTGCACAAGGGCCTGGCCGCCATTGGCAACAGCCTGGCACGCATGGCGAAGAAAGGCAGCATTGCCGAAGCCGACATCGCCGGCATTCTGGCGCGCATCCACCCCACCACCCGGCTGGCCGAGCTGGCCGACCGCGATCTGGTCGTCGAAGCCGCTACCGAAAACCCGGCCATCAAGGAGTCCATCTTCCGCGAACTGGGCAGCGTGGTGCGGGCAGACGCCATTCTGGCATCCAATACCTCGTCCATTTCGCTCACCCGCATTGCCGCCTGGGTGCCACAGCCGGAACGCGTGGTGGGCATGCACTTCATGAACCCGGTGCCCTTGATGCAGCTGGTGGAAATCATCCGCGCCATCCAGACCGCCGACCACACTTACCAGAAAGTGTTCGAACTGGCGGTGGCGCTGGGCAAGACCCCGGTGACGGTGAAGGACGGGCCGGGCTTTGTTTCCAACCGCATCCTGATGCCGATGATCAACGAAGCGGCTTTTGCCCTGTTCGAAAACCTGGCCACCGCTGAGGACATCGACACCGTGATGAAGCTGGGCATGAACCACCCTATCGGCCCCTTGGCACTGGCCGACCTGATTGGCCTGGATACCTGCCTGTCCATCATGGACATCCTTTATACCGAATTCCGTGACAGCAAATACCGCGCCTGCCCGCTGCTGGCACAGCTGGTGGCGGCCGGGCACCTGGGTCGCAAGAGCGGCAAGGGTTTTTATCACTACGACTGACATACCAAGACGGCACACAAGCCGCCAAGCACAGGAGAGTTGCAGATGAAACAGGCTGTTCCCAGCGTCAAGCTGCTGATCAACGGTGAATTCGTCGAATCGCAGAGCCAAGAGTGGCGCGACATCATCAACCCGGCCACGCAAGAAGTGCTGGCACGGGTCCCCATGGCCACCTCCGGGGAAGTCGAGGCCGCGGTCGCCAGCGCCAGAACGGCATTCGCCAGCTGGAAGAAAACCCCCATCGGCACCCGCGCACGGATTTTCCTCAAGTACCAGCAGCTGATCCGCGAGCACATGAAGGAACTGGCCGCGCTACTGACGGCGGAACAGGGCAAGACCCTGGCCGATGCCGAGGGCGATATCTTCCGCGGGCTGGAAGTGGTGGAACACGCCGCCAGCATTGGCAATCTGCAACTGGGCGAATACGCTGAAAACGTGGCCGGAGGCGTGGATACCTACACCGTGCAACAGCCACTGGGCGTATGTGCCGGCATCACCCCCTTCAACTTCCCGGCGATGATTCCGCTGTGGATGTTCCCGATGGCCATTGCCACCGGCAATACCTTTGTGCTGAAACCATCCGAACAGGACCCGATGGTGACCATGCGGCTGGTGGAACTGGCCTTGCAGGCTGGCATCCCGGCGGGCGTGCTGAATGTGGTACATGGCGGCGAAGCAGTGGTGAATGCCATTTGCGACCATCCGGACATCAAGGCCATCTCCTTTGTCGGCTCCAGCCGCGTCGGCACCCACGTTTACAACCGCGCCAGCCTGGCCGGCAAACGGGTGCAATGCATGATGGGCGCGAAGAACCACGCCATCGTGCTGCCGGACGCCAACAAGGAACAGGCGCTGAACCAGCTGACCGGCGCGGCATTCGGCGCAGCTGGCCAGCGTTGCATGGCCTTGAGCGTGGCGGTGCTGGTGGGTGAAGCACGCAACTGGATTCCCGATCTGGTGGCCAAGGCCAAGTCCCTGCGCGTGGGCGCAGGCAAGGACAACCCGGACCTGGGCCCGCTGATTTCCTGCACCGCCCGCGAGCGCGTGGCCAAACTGATTTCCCAAGGCGTGGCCGAAGGCGCGGTGCTGGAGCTGGATGGGCGGGAAGTGCAAGTGGATGGCTACCCGGAGGGCAACTTTGTCGGCCCCACCATTTTCTCTGGCGTCACCACCGACATGGCCATTTACCGGCAGGAAATCTTCGGCCCGGTGCTGTGCCTGCTGGGCGTGGACACGCTGGATGAGGCCATTGCCATCATCAATGCCAACCCCAATGGCAACGGCACCGCCATCTTCACCCAGAGCGGTGCTGCGGCACGGCGCTTCCAGGAGGACATCGACGTCGGTCAGGTCGGCATCAATGTGCCGATTCCGGTGCCGGTGCCGCTGTTCAGCTTTACCGGTTCGCGCGGCTCCAAGCTGGGCGACCTCGGCCCTTACGGCAAGCAGGTGATCCTGTTCTACACCCAGACCAAAACCGTCACCAGCCGCTGGTTCGACGACGAGGCCAGCAGCGGCAAGGTGCACACCACCATTTCGCTGCGCTGAGCTGGCCTGATCAAGGCAGACCGATTCACGTCAGATAAAACAAGACAGCAGCAGGCCGCCATCCCCCACCGGCCCGGCTGCTGCAAGAGGAGAAACCGACATGGACTTTGCACTCAACGAACAGCAACTGGCCTTCCAGGACAGCGCGCGCGACTTTGCCAGCAGCCGCCTTGCCCCGTTCGCTGCCGAATGGGACCTGGAAGAAACCTTCCCGCTCGCCACCATCCGCGAAGCCGGCGACATGGGCTTTCTCGGCCTGTACACCCCGGAAAGCCACGGCGGGCTGGGCCTGTCGCGGCTGGATTCGGCCATCGTGTTTGAAGAACTGGCCGCCGGCTGCACCTCCACCGCCGCTTATCTCACCATCCACAATATGGTGAGCTGGATGATTGCCAGCTTCGGCAGTGCCACGCTGGCCGGGGAATGGGTGCCGCGCATGGTGAGCGGCGAAGTGCTGGGCAGCTACTGTCTGACCGAGCCGGGTGCTGGCTCCGATGCCGCCTCGCTCAAGACCCGTGCCGAGAAAAAAGGCGAAGTCTATGTGCTGAACGGCAGCAAGATGTTCATCTCCGGCGCGGGCAGCACCGATGTGCTGGTGGTGATGGCCCGTACCGGCGGCCCCGGCCCCAAAGGCGTGTCAGCCTTTGTGGTGCCCGCCAATGCGCCCGGCGTGCAGTACGGCAAGAAGGAAAAGAAAATGGGCTGGAACAGCCAGCCCACCCGCGCCATCACCTTCGACAATGTGGAAATTCCGGCAGGCAACCTGCTGGGCGAGGAAGGCATGGGCTTTGCCTATGCCATGAAGGGGCTGGATGGCGGCCGCATCAATATCGCCACCTGCGCCGTCGGCACTGCCCAGGCCGCGCTGAGCGCCGCCCAGCGCTATGTGCAGGAGCGGCAGCAGTTCGGCCAGCCGCTGGCCGACTTCCAGACCGTGCAGTTCCGCCTGGCCGACATGCTGACCGAGCTGGTGGCCGCGCGCCAGATGGTACGTCTGGCGGCATTCAAGCTGGACAGCGGCAGCACCGACGCCAGTGCCTACTGTGCCATGGCCAAGCGCTTTGCCACCGATCTGTCATTCAATGTCGCCAATAATGCCTTGCAGCTGTTTGGCGGCTATGGCTACCTGAAGGACTTCCCGCTGGAACGCCATGTCCGCGATGCCCGCGTGCACCAGATTCTGGAAGGCACCAACGAGGTGATGCGCATGATCGTCGCCCGGCAGTTGCTGAAAGATGGCGCGCTGGAGAACCTCCGTTGAACACGCATATGTACCCTGCTTGTGGGGTGCATGTTGCAATACAGGATTGATGTTGACGACGCAGCCACGGCCCCATCAAGCCTGCCGCCGGATGGCAGACCCGAGGTATTAAGAGCTGCTAACAAAACATCGTAGAGAACCCGGGCCAAGGCGCGCCGCCGCAGACAGTACATGGCGTACGGCAAGGCGGCGCAACGCTGGAGCGGGGGTTTTGTTAGCGGGTCGAAGCGGCTGCATGTTTGAGCCCTGCGACACTAGCGCAGGGCGAGTTCAGCCGCGCCTCGGGACTGACAGGATCCGGCGGGCAGCCGCAGGCCAGGCTTGCCGGGGTGGCCTTTAAGGGTGGAGGGGATATTTGGCCACGCAAATATCCCCTCCCTGCCGCCGGGCAGCCCCGGCAAACCAAACCGGCATCCGCGCAGCGGATTCAGGACAACAAAGATCGTATACAGACTGTAGGCACTACTTACCAATGATCGGGAACGCCATGACACATTACGCTCATCTGCAAGTGGAAAAACGCGGCCATACTGCGCAAGTCACCATCGACAACCCGCCAGCCAACACCTGGAACCGCGCCAGCCTGAACGCGCTCAAGCAACTGGTGGCAGACCTGAACGCGGACGACAACATCTACGCACTGGTGATTACCGGTAGCGGCAGCAAGTTCTTCTCCGCCGGGGCCGACCTCAATCTGTTTGCCGACGGCAACAAGCTGGTGGCCACCGAAATGACCATGCTGTTCGGCGAGGCCTTCGAGTCGCTGGCCGCTTTCCGTGGCGTCAGCATTGCCGCCATCAACGGCTATGCCATGGGCGGCGGGCTGGAATGCGCGCTGGCCTGCGACATCCGCATTGCCGAAGTCCAGGCGCAAATGGCGCTGCCGGAAGCCGCGGTCGGCCTGCTGCCCTGCGCTGGCGGCACCCAGCAGCTGCCATGGCTGGTGGGTGAAGGCTGGGCCAAGCGCATGATTTTGTGTGGCGAGCGGGTGGATGCCGACACCGCCGAACGCATCGGCCTGGTGGAAGAAGTGGTCGGTCAGGGCCAGGCGCTGGAAGCCGCGCTCAAGCTGGCGGAAAAAGTGGCGCGCCAGTCCCCCTCCTCGGTCAAGGTGTGCAAACAGCTGGTGCAGCGCGCACGCATCGAACCGCCCGGCTACAACCTGATTCACGAGCGCGAGCAATTCATCAAGCTGTTCGATACCGCCGACCAGCAAGAAGGCGTGCAGGCCTTTCTGGCCAAGCGCAGCCCGCAATGGCACAACCGCTGACAGGAGTCGTCATGCCCGATGTTGTCTTGTTTGAAGAACGCCGCTGTGCCGATGGCAAACGCATCGGCATTGCCACCCTCAACAGCGAAAAATCGCTCAATGCGCTGACGCTGGAGATGATCCGCCTGCTGCAAGCCAAGCTTGCCGCCTGGGAAGCTGACTCCAGCATCGCCGCAGTACTGCTGCGCGGTACTGGCGAAAAGGCCTTCTGCGCCGGTGGCGATGTGCGCGCCCTGCGCGAAGCGCTGCTGAGCGACGACAGCCACCCGCAGCCGCAGGCGCTGGCCTTCTTCCGCGAAGAATACGCGCTGGACTACCACATCCACTGCTATGCCAAGCCGCTCATCGTGTGGGGGCATGGCATCGTGATGGGTGGCGGACTGGGCCTGATGGCCGGGGCCAGCCACCGCGTGGCTACCAGCGCCACCCGCATTGCCATGCCGGAAATCACCATCGGCCTGTATCCGGACGTGGCCGGCAGCTGGTTTTTGCAACGCATGCCAGCCCGCGTCGGCCTGTTCCTCGGCCTGACCGGCGCACCACTGAATGCGCATGATGCGCTGATCTGTAATCTGGCCGACCACGTGCTGGCCAGCGAAGCCTGGCCACAGCTGCTGGAGCAGCTGCAACAGCAATACTGGGATGCCGACAGCGCCACCCGCAGCGCCCAGGTTTCCGCCCTGCTCAGCCAGCTGGAACACGCCGCACGCAGCAGCCTGCCAGCGTCCAATGTCGCCCCCAATCTGCTGACCATTCATCAGCTGATGAGCATGGGCGACCTCGCCACAGTGGCCGATGCCCTGGGCAGCTGGCAGTTCGACGACGACTGGCTGGCCAGTGCCGCCAAAAACTTCCGTCACGGCTGCCCGGTGTCCGCCGCCGTAACCTGGGAAATCTTCCAGCGTGCCCGCCACCTGTCGCTGGCCGAAGCGCTGCGCATGGAGCTGATCCTGTCGCTCAACTTCTGCCACAAACCCGACTTCCGCGAAGGCGTGCGTGCGCTGCTGGTGGACAAGGACAGGCAACCGCAATGGCACTACCGCCAGCTGGCCGACATCCCGCAGGCGTGGGTGGACAGCCACTTTGTGGCACCGTGGCCGGCAGAGCAGCACCCTTTGGCCACCTTGCCTTAAGTACAACAAAAGAGGAGAGAGACAATGACACACATCGCCTTCATCGGACTGGGCAATATGGGTGGGCCGATGGCGCTCAATCTGGTGGCCAGGGGGTTTAGCGTCGCCGCTTTCGATTTGTCTGCCGACGCACTGGCCAGGCTGCAAGCCGCCGGTGCGCGCGCCGCCAGCAGCGCGCTGGACGCCGTGCAAGGCGCCAGCGTGGTGATTTCCATGCTGCCGGCCGGCAAGCATGTGCAGGCGCTGTATCTGGGCGAGCAAGGGCTGTTTGCCAGCCTGCCCAAGGGTACGCTGGTCATTGACTGCAGCACCATTGCCGCCAGCGATGCACGCAAGGTGGCCGATGCTGCCACTGCAGCTGGCCTGCGCATGCTGGACGCACCGGTTTCCGGCGGCACCGCCGGGGCCGCTGCCGGTACCCTCACCTTTATTGTCGGCGGTGACGAGGCCGATCTGGCCGAAGCACGCCCGTTGCTGGAGGCCATGGGCAAGAACATTTTCCACGCTGGTGGCAACGGCGCGGGCCAGACCGCCAAGATCTGCAACAACATGTTGCTGGGCATCCTGATGGCAGGCACCGCCGAAGCGCTGGCGCTGGGGGTGAAGAACGGGCTGGACCCGAAAGTACTGTCGGACATCATGAGCAAGAGCTCCGGCCGCAACTGGGCGCTGGAGCTGTACAACCCATGGCCGGGGGTGATGGAAACCGCCCCGGCCAGCCGTGGCTATAGCGGCGGCTTCATGACTGCGCTGATGCTCAAAGACCTGGGCCTGGCCGAAACCACCGCGCTGGACAGCCATGCCGCCACACCACTGGGCACGCTGGCGCGCAATCTGTACGAGAACCATGCGGCTGCCGGTAATGGCCAGCTGGATTTTTCCAGCATCCTGCAGTATTTCCATCCGCAAGAGTGAAAGCACTCTCATCCACGCCAGCCCGGCCCCTGTGCCGGGTTTTTCATGGCTAGCGCACACGCCTCAGGGCCATTCGGCCTGTTGCGCAGCAAGGCATGAAACCTCGCCGTCAGCAGACAGTCCAAAGTCCTTCATGACGACGTATTCAACCGCTCAGGAAACCAGCCATGAAAACCAGAAAACTGTTTGCCACCACCCTCTTGCTGGCCGCTGCCAGCCAGGCGTCCAGCGCCGCCGGGGTGCTGAATGTGTATAACTGGTCCGACTACATTGCCAAGGACACCATCCCCGGCTTTGAAAAGCAGACCGGCATCAAGGTGCGCTACGACAACTACGACAGCAATGAAACCCTGCAATCCAAGCTGCTGACCGGCAGCTCCGGCTACGACATCGTCACTCCCACCTCGGACTTCATGGCCAAGCAGATTCAGGCCGGGGCCTTCCAGAAGCTGGACAAGAGCAAGCTGCCCAATCTGCGTAATCTGGACCCGGCACTGATGGCCAAGATAGCCGGGGCCGACCCGGGCAATCTGTATGGCGTTCCCTGGGCCTACGGCACCGACGGCCTGGGCTACAACCTGACCAAGGTACAGCCGCTACTGGGCAAGGACGCGCCGCTGGACGACTGGGACAATCTGTTCAACCCGCAAAAAGCGGCAAAACTGAAAGGCTGCGGCATTTCGGTACTGGACGATGCCAAGGCCGTGTTCGCCACCACCCTGCACTATCTGGGCAAGCAACCTAACAGCCGCAATCCGGCCGACTATCAGGCTGCCTTCCAGACCCTGCAAAAAATCCGCCCCTATATCAAGCGTTTCAGCTCGTCCGGCTATATCAACGAACTGGCCAATGGCGATATCTGCATGGTACTGGGCTACTCCGGTGACGTGGTGATCGCCAAAACCCGCGCTGCCGAAGCAAAACGCCCCTATCAGCTGGCCTATTACATTCCCCGGACCGGTGCGCCACTGTGGTTTGACGTGATGGTGATTCCCAAGGGAGCCAAGAATGTCGATTCCGCCCTGCAGTGGATCAACTATATGCAAACTCCGCAGGTGAACGCCGGCATCACCAATACCGTGTTCTACCCTACTGCCAATGCGGCGGCGCGCAAGTTCGTGAAACCGGAGATTGCCAACGACCCGGCCATCTACCCGCCACCAGCCCTCATCAACAAGCTGTTCCTGCTGGAACCGGTACCGGCTGACATCATGCGGCTGCAAAACCGGCTGTGGACACAGCTGAAAACCGGGCGCTGAGGCAAGGTCCAGCAAAGCAAAAAGGGGCGTAAAGCCCCTTTTTCAGTTGTGCCACACAACAGATCAAGACCGTTCACGCAAGGTATAACCCGCCGCCGTCAGTGCCTTGCGCCATTCGGCAATGGCTATTTCCACCAGCTGGCGCTGGCCGGTAAAGCCGAAGTCGATGTGCATCTGCGGAATGGTTTCGTTGCCAAAACTGGGCAGGCTGGACAGCTTGAGGGCAGGATAGCGCTGGCTGAAATCCTGCATCAGGGTGATCAGGTCGCCCTCGCGCGCATTCAGCGCAATCACCCCGGCTTCCACATCCGGGCTGTCATTGAACAGATGGCGGTACTGGCTGTCCAGCACCCATTCGATCATCGGCCAGGCCATGGCGGGAAAGCCCGGCACGAAATGCACATCACCATGGGAGAAACCGGCAATCTGGTTCACCGGATTGGGGATGATGCGGCTGCCTGACGGGAACATCGCCATATTGATGCGGTGCGGATAAGCATCCTCGCCAAAGCGTGCCTCGATCAGCGCACCGGCTTCGGGGTGAACCTCCAGCGGCAAGCCCAGCGCCTGTCCGGCACAGCTGCGGGTGTGGTCGTCCGGGGTGGCACCGATGCCGCCAAAACTGAACACCAGTTCGCCGCTGGCAAAGGCACGCTGCAAGGCGGCGGTGATGCGTGCCGGGTTGTCACCCACGTATTCCGCAGTGGCCAGGCTCAGGCCACGCGCCGCCAGAATGCGGATCAGGGATTGCAAATGCTTGTCCTGCCGTTTGCCGGACAATAATTCATCGCCGATGATGATGGCTGCAACGTTCACGCTTCACACCTCTTGCTCGGAGTTGACCCGGCATCAATCCGGCTGCGTGGCTCTGCCGTGCAACCAGCCTTGTACCGAGTAAAAGAAAATGCCCAGCCATTCGCGCAAGGCGGAATGGCATTCCTGCATGGCCCGCCCGGTGGGCAGATACCAGGCCAGCCCTGCGCCATCATAACGGACAAAACCGGTGGGTGCAGGCAGCACATTCAGGCCCTGGGCCTGAAAAAACGGCAGCGCGCGGCGCAGATGCCAGCCCTGGCTGACCAGCACGATACGGCTGATGCCTGCCTTTTTCAGCATGAGCGCACTGTAACGGGCGTTCTCCAGCGTGGTATTGGACTGCATTTCCACCCAGCGTACTGACAGGCCGTAGTCCTGTTGCAGGGTACGCGCCATCACCTCGCCTTCCGGCTCGCCACCATAGGGTGAGCCACCGGTCACCAGCAGGGGCAGATGAGTGCGTCGTGCCAGAAAGGCGGCGTAGCGCAGCCGGGTCTGGGTATCGGCACTCGGTTCGTTACGCTCGTATTCGGGAGCCGGTTTCTTGCCGCCGCCCAGCACCACGATGGCCTGTTGCTGTTGCAGCTGGGCAGTATTTACAACCGGATAGCGCTCCAGACCGGCATTCAGCCACATGGCAGTACGGGGGATGGACAACAGATAGGCCAGCAGCAGGCCGACACATACCAGACTGGCCCCCATGGCAGGCGCACGGCGGCGCAGCAACAGCCCCAGGGCGATGGGGAGAATGAAAAGCAGCGGGGGCAATAAAAAGGCCCCGAAGAGCTGGTGGACCAGTACTTCGGGGCTAATCGTTGCTGTCATTGAAGACTCTTTTGCTTACTCGCCGAGGTAGGCGTTACGCACGCGTTCGTCGTCGAGCAATTCGCGCGCCGGGCCACCCATGGTGATACGGCCGCTTTCCATCACATAACCGCGCTGGGACACTTCCAGGGCCAGTTTGGCGTTCTGCTCCACCAGCAGCATGGTCACGCCTTCCTTGGCAATCATCTGGATGATCTCGAAGATCTTTTCCACGATGATAGGTGCCAGGCCCATGGACGGCTCATCCAGCAGCAAGAGCTTGGGCTTGGACAGCATGGCACGGCCCATGGCCACCATTTGCTGTTCGCCGCCGGACAGGGTGCCGGCCAGCTGCTTGTAACGCTCTTTCAGGCGCGGGAACAGTTCGTACACGCGCTCGATTTCGCTCTGGATGGCCGCCTTATCATTGCGGTAGTAGGCACCCATTTGCAGGTTTTCTTCCACCGTCAGCTTGCTGAAGATGCCACGGCCTTCCGGCACCATCACCAGACCATGACGCACATAGTCGTGGGACGGAATGGTGCCGTTCAGCTTGCCATCGTAAGTGATGCTGCCGCCGGACGGCTTCACCATGCCGATCAGGGTTTTCAGGGTGGTGGTCTTGCCGGCACCGTTGGCACCGATCAGGGTGACCAGTTCGCCCTGGTTGATGTGGAAATCCACGCCACGAACAGCCTGAATGCCGCCGTAAGCCACTTGCAGGTTTTTAACTTCCAGAAGGCTCATGCGTGTGCCGCTCCCAGGTAAGCTTCAATCACTCTCGGGTTCTTGCGTACTTCTTCCGGAATGCCCTCGGCAATCTTCTTGCCGTAATCCAGCACCGCAATACGGTCACACAGACCCATCATGAGTTTGACGTCGTGTTCAATCAGCAAAACCGTAGTACCGCTCTTGGCGATCTTGCTCATCAGCTCCTTGAGCTCTTCGGTTTCACGCGGGTTCATACCGGCAGCCGGTTCGTCCAGTGCCAGCAGCTTGGGCTCGGTGGCCAGCGCGCGGGCAATTTCCAGACGACGCTGGTGGCCGTAGGACAGGTTGCGGGCACGTTCGTCGGCCACGTCGGCAATGCCTACGTATTCCAGCAGTTCCCAGGCTTTGGCGGTAATCGCCTTTTCTTCCTCGCGGGTACGGCGGTCACGCAGTACCGCGCCCAGTGCCCCGGCCTTGGAACGGATGTGGCGACCCACCATCACGTTTTCCAGCGCAGTCATTTCCGCGAACAAACGGATGTTCTGGAAAGTACGGGCGATACCGGCGTTCACCACCACGTGCGGCTTGGCCTGGAACAGGTTGTGGCCGTCGAAGGTGAAGGAACCTTCGTCCGGCACGTACAGGCCGGTCAGCACGTTGAACAGCGTGGTCTTGCCGGCACCGTTCGGGCCGATCAGACCGTAGATTTCACCCTTGTTGATGGTCAGGCCGACATCGCTCAATGCGTGCAGACCGCCAAAACGCTTGTTGATGCCTTCGATTTTCAGCAGTACTTCAGCCATGACTTAACCTTTCTGCGCAGCCGCTTCTTTGGCGTCCTTGAATTCGGCCTTGCGGCGCTTGGACGGCAGCATGCCTTCCGGACGAACCAGCATCATCACCACCATGGCAATGCCGAACAGCAGCATGCGGGCGTTTTCCGGGTCGATCAGCATGCGACCCATGGTCTTCATCTGCAGCGGGCCAATCACGTCACGCAGGATTTCCGGCGCAATGGTCAGCACGACAGCACCCAGGATCACACCGGCGATGTTACCCATGCCACCCAGAACGATCATGGCCAGGATCATGATGGACTCCAGCAAGCTGAAGGATTCCGGCGATACAAAACCCTGGAAGGCAGAGAACAGGCCACCAGCCACACCACCGGACAGCGCACCCAGTGCAAAGGCCAGCAGCTTGATGTTGCGGATGTTGATACCCATGGCCGAAGCGGCAATCTGGTCTTCACGCAGCGCAACCCAGGCACGGCCGATACGGGAGTGCTGCAGGCGGGAAGCCATGATCACCACGATGACGGTCAACACCAGGAACAGGTAGTAGTACAGATAGACCGGCGGCAGGGACATGCCGAACAGGTTGATCGGCGAACCCAGGTCGGCACCGGCCACGCGGATCGGGTCGATCAGGTTGATACCTTGCGGGCCGTTGGTGATGTTGACCGGCGCGTTCAGGTTGTTCATGAAGATACGGATGATTTCACCGAAACCCAGCGTCACGATGGCCAGATAGTCACCCTTCAGGCGCAGTACCGGAGTACCGAGCAGAATACCGAAGAAGGCGGCAAACAGCGCACCCAGCGGAATGGTGACATAGAAGGGCCAGTGAATGCCGAAGTGCGGCGAACCCAGCAATGCGTAGGTATAGGCACCCACGGCATAGAAGGCGATAAAGCCCAGGTCGAGCAGGCCGGCAAAGCCCACCACGATGTTAAGGCCCAGTGCCAGCATCACGTACAACAGCGCGAAGTCGACGATACGCACCCAGGAATTACCCAGCGCGCCGCCTACCACGAAGGGCAGTACGCACAGGGCAATGCCGCTGGCGATGAACAGCCCGACTTGTTTGGAATCAAATGCCTTGCTCATGTTATTTCTCCCCCAGATCAGGCGCGGTCAGCCATCTTTTCGCCCAGCAGGCCGGACGGACGGAAAATCAGCACCAGGATCAGCACCATGAAGGCAAAGATGTCCTGATAGTTGGAACCCAGGAAGCCACCGGTCAGTTGACCGATGTAACCTGCACCCAGGCTTTCGATGATGCCCAGCAGGATACCGCCGGCCACTGCACCACCCAGATTGCCGATACCACCCAGCACCGCAGCGGTAAACGCCTTCAGGCCGATCATGAAGCCCATGTAGTAGTGAGCTTGGGAATAGTTGGTAGCAACCATTACACCGGCAATCGCACCCAGGGCGGAGCCCAGCATGAAGGTGGCGGAAATGATGGTGTTGACGTTGACACCCATCAGGCCGGCCACGGCCGGGTTCTGACTGGTGGCACGCATGGCGCGACCCAGCTTGGTTTTCTCAACCACAACCAGAAGGCCGATCATCAGCACCAGGCACAGCACCACGATCATGATTTGCAGCTTGGTAATGCTGGCACCCATGATGCTGACGGTGTCTGCATTCAGCAGGTCAGGGAACGGGATGTAGTTGCGGCCCCAGATCAGGATGGCAATCTGCTGCAGCGAAATGGACAAGCCAATCGCAGTAATCAGCGGAGCCAGACGCTGAGCGCCACGCAACGGACGGTAAGCCACCCGTTCAATGACAAAGCCCAGCAAGGCGCAAGCCGGAATGGCAACCAGCGTGCCGATCAGCACGATAGCCCAGCCTGGAAGGTCCACACCCGAGTGCATCAGGGTAGAAACGACGGTAATGCAAACCATTGCACCAATCATCACGACTTCGCCATGGGCGAAGTTGATGAGCCCCATGATCCCGTACACCATGGTGTAACCCAGCGCGATCAGCGCATAGATGCTACCAAGTACCAGACCATTGAGGATCTGTTGGAAAAAAATGTCCACGTGGGAGATCTCCTTTGATTTAAACGACCCAGCAGCTTGTAGGGCTTCCCCTCTTCTTATGCCACCTGTAGTTGTTGCCTGTCGTATCGAACCATTTTCCTGGTTTCTGTCTGACAGCCGCACGGATTATGCGTGTGGATTCAATCGACTGTCAATCTGAAAAACCGGTGAAAAACAGCAAAAAGGCAAATCATTTAAGATTATTGCAAGTTATTGATTTTATTGGCTTTTTCTCAAGTATATTACTGCGCTGCAGCAAGATAATATCGGATATCTTCACTGCGCGAGAACACACCTGGCAAAGCCTGCATTTTCACATTTTTGACATGTTTCCCCTTGAAAATATTCGCAACCGAAAAGAAATGTTCATTCGCATTCCAATGCGAACACAGAATTTTCGCACTCATTCGAATGTATACAATCTTCGGGATACAATCGTCCGCCCGACTGAACACACCGCATCCCTGCAAAATTTTTGTCGGCTCACTACATCATTAAGCAAGCAGTACAGACAAAACAGTTTCTTGCGGCCTCTATAGCAAGAGTCGGGCCAGTTTTTTGGCGCTGAAAACGGGAAATTTGCCCCACAATGTGGCAAAAAATGCAGCAGCGCCCCATAACAGCACAAAAGCCACCCGCAGGTGGCTTTATATATAGACAGAAACAGGGCGACTGACCGGAATGAAGACATCGCCCTGCCCTGATGCATGATCTGGCTCAGGCCAGCTGGAAGGGGTAAACCGAACCCAGCCGCATGATGCGCGTCAGCTCGTCCAGCGCCGTGCGGCATTCGTCCAGCAGCAAGGGGTCGGCCAGATCATCCGCACTCAGGCGATCACGGTAATGCCGCTCCACCCAGGCGTTCAGCGTCGCGAACAGATCATCGCTCATCAGCACGCCCTGGTTGACTGCAGCAATCTCGCTGGCCGACATCGCCACGCGTAAACGCAGGCAAGCCGGGCCGCCGCCATTCTGCATCGACTGCTTGAGGTCGAACACGCGGATTTCATTGATCGGGCCGCCGCTGCTGCTCATCTTTTGCAGATAGCTCCACACACGCTCGACGTTGCGGCATTCTTCCGGCACCACGATGATCATGCTGCCATCCGGCTTGGACAGCAGCTGGCTGTTGAACAGATAGCTCTTCACCGCCTCGGCCACGCTCACTTCGGCATCCGGCACTTCCACCGGTACAAACTGCCCACCCACGGCCGCCAGCTTGCGTGACAGCTCTTCCAGCACCCTGCCCTGCTCCAGAAAAGACTTTTCATGGTGGAACAGCACATTGCGGTTACCCACCGAAATCACATCGTTGTGGAACACACCGGCATCGATGGTGGCCGGGTCCTGCTGGGCATACACCACGCCGGATTCCGACAAACCATGCAGGCGCGCCACGGCCTGGCAGGCTTCCAGCGTCTGTCGCGCCGGAAAGCGCTGCGGGGCCGGGTAACGACCATCGAATGCTGCCGCGCCGAATACGAAGAACTCCACCCCGGCAGCATCATATTCCGCACAGAAGCGGGTATGGTTGGCCGCACCTTCATCACCAAAGTGCATCTGCGCCGGCAGGGCTTCATGCACCATGAAGTGCTGTTCGTCGGCAAACATCGCCTGCAACAGACGGCGCGTGGTGGGATGCTCGATGGAACGGTGGAATTTGTTGTTCAGATTGGCCGGGGTAAAGTGCACCCTCTTGTCCGCGGTATCGCCAGACGGGCTGACCGTAGCGGCATTGGCCGTCCACATGCAGGAAGCGGACGAGGCTGCCGCCAGAATGGCCGGGGCCTCCTTGGCGGCACGCGCCACCACTTCGCCATCCGTACCGGAAAAACCCAGGCGGCGCAGGCTGGCCACGTCCGGGCGCTCGTGCGGGGCCAGCACGCCCTGCTTGAAGCCCAGGTCGTGCAACGCCTTCATCTTGGCCAGACCCTGCTGGGCTGCCTGCTTGGGATTGGACACTGCCTTGGTATTGCTGGTGGAAGCCACATTGCCAAAGGACAGGCCGCTGTAGTTATGTGTCGGCCCAACCAGGCCGTCAAAATTCACTTCGTAGGCGTTCACAGTGTAATCCCCGGAGAAAGTTGGGCAGGCACGGTCAGGCTGTCGCATTCCAGCGAGGCCACTGGGTAAGCGCAGTAATCCGCGGCATAGTAAGCGCTGGGGCGATGGTTGCCAGAGGCACCGATGCCACCGAACGGGGCAGCACTGGAAGCACCGGTCAGCGGCTTGTTCCAGTTGACTACGCCAGCGCGGCTTTCCAGCAGATAGCGTTCGTACAAGGCACGGCTATCCGACAGCACACCACCGGCCAGGCCAAATCGGGTGTCGTTGGCAATGGCGATGGCTTCATCAAAGTCCGCATAGCGGATGACTTGCAGCAGCGGGCCGAAGAATTCTTCGTCCGGGCGCTCCACCGCAGTGCTGTCGATGATGCCGGGCGACAGGATGGCGGCATCCGGCGTCAGGCGGCGCATTTCCAGCAGGCTCTTGCCGCCGTTGTCCAGCAACCAGGCCTGGGCCTTGAGCAAGGCTTCAGCGGCGGCATTGGAAATTACCGCACCCATGAACGGTGCCGGTTGTTCGTCGTACTGCCCCACTTTCAGCTTGGCGGTGACTTCAACCAGGCGAGCCAGCAGCGCATCACCCCACGCACCTTGCGGCACCAGCAGGCGACGCGCGCAGGTGCAGCGTTGTCCCGCCGACACGAATGCGGACTGGATGATGTGATGCACGGCGGCATCGACATCGGCCACGTCTTCCACGATCAGCGGATTGTTACCGCCCATTTCCAGCGCCACGATCTTGTCCGGCTGACCGCCGAAATTGCGGTGCAACAGTTCGCCAGTGGCCGAGCTGCCGGTAAAGAACAGGCCGTCGATGCCCTTGTGGCCGGCCAGGGCGATGCCGGTTTCACGCGCACCTTGCAGCAGGGCAATCACTCCGGCCGGCAAGCCCGCTTCCACCCACAGGCGTACCGTTTCCTGTGCGGTCCACGGTGTCAGTTCCGACGGTTTGAACAACACGCAGTTACCGGCCAGCAGCGCAGGAACGATATGGCCATTGGGCAAATGGCCGGGGAAGTTGTACGGGCCGAACACGGCCACCACACCATGCGGCTTGTGACGCAGCACCGCCTGGGCATCACCCATGGGCGCGGCGCGCTCGCCGGTACGCTCGTGATAGGACTTCACCGAAATCTCCACCTTGTTGACCATGGTGGTGACTTCGGTCAGCGCTTCCCACATCGGCTTGCCGGTTTCCTTGGCAATAATGGTGGCCAGCGCATCCTTGTTGGCAGTCAGCAGTTCGCCAAAACGGCGGGCGATGGCAATGCGCTCGTCCAGTGCAGTGCGTGCCCAGGACTTGAAGGCCAGACGTGCCGCCACAACAGCCTGATCAACCTGCGCGGCATCCGCGCCCTGCCCTTGCCAGATGAGCTCCGCCGTGGCCGGGTTGGTCTTGCTCAGGTCTGCGCCGGCACCGGCCAGCCATTGTCCATTGATATACAAAGTGGTCATGCGTTCTCCTTGGGCGACAATGCCACGCAGCGTACGTGGTCGCCTTCCTGCACGTTCAGGGCCTGCGCCTGTTCCGGCGTCAGGCAGAATTCATGAGTGGGTGCTGGTGCTTGTGCCAGAATCACCCGGAAACCGGTCAGCGACTGATTGGATACCAGGTAATGGCAACGCTCCCCTTCGGGCAGCGGGTCCAGTACGCGGGCGGTCACGGTGCGGCTTTCCTTCACCGCCCGAATTTCGCTGGTATAGGCCTGCACGGTAGGGCCGGCATCAAAGATGTCGACATAGCCTTCGTAGCGGAAACCTTCGGATTCCAGCATGGCTACGGCCGGGCGGGTGTTGTCGTGGGTCTTGCCGATTACCGCCTGGGCATCGGCTGGCAGGAAATCGACATACACCGGATGCTTGGGCATCAGCTCGGCGACAAAAGCCTTTTGGCCGACGCCGGTGAGGTAATCCGCCTGGGCAAAATCGATGGAGAAGAAGTGACGCCCCAGCCCTTCCCAGAAGGGTGAGCGGCCATCGGCATCGGATACGCCACGCATTTCCGCCACCACGGTCTTGCCGAACAGTTGCGGGAATTGCGCCAGGAACAGGAAGCGGCTTTTGGACAGCAGGCCGCCATTGCGGTTGGCGCGGAAATCCGGATGCAGGAACAAGGTGCACAGCTCGGAATAACCGGTATGGTCGTTGGACAGGAACAGGGTTTCGTGACGCGAGTACACGCCCAGCTCGTCCGAGGCGTGCACGATGGTGCCCACGCGGTAGTTGTACCAGGGCTCCTTCAGGCCAACGGCGGCTTCCAGCGCGCAGATACCACCAACCTGGCCGGTTTCGCTGTCTTCCAGCACGAATACATAGCCCTGGTCGGCGCGGTCCAGCTCACCGGCAAAGGACAGTACCGAACGGCTGATGCGACGCGACAGGCGTTCTTCGTTCACCGGCAAGGAGGTAAGGCCGACTCCGGCACTGCGTGCCAGATTCATCAGGCCGGGCAGATCGCTATGTGCGATCGGACGGATAATCATCATGCTGTCTCTCCTCAGCCTTGCTGCAAGCCGACCACACGCACGGTGTCGCCGCTGCTTACACCCAGCGCCTGGGCGGCATCCGGATTGATGAAGGCCACACCATCGACAATGGCCACGCGGATGGCTGCCGCCACGAAGTCACCTACCTGCTGGTTGCACACCAGATGCATGCTGGCCTGGGCCGGCAGGCTGGCGGCCACTTCCACCGGATGACAACGGTTGCGCTCCAGCGTTTGCAGACGGTCCAGCTCGGCAGTCAGCACCGCGCCACCATCAAAGATGTCGATATAGTTGTCTGCCTCGAAGCCTTCGGTGGTGAGCAACTGACAGGGACGCTCGAAATTGGCGTGAATCTGGCCGATGGCATTTTGCGCATCGTCCGGCAGCAAGGGCACATAGATGGGATAGCTGGGCATCAGCTCGGCAATAAAGGTTTTGCTGTGGCCGACAAACGCCTGCTCCACCTGCAGGAAGTCCATATTGAAGAAGCGGCGGCCAATGGCGTTCCAGAACGGCGACTGACCGGCATCGTCATGAATGCCCTGCATTTCGGCAATGATGCGACGGCCAAAGCGCTGCCGTGCCGTGGCGATGAACAGCAGGCGCGCACGGGACAGCAGTTCGGCGGCCAGCGGTTCCAGTACGGTATCGGCATAGAAACCGCACAGCTGCACCATGCCGGTAAGGTCGTGACAGATATTGAGCACATGCACCCGGTTGTTCACCTTGAGGGTGCGCGAGGCATGCACGAAGGTTTCGCTGCGGTAGCTGTAAAACGGCTCGTCAAAACCGGCACAGGCACTGATGGAGGCAGTACCCACCACTTCGCCGGCGGATTCCAGCACGAACATATAGTATTCGCTGCCGGTTTCTGCGGTGGCTTCAAACTCGAACGACGATGAGGACTGCTGGATCCGTTCGAACAGCTTGTCCCGATTGTTGGGCAGGCTGGTCACACCGATGCCGCTGGCTACGGCCATTCTTTCGATGGCGGGCAAGTCGGCAGTGCGGACTGGGCGCACGATAAACATGGAAACCTCCCTCTGCGGGGTAAGCCGCTGCGCCGTTTCGCGGGCGCAGCCGTACCCACAGCCACGGCAAAGCCTGGCTGTGGTGTCTCTTGCGGGAAAAAACGGGGCTTACTTGGCGGCGACGAGTTCGGCCACGGCAGCATCAAAACGCTGCAGCGCTTCGTCGATGTCGCGGTCTTCCACCACCAGCGACGGTGCCATGCGCACGACATTGACACCGGCAACCAGCAGCAACAGCTGATGCTTGCTGGCAGCGTTGACGAAGTCCTTGGCACGGCCGGCAAAGGCATCGGTCAGTACGCAGCCCAGCAGCAAGCCCATGCCACGGACCTCCTTGAATACCTTGTACTTGTCGTTGATGGCATTCAGGCCATCGCGCAGGCGCTGGCTCTTGGCACGTACACCGGCCAGCACTTCCGGGGTGTTGACGATTTCGATCACCTTGAGGGCAACCGAGGCGGCCAGCGGGTTGCCGCCGTAAGTGGTACCGTGGGTGCCGACCGAGAAGCTCTGGGCAATCTTGTCGGTGGTCAGCATGGCACCAATCGGGAAACCGCCACCCAGCGACTTGGCGCTGGAGAGGATGTCCGGCGTCACGCCATATTCCTGATAGGCGTACAGCGAGCCGGTACGGCCCACGCCGGTTTGTACTTCATCGAAAATCAGCAGGGCATTGTGCTGGTCGCACAGTTCACGCGCAGCTTGCAAGAAGGCCTTGTCGGCCGGCAGCACGCCGCCCTCGCCTTGCACCGGCTCGATGACCACGGCGCAGGTCTTTTCACTGATGGCCGCCTTGAGGGAGTCGATATTGTTGAACTCGAAATGGTGAATGCCAGCCGGTACCGGGGCAAAGCCTTCGGTGTACTTGGGCTGGCCACCCACGCTCACGGTAAACAGGGTGCGACCGTGGAAGGAATTCTTGCAGGAGATGATTTCGTTCTTTTCCGGACCGAAATGATCGGCGGCATATTTGCGTGCCAGCTTGAAGCAGGCTTCATTGGCCTCGGCACCGGAGTTGCAGAAGAAGGCACGATCGGCAAAGGTGGCGGAAGTCAGCGCATGAGCCAGTTTCAGTACCGGCTCGTTGGTGAACACATTGGACACATGCCACAGCTTGCCAGCCTGTTCGGTCAGCGCAGCCACCAGTTGCGGGTGGCAATGGCCCAGCGAATTCACGGCGATACCGCCAGCCAGATCAATGAATTCACGACCATCCTGATCCCAGACTCGCGATCCCAGGCCCTTGACCGGAATGAAGGCAGCCGGGCCGTAGTTGGGGACCATGACCTGGTCGAAATCAGCGCGGGTGATCGAATTGCTCATCTTTATAGTTCCCTTCCTGCTTGGTCCTCCGTTTCTGCCTGCTGTCCGGGGCAGTAAACGGCATTGTTATGATTTAATACGCTTGAAATGATTCTAATCGAATCTTCCGGCCAACCCATATCCGGTTTGCGACATCTGCTTATAAAATTACTTGACCTATCTCAAACCCGTCAAACCGCCATTTTCACCTTAATTTTCAGCATCTTGCAAAACAAATCGTCGGCACAGCCGCCATCTGGCGGTCAAAATGCTGCGCAGCATGCGTCCTGCCTGCCGTAATCGCGACATTCACACCGGCATCCCTTCCCTGCCGCCAGACGCAAAAAAGCCCGCATTGCTGCGGGCTTTTGCTTGGCAGATTGCCAGGAATTACTGCTGGGTCTTCAGACCAAAGGAGTCGGCGGTTTCGCGCGCAACCTTGGATTCGTCTTCCAGCAGCGCCTTGATGGACAGGCGGATACGACCGCGATCGTCCATTTCGATGGCCTTGACCTTCACAACCTGGCCTTCTTTCAGGTAGTCGGACACATTCTTGATGCGCTCGTTGGCGATCTGGGAAATGTGTACCAGACCATCCTTGCCCGGCAGGATGGAAACGATGGCACCGACGTTGTTGTCGAGGATCTTCACTACGGTACCTTCGTAGATCTTGCCCACTTCAACTTCAACGGTGATTTCTTCAATACGCTTCTTGGCAGCCTCGGCGCCTTCACCGGAGATGGAGGCGATGGTGATGGTGCCATCTTCCTCGATATTGATCTCGGTGCCGGTGTCCTTGGTGATGGAGCGGATGGTTTCGCCGCCCTTGCCGATCACGTCACGGATTTTCTCCGGATTGATCTTCATCACGTACAGACGCGGAGCGTGGGCAGACAGCTCTTGCGGGCCTTCCACGGCTTCCTTCATCAGGCCCAGGATATGCTGGCGGCCTTCCTTGGCTTGTGCCAGGGCAACCTGCATGATTTCCTTGGTGATGCCCTGGATCTTGATGTCCATCTGCAGGGCG